>JANQQW010000371.1 GCA_028284885.1 Planctomycetaceae bacterium
CCACCGCCGATGCCGCCGACACCGACCAGACCGCCGAGACCTCCACCGAGGCCGGCCAGTCCACCGCCGCCGAGTCCACCGCCGCCGAGTCCGCCACCGAGGCCACCGAGGCCGCCACCACCGATGCCGGCGAGTCCACCACCACCGAGTCCACCACCGCCGATGCCGGCCAGGCCACCGCCCAGTCCGCCACCGCCGAGGCCGCCACCGAGTCCACCACCACCCAGACCACCGCCCAGTCCGCCGCCACCGCCACCACCCTGGAAGGAGAAGGCGAAGACGTCCGTGATGGTGTTGAAGGAGGGGGCCACGGTCAGCCGGACGAACCGACGGTCCGCGGAGATGACGGCCTGCACGCTGACGGTCACACCTTCGGCGAGCACCGTGATCGTCGGGGTGAAGCCGACCGCGAAGACGCCCACGGTCGGGACCACGCTGGTCACGAAGGGCCGCTGGACGTTCGAGCTGACGGTCGCCGTCTGCCCGTTGAACAGCGTCACCTTCGGGGCGAACATGATGTTCGACCGCTCGTCACCCTGAGCCGCCTGGATGAACAGGAAGGCTTCGATGTCGGAGAGGATCGCCATGCCGAACTGGATGCCGGCGTCCGGGTTGAAGCCGCCGAAGTCCGGCACGCCGATCTGGAACGAACCCTGTCGGAAGCCGACGTCGAGGTCGGTGGTGAACTGACCCGGGTTCGCGAGGCCGACGATCGTTCCCGTCTTCGGGTAGGAGTCTCGTTCCGGGAGGGCACGGCCTTGGGGGACGTCGAAGAACTGTCCTCCACCGGCACCGGCCCCCGCTCCGCCGATGCCCGCGGCACCGCCGCCCGCACCGCCGGCACCACCGATGCCGCCGCCGAGACCACCGCCGATGCCGCCCATGCCGACGGCTCCCGCGTTGCCTCCCGCGTTGCCACCGGCGTTGCCGCCGGCGTTACCGCCCGCACCGCCACCGATGCCGCCGCCCGGCGTGGTGCCGAAGGGAGGCGTTCCGGCGAGGTCGCCGACGGAGTCCTGCACGTCGAAGTCGAAGTCCACGCCGATCCGCTCGAAGAACTGGTCGGCGATGGTGATGAAGCGAATCTCGACCGTCACCTGCAGGTCCTGCAGGCGGCGAAGCTGCTCCAGCAGGTCGGAAATCTCGTCGTGCACCTGCTGCGTCTGTCGGATGACGAGGCTGAGCGTGCTCTCGTTCTGGGCGACCGAGCCGGCCCCGGCCACCTCGCTCCACGAGTCCGGCTCGACCGTCGTGACGATCAAGTCGATCAGCGAGTCGAAGTCGACCTGCGACTGGCCCGGGATGCGGGCGTTCATGCCCGGGCTCCCGGAGAACGGGTCCGCCTGCCGGCCGACCGGGTCGCCGACCTGGAAGAACGCCTGCCCGGACGGCTGCTGCACCCCGCCCATCGGGGGAATGCTGTAGTTGCCGCTGTTGTTGAAGCTGCCCCAGCCGTTGTTGTTCGAGTTCTGGCTGAACGCGTTGGTCGGGGTGAAGTTCGGGATCGGGACCACGAGGTCGGCCACGGGGTAGGTCGCGGTGACCAGGTCCCCCTGCTGCCGAATGTTGCTCGTGATCTTCAGCACCTCGTGGTCGACCATGTAGCCCAGGTCGAACGGCTCGAGCATGTGGAACAGGGCGTTCCGCAGCTTGATCCCCTCGACGTTGATCGAGACGGGCTGGTTCGTGTCGATGCCGACGTCGTCGAGGCCCTGCTTGTCCAGCACGATGTTGATGTTCGCCACGGCGGCGAGGTGCTGGACGATCTCGGCGAGCGACTTCTCGTCGAAGTGCAGGGAGATCGTGTTCTCCAGGCTCGACTCGATCCGCTTCTCCTCCGGGGTGCGGAGTCGGGCGTCGGTGCCGTACTTGCCCTTGCGGCGTCGGGAGATGTCCGCCCAGTCCTTCGGGAAGGCGAGCGGGTTCTCGTCGCCGACGTTCACGATCATGGCCCGTTCGACGTCCATGATCGTGTTCCAGGCTCCCTCCTCCTTGTCCGCCTTGATCCGGTCGATCGTGTCGACGCGGAGGGCGAGCTGGGACTTGAAGAACATCGTCTCGGCGACCGGGTTGTTCGGCGAGACCTCGCGGGCCTGGCGGGCGACCGCCTGGGCCTCCGAGTAACGCCGTTGCCGCATCAGCTCGTTGAACTCGTCGACGAGTTCCTTGAACTCCTGCTCGATCCGAACGAGGTTCTCCCGCTCGATCTCGATCGCCGCCCTGACCTCTTCGTTGTGGACCTTCTGGGCGAGCAGCGGCTCACGAACCTTCTTCCAGCTCTCGATGCTGGTCCGCGTCCGCCGCAGGCTGGCGACGAGCGTCGCCATCGACTCCTTCGGCAGCGACGACTGGTTCACCTCGGCGAGTGCCTCGTCGAGCGTGTCCAGAGCCGCGTCCGGGTCGTCCTCCTTGGTCCGCTCCGCCTTGTAGACGGCGTTCAGCACGGTCGAACGGAGCCGGTCGAACTCGACCGCCTGCCGTTGCTCGGCCTCGCCGATGCGTCCCGGCTCGTCGCCGATCGGCAACTCGCCCGGACCGAACTGCTCGACCCGTCGCCCGCTGGCGAGCTTCATCTCGCGGCGGTGCGGGGCGAGCTCGCGGAGCAGGTTCTGCAGTTGCTCGGCCTTCACGCCCTCGAGCCGTTGGCCCGACTCGCTGGCCGCGACGAACAAGTCGTACGCCTCCGCCTCGTTCTTGGCTCGCAGCTCGGCGAGACCCTGCTCGAACAGCGACTCGGCGGTCGGACCCTCGGGGTGCACGACCCCGAACTCCGTCGGGACCGGAGTCTGGACGGTCTCGGGCAGCGGCAGCGGCTTGGCCGCGTACTCGCTCCCGGCGACGCGTTCGATCTCCTCCATCACCCGCTCGGGGGTGTCCTCGAAGACGCCGTAGACGACGCCCAGCCCGTGGGCCTGGTCGGCCTTCTGGCGGGCCATCTCGATGTTCCCGGCCTCGAGCGCCTCACGGGCCTCGGCCAGCAACGCCTGGGCCTGGTCCGGCTTCTCCATCGGCTCGGTCGCGGCCGGCTGCGGCGCCGGCTGCGGTGCCGGGCTCCCAGCCGAGGCGACGTTCTGCATCTCGAACGCCCGCTCGACGTCGGTCAGCAGCAGCTCCGGTCGGTCGTCGAACAGTCCGTAGGCGACCTTCATCGACTCGGCCTGCTCGGCCTTCGTCTTCGCCTCGTCGAGACGTCCGGCGGCGAGGTCGGTACGGGCCTGCTTCAGCAGGGCGAGGGCTCGCTGCTTGTCCGGCTGCGGAGCCGCGGCCACCGGTCGTTCGACGGCCGGCCGGCTCGAAGCGGACTCCGGGGCGCCGCTGGCGATGTTGTCGGTCGAGCGACCGCCGAGACGGTCGACGTCCGCGAGGACGAGGTCCGGTCGGTCGTCGAAGAGTCCGTAGGCGACCTCCATGTCCTCGGCCGCACGGGCCTTCTCGCGAGCCTGGTCGTACCGACCCGCCTGCAGGTCCTCACGGGCCGAGGCGAGAAGGGCCTGGGCCTGTTGGGCACCGGGGCTCGACGGGACGGGAGCCGGCGTGGTCGCCGCCTCACGGGTCGCGATGTTGCGGGCGGCGTCGGCCGCCTCGACGTCGGCGAGGATCAGGTCCGGACGGTCGCCGAACAGGTCGTAGGCGACGTCCAGCTGCTTGGCGGCGTCCGCCTTGCGGCGTGCCTCCTCCAGGTTGCCGGCGTTCAGGTCGCTGCGGGCCGCGGCCATCAAGGCCTGGGCCTGCTGGGCGGCCGGGTTGGTCTCGGGCCGGCTAGGCTGCTCGGAGGTGTTGGTCGGCTTGGGACCACCGGCGATCGTCGCGGTCTTCGTCAGACGCTCGACGTCGGCGAGCAGCAGTTCCGGTCGGTCGTCGAACAGGCCGTACACGCCGTCCATCCGCTGGGCGGCCAAGGCCTTGCTGCGGGCCGACTCGTAGTTCCCGGCGGCGAGGTCCGAACGGGCCTCCCGCAGGAGCGCGGCGGCCGAGGCGTTCGACCCGGTCGTCGCCGGCTGCTCGGCCGGGGCGGGCTCGGTGAAGAGCGGATCCTCCGACTCGGTCGGCGGAGCGAAGTCGGTCCCCGAGACCGTCTCCGGCGCGGGACGCCGCTCGACGGCCGGGGTGTCGAAGTCGATCGCCACGTCGACCGGCTCACGACCAGGCAGGTCGAGGCGGTCGATCTCCGCGGTGACGAGTTCCGGCCGGTCGTCGACCAGTCCGTACCCGACGTCCAGCTTGTCGGCCTGCTCGGCCTTGCGGCGAGCGGCGGCGAAGTCACGTCGCTTGAGGTCGGCCCGGGCGGCGGTGAGCAGTCGCTCCGCCTGCTTGCGGCGGCCGTCCTCGGTGTTCGCGGGGGCGAACGGCTCGGCCGGGGCCGGTTCCGTCGGGCGAGAGGCCGTCCGGTCGTTCGACTCGAACTCGAAGCCGTCGTCCGCGTTCGCGGTGGTCGGCTGCGGGCGGGCCGCCTCGGTGAGCCCGGCCTTCTTGATCGCCTCGGGATCGACGAAGCGGCCGGAGCCGCCCGCCGGCGTCACGGGCGACGGACCGAAGCCGTCGTCGGCGAACTCCGAGGGGCGCGGTTGCATGCTGGGGAGCTCGGTGCCGCGCGGGGCGATCGACCGCGGGTCGATCTCCTTGGGCTTGTCGAGGCTCTCCAGGAACTGGCTCGGCGAGACCTCGCCGGCGCTCCAGGTGACGTTGGGCATCGCCTTCGCCCGGAGGGCGTTCCGGCGAGCCGAGAACAGGTCGCCGGCGGCGGCCTGCTCACGTGCCCGCTGCATCAGGTCGACGGCCATCTGCTTGTACTCGTTCTTCGCGGGTTCGCGACCGAACGGGCTGAAGCCTTCGCGGCCGTCGGCGCGAGCGGTGGACGGGGCGGGTTCGTCCGCCCAGGCGAACGACTCGTCGTCGTCGAGCTCGATGCCGGCGTTGAGCCCCGGGCTGGAGCCGCCGAGATTCGCCAACCAGAGCGAGAACGCCACGAGGGCCGCTCCCGCACACAAGCCTCCAAAGCGGTACAAGGTTCGACCCTCCCTTGGCCTCGTGAACGAACTGCGAGTCGGTGTGCCACGTGTTTTCGTCATCGTTTCCGAATCCTTGCTCCACAGAGCTCCGTGATGCGTACGCACGACGGTGGCGCGTACGGATCGCCCGTTCGGGTCACGGGGAGAGAGACTCTCCCGACTGGTTCGTTCGACTGGTGAGTAAACCCCCTGCGGGATGCAGGGGAATCCGCGCCGGGGACGCGGGGAGACGTGAGTTGAGGCGGGTTGATATGGGATGTATCGGAAAAGGGTCAAGCCCTTCATGCGATCTTTCGCGCCGGAAAGTTCGCGCACCGCCGTTCCGCGCGCCACACCGGCAGTCACTGCCGATTCACGTCCGCAGAAGACCCCGGGAGCCGGTCGTCAGCGGGCCTGGGGCTGCAGGACGGCCTCACGTCGCCGAACGACGCGGCCGATCCGGGCGGCGGCCTTCTCCGGCGACTCGTGCTCCCAAACCCTGACGACCGTCCAACCTGCGCCGCGCAGCCGGCGGTCCGTGTCGCGGTCCCGGCGGACGTTGCCGAGGATCTTCTCCCGCCACCAGGCCCCGTTCGCCTTGGGCCACGTCGCGTGTTGCGGGCAACCGTGCCAGAAGCAGCCGTCGACGAACACGGCCACTCGCTGCCGCACGAAGACGAGGTCGGCGCGCCGACGAATGGCGCGCTCCGGCCTCTCGTCCACGCGGTAGCGAAAGCCCTGCGCGTGAAGGATCCTGCGGATCGCCACCTCGCACTTCGTGTCCCGTCGCCGCACCCGCTGCATCCGTTCGCGGACCTCGGGCGAGGAGGGAACCGGGGAGTTGCGGGTCACGCTGGCCTTCCCTGCCAAGGCTGGGCTCCGTTGCGGGCACGTTCCGGTCCGAGCCTACCGGCCCGGCCCGGCCGCGTGTAGTCGCCGTCAGTCCAGACCGAGCGACCGCGCGTCGAAGTCCGGCATCCGCGCCCGGGCGGCGGCCTCCTTCAGCTTGCCGACGACGAAGTGCTTGTGGTTCGCGACCGCCTGTTGCGAGATGCCGAGCTGCTCTGCGACGGCCTTGTTGGGAAGCCCGCGGACGAAGAGGAGTTCGACGGTCTGCAGTCGCTCCCATTCACCGTCCGCCTTCCAGCCGTCGACGAGCGCCTGCAACGCGTCGCCGAGCACCTGCCCCTCGACCGAACGGCGTTCCCGGCTGCGGGCGAGCGTGGAGGCGGGCCGCGCACGGCCGGGCGGCTCGCGGCGAGAACTGCCTTCCTCGCTGCCGAAGACGAGCGGGATCGTCGGTCGGCGGCCCTCGCGGCGGAGGTGGTCGGTCAGCTTGTGGGCCGCAATGGAGAACAGCCAGGACTCGAGCGGCGTGCGGTCGTCGTAGTTCGGCAGGCTGACGAGGAAGCCGACGAACGTCTCCTGGACGACGTCCTCGCTGGCGGCGCGGTTGCCGATGCGACTCTCGACGAAGGCGAGCAGCCGGCCCTCGTACCGGTCGATCACCTCCTGCCACGCGCCCCGCTCGCCTTCGCGGACGCGTTGCACGACGAGTCGGTCGCTGTCGTCGGGCATGGCGGGCCGGTCAGAGGAGGACGGCGGCGATCAACCCGAACGCCGTGAACATCGACGCGGCCGCGAACCGCAGGCGTCCGCGGTGCCGTCCGTCCGCGAGTTCGTCCAGCCGCAGGTAGCCGGCGAGCACGGCGAACGACAGCGTCAGGAAGCCGGCGACCGTGCCCAGCGTCCACAGCCGCCCGGCCGCGACCGCGCGGCTCAGCGCCGGGGTGATCTCGCGGAACACGCCGTGCGACAGCTCGACCTGCTGGTGAACTCGGTAGACGGTGAACTCGGCGTTCTCCGTCGTCCGGACGATCGGTTCGACGTACTGCAGCCGGACGGCCGCGTCCCGCACGACCTCGGCCGGGACCGGCGTCGAACCGAATCGGCGATCGATTCGCACCACTTCGTCGCGAATCAGGGCGACCGACTGGGCGAGTGCGTCCTCCTCGGCCTCGGCCACCGTCGCGAACTGCCGACCGTGGACCACGACGAGCGTGCGGTCCGGCAGATCGACCACGCCCGAGTGAATCCACGCCGGTTCGATCGGCTCGCCGGCCGGTCCGGGAACATGGCTGATCGGGGCGAGCGACTCGTCAGAACCTCGGATTCCCGTGGACATGGGCGTCAGTTCCGGCGACGCCGTGTTCGTCGTGGCGAAACGCGAGCCGACGAGCCCGAAGGCCAGTACGACCGGGACCAGCCACAGCAGCGAGAGCGACTGTCGCAGCAGCCGGACCGGGTCCAGCGAGAAGTCGGTCGAGCGGACGTACGAGTTCAACGCCACGGCGAGCCCGACGAGGCCGAGCAGGACGGCGACGACCGTGATGCCGGGCACCGACGTCTCGAACAGATGCTCCAGGTAGCGACTCGACTCATGCACGGCTCGGTTCTCCCCCCTCGTAACGGACGTCGGGCGGCATCCAGGCAGACGCCAGCTGCACGACGCTCGAGATGGAAGCGGCCCACAGCACGCCCCACAGCGACGGGAAGTCCAGGACGCCGGTCAGCAGCAGGGCGACGAACCCCGTCCAGAGGACCGACATCACGCGGAAGCGGTTCTCCCGGTAGCCGTCGACGTGCCACCACCAACGTCGCAGGGCGAACAGCGCCCCGAAGAAGAGGGCGTACTTCTTCAAGGACAGCGTGTTGGGCCAAGCGCCGGAACTGCGGAAGACGTGGTCGGTCATCGTCACCAGCAACTCGCGGTGCAGCCAGAAGGCAGCCGATCCGACCATGACGCCGACGGCGAAGAAGGCGATGCGACGGTACAGTCCGTTCCGCTCGCGGCCCTCGCCGAACTTCGCGGCCGCCAGGATGCTCCAGGAGCCGAGGAGCGTGATCCCGCCGAACAGCCCGATCGACGCAGGGTCCAGTGGGTACGCGGACGCGCGGCCGTCGGCAAGGTAGGGGACCACCAGGACCAGGCAGGTGGTCACCAACGCCGTCAACGGACCGGCGTAGGCGAGCGAGCTGACCAGCTCGGCGAACCGCTGCCGCCACGGGATCGCGCGAGTGGTCTCGGGGGTCAGCCACTCGCCCGACTTGGCGACCCGAGCACACGACTTGCGTCGCGGCGACTCGAGGTGCCGCGGCTTCGGAGGTTCAAGCGGAACTGGTGGCGGGGGTGGCGACGTCGCGGCGACGGCCTGCGGCTCGCGGTCTTGGCGGTTTCGCAGGCCGTTCACGACCCAGTCCGTGCCGTACTTCACGGCTGCGACGCAGGCCACGACGGGGAGCAGGGCGAAGCCGGCTCCGGAGGCGAACAGCACGACGACGGCGGTCGCCGTTCCCCAGCGGACCCAGTTCGCGTGCGGGCCGTCCCACTGCTCGCGGAACCACGTCCACGGACGGAACGAAGAGTCCGACACCACGGCGACCTCGGAGTCCGGCACCGCGTCCTCGGGCGCCGGGGCGTCGTTCGAGTCCGCTCGGCTCGGCGGTTCGGGCAACTCGGGCGGCCCGAGCGGAGCCGTCGCGTGCCCGAGTCGGTCGAGTCGGTCGGTGGGCAACGCGGGGGTTCCGGCGGCCGAGCCGACCAGGACCGCTCCGGCACGCCGGAAGGCGAGCTGCGCCTCCTTCGCGAGTGCCGCCGTCGAGGGGGTTCGCTGCGTCGGGTCCTTCGCGAGCGCCCGCGCGATCACCTCGCGGAACGGCTCCGCGACCGCGGTCAGGTCCGGCTCGTCCGTGAGGTGCTTCATCAGAATCTCGCCGGTCGACTCGCCGTCGAACGGGACGCGACCAGTGAGCAGCTCGTAGAAGACGATGCCCAGGCTGTAGACGTCGACCTCCTGACCGTACCGGCCGTGGGCGACCTCCGGGGCCATGTAGTAGACGGTGCCGACCGACTGCGTCTGTTCGTTCCGGCGGCTCTGCGAGATGTACTTTGAGAGGCCGACGTCGCCGATCTTGACGACGCCGTCCTCCATGAAGACGTTGGCCGGCTTCAGGTCGCGGTGGACGATGCCGCGGTCGTGCAGGAAGTCGAGCCCGGCCGCCATCCCGGCGATCCACTCGGCGACCTCGTCGGGCGGCAGGCCGTCCGGGTGGTCCTCCAGCACCTCGGCGAGCGACCGCCCGGCGACGTACTCCATCACGATCCAGTGGTCCCCGTCGTCGTCGACGCGGATGTCGTACAGGCCGACGAGGTTGGGGTGCTTCAGGTTCAGGCACTGCCGAACGCCGCGGAGTTCGACCTCCATCTGGCTCTGCAGCAGCTTGAGGGCGACCTCCTTCCCGGCCTCGGTGTGGGCGTAGTACACCTCCCCGAAGGCGCCGCGGTGGATGCCTCGCTTGAGCGTGTAGCCGGCGAGCGGCTTCGACTCGGGTGGGAAGGTGAACTTCACGGCTGGTCGCTCTCCTCGACTTCCTCGATGCGGAATCGTAGTCCGTTGCCCGTCACCACGGCCCCCGGCGTGACGGGCGTCTCGCCGGCCATCGGGAACTCGCCCGTCATCAGCGGCGACTGGCTTCGACAGTGGAGAACGCCGTTTCTCCGCGAGAGGATCACGCTCTCCGGCCAGTCTCGGCAGACGACGTGGTTCTGGTCGCCCGGCCCGAGCAGCAGGGTGTCCTGGACGAGCAGCACGCCGTCGATGCTCCACTTCGGCCGGTGACCGCTGACGAAGTCGAGCCGGCAGGTGGTGCTCAGCAGGGACGGCTGCCGGAACCGCAGCTTCACCCCCGAGCGGAGCTCGATCTCCGAACCGTCGGCGAGCGGCGTCGGCTCGTCGACCGGGCGACCGTCGACCGCCGTGCGGCCGAGCGGTTCGAGCAGGTACCGCTCTCCCGCCAGACGAAGGACCGCGTGCCGCCGCGAGAGGTTCGCCATCAGGGCAAGGTCCGCCTCACCGGGCCGCCCACCCGCGCCGCCGACGACGAGTTGCGGCCCGAACCGGAGCAGGTAGCCGCCCACTCCGTCGATCCACAGCAGGGACGAGCCTGGCGGATCGGCCGTGGAGGCGGTTCCGGTCGCGTCGCTCGTGGGGAGCATCGATCCGTCTCTCGGGGAGTTTCGATCCGGTCAATCGTCGGGCGCGACCGGTCGCGGGTCAACCAGCGACCTTCGCGGACAAGAACCGAGTCGCCGCGCGAGCCGCCGAGCACGGCGAACGTTCGCTCGCCGTGCTCGGGCGGACTGCGTGGCAGTCCAACTGGCTCACAGACCGGCCGACTCGATCGCGGCCGGCTGGTCGAAGTACTCGTCGATCTCCGAGCCGAGCTCGCGGGCGTCCTCGGCGGTGCCGGGATCGACCGGGATCAGCCCGGTGAACCGGCCGTCGGCGTCGAGCAGCCGCTCACGCACGTCGAGCTGCTTGTCGAGCTCCTTGATGAGCGACTTCGCCCGGCTGAGTCGCGAGTCGTCGATCTCGAGTTCCGAGACGCTCTCGGCCGCGGCGATCGTGCGGACGCGGGCCTCGAGTTCGTCGATCTGCACCTCGAGTTCCTGCTTCGCCGTCAGCATGTGGTCGAGCTTCTCCTGGTTGGCCCGGAGAGCCTCACGACGAGCCTCCAGAAGCTGCTTGTCCCGTTCGAGCGTCTTCTCGGCGACCTTGAACCGCTCGAAACGCGTGGCGAGATCCCGCTCGATGTCCCGTTGCGAGTAGGTGGTTCCCGCGTGGACGTACTCGAACCGGCCGGTCGCCAACTCCGCACGGCGGGCCAGGATCTCGTTCTTCTGTACGCCGAGCGCCTCGCTGCGGCGGGCGACGTCCGCCTCCATGTGCTCCACGTCCACCTGCTGTTCGGCGATGACGTGCATGCACTCGCGGACGTCCTCGACGAGCGACTCGACCATGTCCCGAGCGCGTTCGACCTCGAACTCGACCGGCACCTCGTTCTTCACGGCGTCCCGAGCCTTCCCGAACGCCGTCTGGGCGTAGCTCTTGAAGTCCCGTCCGAAGAAGAAGACCCCGGCGACCAAGGCCACGAGCGTTCCACCGACCACCGTCCGACACATCTTTCCACAAACCATGATTGCCCCTCCGAGAATTGGGTCCCGTCTACGCACCGAGCCACCGGCACCGCCGGGCTCCAAGGGGTTGTTCGCCGGGCAATCGGGAATCTTGAAGCGAATTCGGGGATTTTCTCGACTCGGCCGGATCCGCCCCGTCACGGGTGGTGCTGCTTGATGCGGCCGGCGGCTGGGGTTCTACTCAAGGACCAACTTCGACGTCCCACTCCGAACCGGAGACCTCCATGTCCCGCCCGCTCGCTGCCGTGCTGATCCTGTTCGCTGCCGTCTCCGCCCACGCCGACGACCTCTGGGTCACCTACGAAGGGGCTGGCGGGAAGCCCGGGAGCGGGAAGCACGTCGTGCTGATCTCCGGTGACGAGGAGTACCGCAGCGAGGAGGCGCTCCCGCAGCTCGGCAAGATTCTCGCCACGCAGCACGGCTTCAAGTGCACGGTCGTGTTCGCCGTCGACGAGAAGACCGGCGAGATCAACCCGAACAACCGTGGCAACATCCCCGGTCTTGAGGCGTTGAAGACGGCCGACCTGATGGTCATCGCCACGCGGTTCCGCGACCTGCCCGACGAGCAGATGCAGCACATCGACGACTACCTGCGGGCCGGCAAGCCCGTCATCGGCATGCGGACCGCCACCCACGGCTTCAACGTCAAGGGGAACAAGACCTTCGCCCACTACGGCAACGGCTACGGTGGACCGAAGGCGGAGTGGAAGGGGGGCTTCGGCCGGCTCGTCCTCGGCGAGAAGTGGATCAGCCACCACGGCGGCCACAAGCGGGAGAGCACCCGCGGCATCGTCGCCGACGGGCAGGAGAACCACCCGGTCGTCCGTGGCATCGAGCCGAAGACCATCTGGGGCCCGACCGACGTCTACGGCGTCCGGCTGCCGCTGCCCGGCGACTCGAAGCCGATCGTGCTCGGCCAGGTGCTCGTGCGGAAGGGCGAGGCCGCCAAGGACGACCCGAACTTCGGCATGCGGCCCGACGACGAGCCGCTCGTCGGCAAGAAGAACGACCCGATGATGCCGATCGCTTGGACGAAGAGCTACCAGCTGCCCGAGGGCGAGAAGGGGATGGCCTTCACCACCACCATGGGTTCCTCGACCGACCTCGTCGCCGCCGGCACACGGCGGATGCTGGTGAACGCCGCCTACTACCTGCTCGACATGGAGGTTCCCGAAGGGGGGACGTCGGTCGATCTCGTCGGCGACTACAAGCCGACGAAGTACTCGTTCGGCACCTTCCAGAAGGGAAAGAAGCCGAGCGACTACGCGCTCGACTGAGCCGGACGCCCCGAGGAGTCCGTCGTGGTCGACATGCAGGAGGAGGCGTTCAAGCTCAAGCGGTTGCTCGCTCTGGGCGTGCTGCTGCTGATCTCGGGCTGCTACTCTTGGGGGGAGATCGAGTACCTCGCCTGGGGCCGAACGGCCGAGGCAGAGGTCGCCAGCGCGCGGGTTGAGCAGTACCGCACCCGTCGCTCGGGGACGGTCGAGCGGCTCGTGGTGAAGTACGTCTTCACCGACGTCGACGGGACGCGGCGGACGGAGTCGATGGCTTTCGACCCGGACACGCCGCCGCCGGTCGGCTTGATCGAGGTCGAGTACATCTCCGGCCGCAACGGCTCGTCCCGGCTGCCGGGTGACGTGCGATGGTGGTCTGTGATCCTGTTCGGGGCCGCCATCGTCGCGTTCGCCATCTTCCTGGTGATGATGCACCGACGGGCCAACCGGACGCCGACCTGGCGAGGGCGTCCGGTTCGCTGAGGAGGCCGACCGACATGCCGGACTCTCGCCGTCACCGCGGGCCGCACCCGCGCGACCGGGAGCTGTTCGCGGAGTCGACGAGGCCGGAACTCCGCTCGGCGGTCGACGACCTGTCGTGGTTGCTCGGTCGCGGGTACGCCCGGGAGTCGTCGCTCAAGCTCGTCGGCGACCGCTTCGAGCTGCGGGAGCGGCAGCGGACGGCCGTCTCTCGTTCGTGCTGCTCGGACGAGGCGGTCGTCGCTCGAACCGGGTCCTGCATCGCCCCGTCGGAGGTCGCCGGGCGGGAGCTGCGGATCGACGGCTTCAACCTGTTGACGACGATCGAGGCTGCGATGGCGGGCGGCGTGTTGCTGCTCGGCCGCGACGGCTGCCTGCGGGACATGGCCTCGATGCACGGCAGCTACCGGCGCGTCGAGGAGACCGAACCGGCACTGGCGGCCATCGGCGAGACGCTGACAGACCTGGCCGCAGGCCCGACGACGTGGTGGTTCGACAGCCCGGTCTCGAACAGCGGCCGCATCACCAGCCTCGTCCGCGAAGTGGCCGAGGATCGCGGCTGGTCGTGGACCGCGGAGGTCGTGCGGGACCCCGACCCGCTGCTGCAGCAGTCGGACGAGGTGGTCGTCTCAGCCGACAGCGAGGTTCTCGACCGGTGTCGTTGCTGGCTGAACCTCGCCCGACTCGTCGTCGAGCGTTTTGTGCCGGAGGCGGTGGTCGTCGATCTCTCCGGGCCGACGAAGTGACTGGTCAGTCGAGGACGGTCGGTTCGACGTCGTACTCGAACTCGTCGACCGCGATGGTGGCGGCCTTCCCCTCGATGCGGATCGACTGTTCGAGGTTGCCGGACGTGCCGCCGCCGAACGCGGCCAGGGAGGCGACCCCCTTGAGCGCGACGCCCGCCCGGCCGTTCCCCTCGACGGTTACGTTGCGGAGCGTGATCCGGCGGGCCGAGTCGGCGGCCTGTACGCCGTCGATGCGGAAGTTCCGCAGCGTCAGGTTGCCGATCGTGACGTCGTGCACCTTGTAGAGCGTGATGCCGACGTCTTCGGCGGCGAAGGCGAAGTCCCGTTCCGGCGGCCGGTCGTCGAGGCCGCCACGGTACAGCAGCCGGCCCCGAACCGTCGTGAAGTGCCCGGTCGGCAGGGGCTTCAGGTCGGTCGGATCGGCCAGCACGTGCTTCGGGACGACCTGACCGTCCGCGACGAGAAGTGCGTGCCCCTTCCGGTAGAAGTTCGCCGTCCAGAGGTCGTCGCCCAGAAACGTCCAAGCGGACGGCGGGATCGGACGGAGACCGGAGACGACGGCCCCGTTCCCCTCGATCTCGAAGTTCCCGAACGGCTGGCCGCTGTGCCTCTCGCCGTACAACTGCAGCGACTCGTGGTAGACGTCGCCCGTGTTGACGATGACCAGCGTGTCCCCCTGCCGACAGAGGTTGAGCCCGGCCCGGATGGTCCGGACCGGACCGGCTCCCGCCCCTGCCGGCAACGCCGACCGGCCCGTATATCCGTCGCTGCCGATGCGATTGTCGACGTAGTACGTCGCGGACTCGGCAACGGAGACCGGCAGGACGACACCGAGAAGTGTCGCGAACGACATGACGAGAATTCGCGGCAGACCGGCGTTCACAGGGATGCTCTCTCGTGGGGCAGCGTATTGTTGAACTCGTTTCAGAATACCCGTGGCCGTGGCCTGTCGCCGCTCGGGACCGCGGCGTCCGGGTGGAATCGTCGATCGAGTTGACGAGTCGAAGGGGTCATTTCGTCCGTTGCCGGTGAGCGGGTCGCCTCGAATAATGTCCCAGCGGCCGAGGAGCGCGCTGCGAACGAACCCCGAGTTCCCGCCGCCGGGAATCTCGGGAAAATCGAACCACCAAACGAAATCGACATGCGCGGAGGGGGGGCTTCTGGTAGCATCGCTCGCTGGCTTGGGACCAAGAAGGGTCAGGCAAGGGATCTCGAGAGGAGCGAACGGATGCCCGCACGGAGAACCCAAAGCTGTTCGTCTCGTTGGGCTTACACCCCGGAGGCGGCAGCCGGACGAGTGGTGTCGACGGCGACTCGCTCGTCCCCAGCTCACTTCCGACAATGGGGCGGACTCACGCCACGCACGCGTCGGATCGACCCGCCCTTCGCCGGCGGGCCCCCCGGTCGGTAGAGGCCCCTCGGTCGAGAGGGTCGTCAGCCGGGAGACTCGGACTCGAATCCGAGACCGGCGAACCAGTCGCACCGGGAGCGGTGTCGGAAGAACCGTCGAGCAGGATCCCACAGGATCCAGGACGGACGAGATCCACAGCCATCGTGCCAGTGACTCCGTGGTGGAGCACGTCTCGTCGAACCAGTCGTGCACGGATGTGCGAAGTCCATTCGAATGAATCGAGGGAGTGCGGAAGGTGTATCTCGCAACGAACATTCAGACTCTGGTCGATCTCGCGTCCAAGCAGAAGGGGACGTTGACGTTCAAGGACGTCGACGAGTTCCTGCCGGACGAGGGGGGCGACCCCACGCTCGTCGACCAGATCGTCCTCATGCTGGACGAGCACGGCTTCGAGGTCGTCGACGGTGAGGAGCCGCCTGACATCCTCGACGAGAACTCCAGCGACGACGGTGCCGAGCGACGGCTGCTCGGGCCCGAGTCCTCGGCCCTCTCGTCCCGTGATCCGATCCGGATGTACCTCAGCCAAATGGGGAACATCCCGCTCCTCTCCCGCGAGAAGGAGATCTACCTCGCGAAGCAGATCGAGCTGACCCGCAAACGGTTCCGCCGCTGCCTCGTCGAGTCGGACTTCATCGTGCGGAACGTGGTCGATACGCTGGAGAAGGTGCACGCCGGCGACCTGCCGTTCGAGCGCACGCTCCGCACCTCCGAGACCGAGGCCGTCCAGAAGGAGCAGATCCTCGGCCGCATGCCGCACAACCTGAAGACGCTCCGGCATCTTCTCGAGGAGAACGCGGCCGACATCGAGGTGATGTACATGGGTGACGCCCCCAAGGCCGAGCGGAAGGCCGCCCGGGAACGCGTCGTCGTCCGTCGCCGCAAGCTGTGCACGCTGGCCGAGGAACTCAGCCTGCGGACCTCGCGGCTGCAACCGCTCTACAAGCGGCTCGAGCAGATTCACCAGCGGATCGAGGACATCCAGCTGCAACTGAAGCACATGCCCCGCCGCAGCACGGGCATCCGCGACGAGCGAGGCCTCCTCGAACGGGAACTCCAGGAACTCGTGGCCATGACCCACGAGTCGCCCGAGGATCTGAAGGCCCGGATGCAGGAGATCAAGCGACGCTTCGACGCGTGGACCCGCGCCAAGCAGAAGCTCTCCGGCGGCAACCTCCGGCTGGTCGTCTCCATCGCCAAGAAGTACCGCAACCGCGGCCTCAGCTTCCTCGACCTCATCCAGGAAGGGAACGCCGGCCTGATGCGGGGCGTCGAGAAGTACGAGTACCGCCGCGGCTACAAGTTCAGCACGTACGCCACATGGTGGATTCGCCAGGCGATCACCCGGGCCGTCGCGGACCACGCCCGCACGATCCGCATCCCGGTCCACATGTTCCAGAACATCTCGCAGCTGAAGGCCAAGGCGGAGCAGATTCGCCAGGAGACCGGCCGCGACGCGACGATGGAGGAACTCGCCGACGCCGTCGGCATGACGGTCGACGAGACCGAACGGATCATGAAGACTTGGAAGCACCCGATCTCGCTCGACACGCCCGTCGGCGAGAGCGAGGACTCGAATTTCGGCGACTTCCTCGAGGACCACACCGAGGAGACCCCCGCCGACACGGCCATGCAGCAGATGCTGCGTGACAAGATCGACCACGTCCTCAAGAGCCTCACCTACCGCGAGCGGGAGATCATCAAACTCCGCTACGGCCTGGGCGACGGCTACAGCTACACGCTGGAGGAGACCGGCCGCATCTTCCGCGTCACGCGGGAACGGATCCGGCAGATCGAGTCGAAGGCCCTCAAGAAGCTGCAGCACCACACCCGCGCCGCCCACCTCCGCGGCTTCGTCGAGGACGACGTCGAGGAGGAACTCGAGGCCGAACAGCAACAACTCGCCACCGTCGGAGCCTGATAGGCTTCACGGCGAGCGATGAGAACCCAACCGCCCGGTCGAGACCTCTCGGCCGGGCGGTTTTCGTTGGGAGTTCCCGTCACTCAGGTTTGGCTGCAACCCCTTCCTCACCCGCCGCACCACGCGCCTCTCGGCGAATCCATTGAACGATCTCCTGTCGGCCGCGGTCTTCGTACCAGTCGGCCATGACACCCCAACTCCGTCCATCCAGACGCAAGCCATTCCAGCGGAACTCGTGCGTTACCGTGTAGTACACCCCGGCTGGCCCAGTCTTCCGCTTCCAGTGATCCTGCCAACGTTCCTCCCAGTCGTCCGCCACGTGTTTGCACTCCAGCCACCGTTCGAGAAACTCTGAGAGGTCTGTCGGTGGTGGAGGGGCCGGTATTGCTGCGGAGATTTCACGCTTTGCACAGTGCCGACCAACTACGACCCGAACGAAGTCGGCTGGATACGATCGGATCGTGGCGAATCCCTCGGGCGTATCCGGAACCCGCTCGTAGAGCGGCGGAATCGTGTCGCCCTGTGGGACCAGGCGAATCTGGCGAAAGCTCTGGTTACCCGTTTGAAGCCCCGGTTCCACCAATGGACCAAGGGTACTGACGATGCGCTTGATCCAGCGGCGGTCGCTCTTGGTGATCGTGCCCACGCTCAGCCCTTCACGATCTCCGTACCCACGCCAGTGTTCGAGTAGATCTCGAGCAGCAGGGAGTGTGGCATCGCGGCATCGACGATGTGGACCTTGCCGACGCCCGCTTCGAGCGCTTCGAGGGACGCCTCGACCTTCGGGATCATGCCGGCGGCGATGACCTCCTCGCAGATCAACTCGCGGCAGCGGGCCGCGGCGAGGTGCGAGACGCGGGTCGAGGGGTCGTCCTTGTCGAGGAAGATGCCTGGCACGTCGCTGAGGAAGACGAGCTTCTCGGCCTTCAGCAGCCGCGCGACGGCGGCGGCGGCCGTGTCCGCGTTGACGTTCAGCCGGTGGCCGTCGTCGTCGAGGGCGATCGACGGAATGACGGGGATCTTCGAGGAGCCGCAGACGAGGTCGATCGCGTCGTGGTCGATGGAATCGACCTGGCCGACCCAGCCGAGGTCGACCGGCTCGCCGTCTTCGCCGGGGAGGGCGAGCTTGCTGCCACGGAGGACGTTCCACGTGCGGTAACTCAGCCCGACCGCCCCGGCCCCGCGGCGCTTGATCTCGGCGACGAGCGACTCGGTGATCTGCTCGGCGAGGACGGGGGCGCAGAGGTCGAGCGTCGCCTCGTCGGTGTACCGGCGGCCCTGCACGAACCGCGGCTCGATGCCCGCCTCGGCCATCGCGGCCGAGATCGCCTTCCCGCCGCCGTGCACGACGATCGGCCGCATGCCGACCGTCTCGAGGAAGACGACGTCGGTGAGCAACGCCCCGATCGCCTGCTGGTCGTCGAGCGTGCTGCCGCCGATCTTGACGACGACGTGCTTCCCCCGGAACCGCCGGATCCACCCCAGCGCCTCGACGAGCACGTCGGCCTTGCGAATTGCCTCGTCCACGATGTCCCTCGCGTTGTTCGTGGCTTGGATTCTAGGAAGAGAGAACCACGGATGACACGGATGGTCACGGATCGGAGACGGTCGCGGTCACCACGAAGTGCACGAAGGACACGAAGAGCGCCGACCAGCCGCGACCGTGAGGGAGCGAGTTCGTCCACGAGGATGTGCGGGTTGGGAACCACGGATGGACACGGATCGACACGGATGGTGTTCGCGGTAGGAGCACCTGTCCGTCATCGAATGGTGCGTGAACTTCGCTGCAGACTCGTTCAATCCGCGTTCATCCGAGTCCATCCGCGGTTCTCCCCCAACCGTTTCGAGATGCCACGAGTCGCCGGTAGGATGGAGCGCATCCACCTCCAGAGGTTCTCCCATGACGAGTCCCCGAGTTGCCGTGCTCCTGGGCCTGCTCGCCGTGTCGCACGTCGCATCCGCGGCGGAGCGGCCGAACTTGGTGTTCGTGATCGCCGACGACTGCACGTACCGCGACCTCGGTTGCTACGGCGGGCAGGCGCACACGCCGAACATCGACCGGTTGGCCGAAGAGGGGATGCGTTTCACTCGCTGCTTCCAGGCGGCCCCCATGTGCTCGCCCACCCGGCACAACGTCTACACCGGGTTGTACCCCGTGAAGAGCGGGGCGTATCCGAACCACACCTTCGCGAAGGACGGCACGAAGAGCGTCGTCCACTACCTGAAGCCGCTTGGGTATCGGGTCGCGCTCAGCGGCAAGAAGCACATCTCGCCGAACACGGTGTTCCCCTTCGAGTACAGCGGGAAGGCGAACAACCCGGACATGGCGGCGATCGGCGAGCTGTTCGCCGAGTGCAGGGAGTCCGAGACGCCGTTCTGCCTGTTCGCCTGCTCGAACGAGCCGCACTCGCCGTGGAACAAGGGGGACGCGAGCCGGTACCCGCCGGAGAAGGTCGAGTTGCCGTCGTACTTCGTGGACACGCCGGAGACGCGGGAGTCGATGTCGAAGTACCTCGCCGAGATCACCTACTACGACGGACAGGTCGGGGAGATTCTGGACCTGCTGGAGAAGCACGGCCACGCGGAGAACACGCTGGTGATGGTCGTCAGCGAGCAGGGGTCGAGCTTCCCGTTCGCGAAATGGACGCTGTACGACTCGGGCATCCAGAGCGGGATGATCGTCCGTTGGTCGGGGCGGGTGAAGCCGGGAAGCGTGGCGGACGCGATGGTCGAGTACGTCGACGTGCTGCCGACGTTCGTGGAGGCGGCCGGGGGGAAGCCGGCGGACTTGCTCGACGGGAAGAGCTTCGTGCCGGTGCTCGCAGGCAAGACCGACGAGCACAAGACGCACGTCTTCGCCGAGATGACGACTCGCGGCATCATCAACGGCTCGGAGACGTTCGGCATCCGCTCGATCCGCTCCGGCCGGTTCAAGTACATCTGGAACTTCACGCCGGAGACACCCTTCAAGAACGCGTGCACCAAGTCGAAGGAGTTCGTGTCCTGGGAGGCGAAGGCAAAGGCCGGCGACGAGGACGCGGCCGACAAGGTCCGGCGGTACCGTCAGCGGCCGGGCGTCGAGTTGTACGATGTGACGAAGGATCCGTACGAGTGGACGAATCTGGCCGACGACCCGGAGTACGCCGACGTGCAGGCCGACCTGCGGCGGCGACTGGAGGCGTGGATGAAGGAGCAGGGCGACCTCGGCCAGGCGACCGAGGCAGCCGCGAAGGAACGGCAGGGCCGCAACCGCAAGAAGGGCAAGAAGCCGAAGACGCCCAAGACTGCGAGTGCCGGATCGTGACGGACGTCTTCGAGTGGACCTCGTCGAGCGAGGCGGAGACGGACCGCTTCGGCCGCGCGCTGGCGGAACTACTGGAGCCAGGGGCGATCGTCGCACTCGTCGGAGACCTGGGGGCCGGGAAGACGCGGCTGTCGCGGGCGATCGTCGCCGGGCTGGGGGCCGACCCGGACGAGGTGCAGAGCCCGACGTTCGTGCTGCAGCGCGACTACGAGGGCCGGCTGCCGATCCACCACTTCGACACGTATCGGTTGGAGGACGTCGACCAGTTCCTCGAGTTGGGAGTGGAGGACTTGTTCGCCGACGGCGACGGCGTCTGTCTGATCGAGTGGGCCGACCGCGTACAGGACGTACTGCCGGATCGGACGTGGTGCCTGGAGATCACGGCGGTCGGGGAAACGGCCCGCTCGATCCGACTGTCGGCGGACCGCGATCTCGAACCGTTGCGTACGCGGCTTACCTGACCGAACCTTCCGGGCCCCACGGCGTCGGTCGTCCAGCCACGGTCGCATCCCGCGGGGCAGCGACTAGGATACGGGCCGCATTGAGAGTCTTGACGGGCGAAGAACGTGACCGAACCGCTGAAGATCAAGCCGGTCTCCGGGTTTCCGGAGTGGCTGCCGAACGTGAAACTGGCCGAGGAACGGCTGCTGCGGACGATCCGCGAGCAGTACGAGTTGTTCGGCTTCACGCCGATCGAGACGCCGGCTGTCGAGCGGATGGACGTCCTGACGGCGAAGGGGGGCGTGGGTCGGCAGATCTACGGCATCAACCGGCCGCAGGAGGGAGAGGACAAGTCGGACACCGACCTCGGCCTGCACTTCGACCTGACCGTGCCGCTCGCCCGGTACGTCGCGCTGAACTCGGGCAAGCTGTCGTTCCCGTTTCGCCGCTACCAGATTCAGAAGGTGTGGCGGGGCGAGCGGGCGCAGGCGGGGCGGTACCGCGAGTTCTACCAGTGCGACATCGACGTCGTCGGCCGGTCGTCGCTGGACCTCGTGCACGACGCCGAGATGCCCTGCGTGATCGACTCCGTGCTCACGGCGCTCGGCATCCCCGAGTTCGCGATCCGCGTCTCGAACCGCAAGATCCTGTTCTCGCTGGTGACGGCGAACGGTGTCGGAGAGGAGCAGGTGGCCGACGTGCTGCGGGCCGTCGACAAGGCCCACCGGACCGGTGAGGAGAAGACGCGGAAGATCCTCGCCGCCGAGGGACTGAGCGACGCGCTCGTCGACGGACTCATCGCGATGACCGGGTGCGCGGACGCGGCCGAGGCGCGGACGATTCTGGAGGGTGCCGGGGCCTCGACGGAGGGGCTCGACGAACTGGAGTTCGTCATCGAGCACGCGGCCGCGTTCGGCATGACGCCCGGCCGGCTGCTGCCCGACTTCTCGATCGCCCGCGGCCTCGACTACTACACGGGGACCGTCTACGAGACGTTCGTCACCGGCTCGGAGAAGCAGGGCAGCGTCTGCAGCGGCGGCCGGTACGACGACCTCGCGTCGTACTTCTCGAAGGAGCGGTTCCCCGGCGTGGGTCTGTCGATCGGTCTGTCGCGGCTGTTCGACCTGATGCAGCGGAACGAGCTTGCCGACACGTCACGTAGTGCGCCGACGCAGGTGCTCGTCACGGCACAGGACCGGGAGCGGTTCCTGTCCGAGTACCTGGGACTCGCGCGACTGCTCCGCGAGGGTGGGATCGCGACGCAGGTCTACCTGGAGTCGCACGGCCTCGGGAAGCAGTTCGGCTACGCCTCGACGCTCGGCATCCCGTACGCGATCGTCGCCGGCGAGAGCGAGATCGCGGCCGGGGAGGTCGCCGTGAAAGACCTCGGCGAGCGAACGCAGGAGACGGTCGCCCGTGATCAACTCGTGCCGTTCCTGCGGGAGCGGCTCGGTCTCGGTTGAGTCCGTCAGCCGATGGGGCTCTCGTGCCGCTCGACGAGGGCGCTCAGGTAGAGCAGGCCGGACTCGCTCGGCTTGGGCACGTCGAGCAGCTCGTGCGCCGCCCGCAGGACGTCGCGTCGGCTGAGCTGGCCGACGAGCTTCGTCCCGTCGAGCACGGGTAGCCGGCGGAACGGCGTGTCGGCGAAGATCTGGGCGATCGACAACAGGTCGGTCTCCTCGGTGATCGTCCGGCACTGCGTGTCCATGAAGGCCTCGACCGTGTTCGAGGGGAGCCCTTCGTAGGCCGCCTCGATGACGACCCGCATGCAGGACTTCTCGGAGAAGACCCCGACGAAGTTGCGGTTCTCGTCGATGACGGGGGCCCCGGAGATCTTGTTCTTCAGCAGCACGCCGATCGCGCGGTGGACGTCCATGGAGGGGGTCAGCGTGACGAGCTTCTTCACCATGAGGTCACGGGCGAGCAAGGGCTTGTTCATGGCGGTGCATCCTGACGTGGTTCGAGAAGCCGGGAACCGGCGGAAGGCCGTGGCCACTCGAGAGAAGGGAGTGCGACGCCACGAACCGGACGCCTCATGGTACCCGGACCGGCGGCGGATTCGAAAAAGAATCGGGGACGGCCGGCCGGATGTGGGACGTTGACGACTTTGCCGATTCTTCACGTGGTGGGCGGCGAACCGGGATCCGGGTCGGGCCTACACTCGGGGATGAGACGAACGGAGACCGGTCGGAGGAGGCGAGACGCGTGCTGTTCCCGCTGTGGGTGTTGACCACCGTGTCGTCGGTCGCCTTGTCTCTGGCGTCGGGGGACGCGTGGCCGTTCGCCGTCACGCCCGCGTTGGCCGCGGCGACGCTCGCCTGGTCCGGCGTGGACGACCGCCGCGGTCTGGGGCCGTGGTCGACTGCGGTTCTCGGCCTCGTGGCCCTCGGATGGACGCTGTACGAGTACCGGTACGGCGGATCGACGAACCCGTTGCGGATCACGCACGTGCTGGCGTTCGCCACCTGGGTGGCGACGGTGCGACGCGGTACGCGAGGGAAGGTCTGGCTGCTCCTCGTGCTGAGCGTCTTCCACCTCGCGGCTGTCGCGTTGTCGGAGGAGTCGTTCTGGCTTCCGCTCGCTCTTCCCTTCTGTCTGGCCGCGAGCCTCACGGTCCTCGTGCAACTCGTCGGCGCGGCTGTCGGTCGCGAGCGGTCGGTTGGTGCAGGGGACGTTCGCGTGGTCACCGACACCGCCGAGCCGCCGTTCGCCTCTTCCTACACGTGGCTGGCGGCCGGCACGGTGGCGAGCCTCGTCGTCGGCTTCGTCACGTTCACGCTGGTGCCGAGGACGTTGCAGGGCGAGGAACTGGCGTTTCTGCTCGGCGACACGCCGCCGGTCGTCGAACGTCGTGTGACCGGCTACACCGACCACGTGCGGCTCGGCGAACCGGGCCGGATCGAGCGGTCGGACGCGCCGGCGATGCAGGTCCGCTTCACGAACGAGGCGACCGGCGAGCCGGTCGACGTGGCCGAGTTCTTCGCGGACCGCGGGTTCCGGACACCGTACTTCCGCGGGTCGATCGCGGTCGGCTACGAGAACGGCAACTGGGTCCCGGAACAGAGCGTGGCCCGGTTCGGCTCGATCAACAGCGGCTGGCGAATGGTCGGGCTGCCGGAACTGCCGAGCGCCGAGCCGGTCCTGCGGCAGGAGTACCGGTTGGAGCGGGCTGGTCCGGGGACGCTGTTCGTCGCGCCGGGGACCGTCGGTTGCCGGTGTGACGACTCGCGGTTCGGCGTCCTGCTGCACGACGAACTCGACACCTGGACGATCTACCCTCGCGACCGGCCGTTCCGCTGGCGTCAGAAGCTGCGGTTGCAGCCGCTCGAGTACACGGCGTACTCGGTCGTGGAGTCGAGCGACGAGCCGGCGTCTCGGCGGCAGCGGTTCCTCGCCCTTCCGGTCGCCGGGCTCCCGCGGCTGGAACGACTGGCGCGAGAGCAGGCGTCACGGGCGGACGAACGTGTCGACGGGGAGACCAGTCGGGAACGTCGCCTCGTCGACGAGATCCTCTCGGACCTTCTTCGAGGTGGCTACGTCTACCGCCTGGAGACGCGGCGGGCGCCGCGCGGCGTCGATCCGATCGAGGACTTCCTGTTCGACAGCAAGGTCGGGTTCTGCGAGCACTTCGCCACCGCGATGACCCTGCTGCTACGGGCGAACGGCGTGCCCGCGCGACTGGTGAGCGGCTACAAGGGAGGATCGACGGATCCCGAGACGGGCGACCACGTGTTGGTCGAGACGGACGCCCACGCGTGGGTCGAGGCCTACGTCGACGGAGACTGGCAGACCTTCGACCCCACACCGGGCGCGAGCGGCGGCTCGAACGACCTCGACCCGGACGACGACGTTCGCAACGTCTTCGGCGCGCAGCGGACGATCGTCACCCGGCTCTGGAACGAGGGTGTCGTGCAGTACGGAAGCGGGCGGTCGTCGAAGGTGGTCCGCGAGACCGCGTCGGGCCTGGGAGCGGCCGCGAGTCGGGTCGGGGCGTCGTTCGTCGCCGTCGTCGGCTCGGGCTCGACCGCCGTGCGGAGTGCGGGGTCGGTCGGGACGACGCTCGGCGTGGCGATGCTGTTCGCCGGCGTGGCCTGGCTTGTCGTCCGACGACGTTCGACTCCCGAGTCGCGTTCGGTGCGTGCGGAGAGTCGGGCCGCTCGACTCTTCGCTCGCCTCGAACGGTGGGCGGCCGGCTGCGGTGTGGAGCGACGCGTTTCCGAAACCCATCGCGAGTTCGCGGACCGAGTGAGCCGCCAACTGCGGCATCACCTCGAGACGTCAGACTGTGGCGACCTGCCCGGTCGGGTCGTGGACCACCTGTACTCGGTGCGGTTCGGTCGGGCGGCGGCGGACGCCGGCTCCGAAGGCCTGTTCGCGACTGCGCTCACTCGAGTCGAACGAGTGTGATCCCGCTCAGGCGACGAGCGGCTCGTGAACGGAGGCCCCGGCGAGCAGCGCCTCACGCGTACCGTTCTCGTCCTCTTCGACCAGGCGGCGGAGCCCTTCGTCGATCATCGGCAGAGACCGGTCGATCGCAGCCGCCAGACGCGTCGAGCAGAGGGAGGTCTCGCGGGGCGCGTCCTCCGTGGCCGCGGTCCACGGCTTCCAGGCGGTCTCCATCGCGACGGCGAGGCGTCGAAGGAAGTCGCGTTGGTCGATCCGCTCGGCCCCACCGGCGTGCCAGACACCGCGGAGTCCGGCCTCGCGGGCGGCCAGCAGGAGCTCGGCGAGTGCGGCCGCGTGGAGCGGCGTGCCGCAGTGGGGGCCTTCGCTCACACGGCCGCGGCCGGTCGCGGAGATCTGCGACTCGATCCCGCCGCGTCCGTCGGGGCTCCAGCCGAAGACCGACGCACGGGCGACCAGGGCCGTCGGGCAGGCGGCGAGCACGGACTCCTCGACGCGTTGGGCGGCCCGGGCCTCGGGCGACGAGCCGAGGGTGCCGACCTCCGTGTGGAAGAGCCGCGGCCCGTCGAAGACCGCGTCCGTGGAGAGGAGGCAGAAGTCGATCTCGGCGGCGGCGGCCGCCTCGGCCCAGTTCCGGGCCACGAGGGACGAGCCCGCGGCGGGGCGGCCCCCCCACACGCCGGCCGTACTGGCGACGACGATCCAGTCCGGTGGGACGTCGAGGGCGGCCAGCGTCTCGAGCGGTGCGTCGGACTCGTTGCCGACCTGTCGGCAGCCGGGGACGGGCGAGGTGGTCCAGGTGTCGTGCTCGTCCGCGAAGCGGGTGGCGACGTTGGCGCCGGCAACCGTGTTCGCACCGACAACGAGGATGCGCGTCATCACTCCCCCCTCCGTCCTTGGATGAGTCCAGCACCGGGTCTCCAACCCGGGTTCGTGGCGAAAGCTACCGGACCCCGTCGATCTCCGACAAGACCAATCACCGCCTGCGGTCACGGGGGCCTGCCGAGTCGTCTTGTCGGTCCGACGACATTCTGAGAGCATCCGCGCCCCTCGCCACCCCTTCTCGCCTGCCCCCGCTCCGTTCCGATGTCTCGTTGGCGTTCAACGGTCCTGCTGCTGTGTGCGTCGGCCGCTGCCGTCGTGCCGGGCGGGTGTCGTTCGACGCCGGAGACGGCGGTCGGCGGGCTGCCGAACCGGCACGTGGTCCGGGACGACGGGTTCGTGGTGCGGGCGAACCTCGAGTTGAGCGAAGAGCACCCGCTGCTCGTGCAGCTGCGTCGCACGAAGACCGACGTCGCGCGGACGCTGAACCTGCCGCCGCAGCATCGGCCGGTGCAGGTCTACATCTTCTCCAGCGACGTCGACTACCGCCGGTACATGGCGGGGGCGTACCCGGGGTTGCCGGTCCGGCGGGCCTACTTCATCGGCACGCACACCGAGCTCGCCGTCTACACGTTCTGGAGCGAACGGCTCGCCGAGGACCTGCGGCACGAGTTCACGCACGGACTGCTGCACGCGAGTCTGGGCGAGGTGCCGCTGTGGATCGACGAGGGACTGGCCGAGTACTTCGAGGTCAACGGACCGGTCGGCACGCCGAACGCGGACTACGTTCGCACGTTGACCGAGGCGACCGCGAACGGGTGGCGGCCGGACGTCGAACGGCTCGAACGGCTCGAGGCGGTTCACCACATGCAGCGGATCGACTACCAGGAGGCGTGGGCGTGGACCCACTACCTGTTGCACGGCACGCCCGGTACGCGCGGGTTGCTGCTGGAGTACCTGGCCGACGTCCGTTCTGGCCGGGACGCGACGCCGCTCAGTCAGCGGATTCGGGCCGCGGAGCCGTCGGCGGAGGCCGGTCTGCTGAACCACCTCGCCGGTCTGACGGGCGGCACGACGTGGGCCGGGGCGACGATGCCCCCCCGCCGTTGACGCGAGCGGACTGTCGATCGTCGCGGAGGCGCGCGTAGAATGGAGATCCTGAAAGACTCCATTCACCACTCCCGCCCAGGAGGCGACGCGTGGCGACCGACACGACCGCGACCACCGAGGTCGGCAGCTACTTCATCTCGAACTACCCGCCGTTCTCGCTGTGGCGGCCGGAGTACGTGCCGGAGGTGCTCGAGAAACTCGACGGCGAGCCGGACGACTCCGTGCCGCTGGGGATGTACCTGCACATCCCGTTCTGCCGGAAGCGGTGCCGCTTCTGCTACTTCCGCGTCTACACGCAGCAGAACGCGAAGACGATCCAGGACTACTGCGACGCCCTGGAACGCGAGGCGGAGATCCTCAGCGAGAAGGCGGGCGTCCGCGGGCGGAACCTCGAGTTCGTCTACTTCGGCGGCGGCACGCCCAGCTACCTCTCCAGCAAGCAGTTGCTGTCGCTGCGGGACCGGCTGAACCAGTACTTCACCTGGAACGAGGCGGCCGAGGTCACCTTCGAGTGCGAGCCCGGCACGCTCAGCCTGGACAAGGTGAAGACGCTGAAGGAGGTCGGCGTCACGCGGGTCTCGCTGGGCGTCGAGAACTTCGACGACACGATCCTCGAGGAGAACGGCCGGGCCCACCTCTCGCCCGAGGTCGCCAAGGCGTACGACTGGATCCAGGAGGTCGGCTTCCCGCAGGTCAACGTCGATCTCATCGCCGGGATGATCGGCGAGACCGACGACAACTGGCACCACTGCATCGACCGCGTGCTCGAGATGAGCCCGCAGAACCTGACGATGTACCAGATGGAGCTGCCGTTCAACACGATCATCTCGAAGGAGATGCAGGAGTCCGGCGTGGCGTCGCCGGTGGCCGACTGGCCGACGAAGCGGAGGTGGGTCAGCGAGGCGATGGACCGCATGCTGGAGGCCGGCTACGAGGTCAGCTCCGGCAACGAACTCGTCAAGGACGCCGCGGCGGACCGCTTCGTCTACCGCGACAACCTCTTCCGCGGCTCGGACCTGCTGGCCGTCGGCGTCTCGTCCTTCGGGCACTTTCAGGGGACGCACTACCAGAACCTCGACAAGATCGAGGACTACATGGAGACCGTGCAGTCCGGCGTGCTGCCGGTGAACCGCGGCCTGACGCCGACGCCGCACCAGAAGCTGATTCGCGAGATGGTGCTGCAGATGAAGGAGGGTCGCCTCGACGCGGGCGACTTCCGAGAGAAGTTCGGCGTGGAGATCCTCGACGAGTTCGCCGAACCGTTCGAGAACCAACGGGCGAAGGGCTACCTCGAAGTGGACGGCGACGCGATCACGCTGACCCGCAAGGGCCTGCTGCAGGTCGACACGCTGCTGCCCGAGTACTTCGAGCCGGAACACCGCGCGGTGCGGTACACGTAGCAGAGGTCGAGGGTTCGGAGACGAGGGTCCAGAGCCGGAGCAAGCACATGGCCACGGTGATCTCGCAGGCGCCGCCGCAGACGGTCGCGGAACTCGTCGAACGACTCGACGGGGTGCCGACGGAACGGATTCGCATCGTACCGACCCCGGGCACGGCGACGGAGGCGGACCTGCTGGCGTTGGTTGAGGGGCCGGGGATTGCATGTGAGCTGGTCGACGGAACGCTCGTGGAGAAGCCGATGGGGCAATACGAGTCTCGCTTGGCGTTCACGGTTGGTTTCTTCATCAAGCTCTTTCTGCGAGAGACCGGCCTCGGCGGCACGGTCGGCACGGCGGACGGCCCGTATCAGGTCGAGGCGTCGCGGTTTCGCATGCCGGACGTCGTGTACGTCTCGGCGGAGCGGCTGCCCGAACCACCGGAGGACCGCAAGCCGATCGGCGACTGGGCACCCGACCTCGCCGTCGAGGTTCTGAGTGAGTCGAACACGAAGAACGAGATGGACCGCAAGCTCCTCGAGTACTTCGCCGCGGGTGTCCGGCTGGTCTGGTACGTCGATCCGCCGTCGCGGGTCGTTCGCGTCTTCACGTCAACCGACGCCGCGAACGACTTGGGCGAGAACGACATCCTGCGAGGTGGTGAGGTGCTGCCGGGGTTTGAACTGTCGGTGCGTGAGTTGTTCGAGAGCGTGTAGTGCCCGGAACGACTGCCAGCACGACGGAGACGCCGGTTCCGGACTCGGCCAACGACGCGTGGGTCACGCTCCGGCCGCTGTCCATCGGCCCGGTTCACGTTGGTTTCCCCGTCGTCCAAGCGGCGCTCTCAGGGTACAGCGACATGCCGATGCGGGTGACCGCCCGGCGGCTCGGGGCTCCTTACGCGGTCTGCGAGGTCATGCTCGACCAGTTCCTCGTCTCGCTGAAGCAGCGGAGGAGGACACAGCACTTTCTGGAGATCGGCGACGAGGAGCACCCGGTCGGCGGGCAGCTGATGGGGGCGGAGCCGGAGCAGTTCGCGGCCGGGGCCGTGAAGCTCGTCGAGGCCGGATTCGACGTGATCGACGTCAACTTCGGCTGCCCGGTGAAGAAGGTGCTCGGTCGCTGCCGCGGCGGGTTCCACCTCGGGCAACCGCACGTGGCGATCGAGATCGTCCGTCGGACGCGGGAGGTGGTGCCGGACGAGATCCCGGTGACGGTGAAGATGCGTCGCGGGGTCGACGACTCGGCCGAGAGCCGTGACAAGTTCTTCACGATTCTCGACGCCGCCTTCGAGGCCGGCGTGGCGGCGGTCACGATTCACGGCCGAACCGTCGAGCAGCGGTACGTCGGGCCCAGCCGGTGGGAGTTCCTACGGGAGGTGAAGGAGCACGTGGGAGACCGCGTGATCCTGGGGAGCGGCGACCTGTTCACCGCGACCGATTGCCTGACCATGATCGAGCAGACCGGCATCGACGGCGTGACGGTCGCCCGCGGTGCGATCGGCAACCCCTGGATCTTCCGTGAGGCGAAGGCCCTCGCCGAGGGGCGGCCGCGACCCGACCCGCCAACGGTTCACGAGCAACGGGACGTGATTCGCGAGCACTTCCGGCTCGTGGTCGCGTCCTACGGGGACGCCCGGGCGAGCCGCATCATGCGGAAGTTCGGCATCAAGTACTCCGACCTGCATCCGCAGCCCGTCGCCGTGCGAGACGCGTTCGCCTTGGCGAAGACGGCCGACGAGTGGCACGCCGTTCTCGACGAGTGGTACGCCGCCGATGCTCCCGGCCGCCGGGCCGACCGGGCGGATCACGCCACTTGACGGGCGCGCTCCGGTGACGGGTGAGCGGTCCGGGCCGCACGCCAGCGGGTGACGAGATCGGCAGCCGCCTCGGCGATCGTCGGGAACTCGAACGTGAAGCCCGCGTCGAGCAGTCGGCCGGGGACGACGCGGCGGCTCTTCAGGATCAGCTCCGTCTCCGTCCGCATGAAGAATGCGCCGACCTCCAGCATCCAGTTCGCGGCCGGCAGGCCGATGCGGCACCCGGCCGCCTCGCGGAGAGTTGCCATGAACTCGGCGTTCCGGACCGGGTTCGGCGACGCGAGGTTGACGGGTCCGGCGACCTCCGAGTCGATCAGCCAGTCGACGGCCCGACAGAAGTCGTGGTCGTGAATCCAGGAGACGAACTGCCGTCCGTCGCCCTGCGCGCCGCCGAGCCCCTTTCGCACGAGGCCCAGCAGAACGTCGAACACACCGTCCCTGTCGGGGCTCAGCACGAGCGCCGTGCGGAGCAGCACGCTGCGTGTCGCGGGCAGCTCAACCTCGTTGGCGGCCTCCTCCCACGCCCGGGCGACGTCGACGCTGAACCGCCAGGTCTCGGGCACGCCCTGCTCGTTGCCGCCGAGGATGCCGGTCTGCTCGTCGTTCGGGGCGTCGTACCGGTGGGCGTACAGGGTGGCCGTGCTCGCCTGCAGCCAGACCCTCGGCGGGGCGACGACTCGCCTCAGGGCGTCCGCAACGACGCGTGTCGACTCGACACGGGAACGAACAATGCGGTCGCGGTTCCGGCGGTTGTAGCGACAGTTCACCGACCGCCCGGCGAGGTTGACGACGACGTCGGCCCCGTCGAGTTCTTCGATCCACGGGCCGACCGTCCGGCCATCCCACTCGACGGTCCTCCAAGGCAACTCGCGGGGACGTCGGCTCAGCAGCACGACGTCGTGTCCACACGACTCGAGGTGCCTCGCGAGGACGGCGCCGATTTGGCCACTGCCGCCGGGGATGACGACTTTCATGTGCTGCTCCCGAACGTGGTTCCCTTCGAGAACCGCGATCGCGAGCGGGGTGTAACGGCCGGGTTCGGTCGCATCGCCTGAGTCTTCCGCCGTACAATCGGGGTTCGATCGTCGGACGTTCAAGGACCGTGTGTGAACCATGGACCCACGTGACGAACTGAAGAAGTTGGCGGAGTTGTTCCCGGGCGGGCCGCCGTTGTTCGACGCGGCCGAGCACGTTGCCGGGTCGATGGTGCCGGAGCCCTACAAGCGGCTGCTCGTGCACGACTCGCACATGACGGTCTCGATGGAGGAGTACCACGGGACGGCCGTCGACGTGCGGGTGCTCGCCGTCCACGACGAGGAGCCGTACTCGCGGAAGATCGTGCTGACCAAGACCGGGACGGACGAGGTGGTCCAGTTCGGCATCGTCCGGTTCGACTTCGGCTACGTGACCGACGCGGTCAGGGACGAGATCGTCGCGGGGGACACCCCACTCGGGCGGGTGCTCATCAACCACAACGTGCTGCGGCACGTGGACTTGGGGGCCGTGCTGCGGTTCCGGTGTGGCCCCGGACTCGCGGAGGCCTTCGGGACGAACGTGGGGCAGAAGACGTACGGCCGACTCGCGACGATCTTCTGCAACGGCCAGCCGGCCGTCGACTTGTTGGAAATCTCGACGCCCCTGCAATGATGCCATTGCGGAGTCGTTCCGCGCTGGTTGGACACCACGAACGAGAGATCACACGAGAGGACCGGGATGATCAACACCGCCCCATCTGCCGAGAACGTCGTCCAGCCCGAGGTGGCCTCGTCGTACGACGTGGTGGTGGCCGGTGGCGGGCCGGCCGGGGCCTCGACCGCGGCGCTGATCGCCGAGAAGGGCCACTCGGTGCTGCTGCTGGAACGCTCGCACGTGCCGCGGTTCCACGTGGGCGAGTCGCTCATCCCCGAGACCTACCACGTCCTCGAGCGGCTCGGGCTCATCGACGCGCTCAAGGCGTCCGCGTTCCCGCGGAAGTACAGCGTCCAGTTCGTGACGGACACCGGCAAGGAGTCGGCTCCGTTCTACTTCGACGAACACAACCCGCACCCCAGCAGCCAGACCTGGCAGGTGGAGCGCGGACCGTTCGACAAGATGCTCGTCGACCGGGCCCGTGAGCTCGGCACGGTCGTCCGGACCGACGCCAAGCTGCTCGACGTCGTCTCGACGGGCGAAGGGGCCGAGACGTCGGTCCGAGGCGTGAAGGTGAAGCTGGGCGACGAACCGGCCCGCGAGATCGGCTGCCGCGTGTTCGTCGACGCGACCGGGCAGACCGCCTTCCTCGCCCGGCGGCTGAACATGCTGCACAAGGACGAACGGCTGCAGAAGGGGACGATCTGGACCTACTGGAAGGGAGCCCACCGCGATCCCGGCGAACGGGACGAGGGCTGCACCATCATCCTGCAGACCGAGGGGAAGCGGTCCTGGTTCTGGTACATCCCGCTCGCCGACGACGTCGTCAGCGTCGGCTGCACCGGCAGCATGCAGGACATGTTCGGCCCGGGCTTCGAGTCGGCCGAGGCGACCTACCAGCGGGAACTCGCCCGCTGTCCTGGGCTGCGTCGGCGGCTGGAGAACGCCGAGCGCGTCGAGGACTACTTCACGACGAAGGACTTCTCCTACCGCGTCGACGAAGGCGCCGGGGACGGCTGGGTCCTCGTCGGGGACGCCCTCGGCTTCATCGACCCGGTCTACTCCTCCGGCGTGCACCTCGCACTGGCGTCCGGCGAGTTCGCCGCGGACGCCGTGCACGACGCCCTGTCGGCCGACGACACGAGCCGCGAGCGACTCGGCACCTGGATCCCCGAGTACTTCCGCGGGAAGGAGCGGTTCCACCAGTTGGTCTACGCGTTCTACACGCCGGGCTTCAGCTTCGCGAACTTCCTTCGCGAGCACCCCGAGCACAAGGGCCACCTCGTCGACGTGCTCGTCGGCAACGTGTTCGACCACCCCGGCGTCGACCGCATGTTCGAGGACATGGGCGAGTTGACCCCGCCGAGCGACCTGGCCGCCGCGGTCGTCTGAGGATCGCCGGTCGAACCGCCGAGTCGTCAGCGTTCCCAGAGGCCGGTCGTGTGTTCGACGTCCGACTCCATGCCGCTCTCGTACGGCTCGCGGGCGAACGTCGGCTTCTCGCCGGTCGCCTCGAGCGAGGCGATCAGTCGGCCGTCGTCGGTGCGGCCCTTCAGCCGGGTCCGGTAGAGGTCGCGGAACACGAAGCGGTCGTTGCCGTCGAGTCCGCACGCCTCGGTGATACGACTCACCTTGCGGGAGCCGTCCTCGACGTACCGCGTGAGCTGCACGACGACGTTGATCGCCGAGGCGACCTGCGACCGGGCGACGACGACCGGCAGGTCCACGCCGGACATCAGCGACAGCGTCTCCAGTCGGACCATCGCGTCGGCGGGGGTGGTCGCGTGCACGGTCGTCATGCTGCCGCTGTGCCCGGAGATCATCGACTGCACCATGTCGAGCGCCTCGCCGCTGCGGACCTCGCCGACGATGACCCGGTCGGGCCGCATTCGCAGCGACGCCTTGAACAGGTCGCGGATGGTCACCTCGCCCTGGCCGTAGACGTCGGCGGTCTGCGACTCCAGGTACAGGCAGTGCTTCTGCTGCAGGCGGAGCTCGCTGGAGTCCTCGATGACGACGATCCGCTCCTCCTCCGGGACGGCAGTGGAGACGGCGTTCAGCATGGTCGTCTTCCCGGTCCCGGTGCCGCCCGCCACCACGATGTTCTTGCGGAGTTTGACGGCGATCCGGAGGAACTCGGCCGCCTCCTCGTTGAGGCTGCCCAGCTTGACGAAGTCCTCGAGCCGGAACGTGTCCCGCTTGAACTTGCGGATGGTGAGGTACGTTCCCCGCCGGGCGGACGGCGGGATGACGGCGTGCACGCGGCTGCCGTCCGGGAGGCGGGCGTCGAGAATCGGGCGGTCCTGGTCGATCTCGCGGCCAACGTACTGGGCGACGTTGTTCACCGCGGACCGCAACGCGTCCTCGCTGGCGAATCGCAGTTCGGTCTCGAACAGCCGTCCGGACCGTTCGAAGTAGATCTCGTCGTAGCCGTTCACCATCACCTCGGTGACGCTGTCGTCGTCGAGGAGTTCGCCGATGGGCGAGAGGAAGTAGGCGAGGCTCGCCTCGAAGATCGTTTCGCGGGACATGTCGGCCTTTCGGGTGTCGTGCGAGTCTAAACGGGAAACCGGGCCGAATCGACACGGGTAGCCGTTCCCGGAACCGAGAGCGGCGGTCCCGCCTGCGAGAAGTGGTCGAACCAGGCGTCCCCCGGGGTGTCCCGCTCCCGTACACTCTTGGTCGGTAGCCGTTCGTGCGTTCGAGGACGACCCACCCGTGGCCGGTTGGCGCAGACACATCACCACCTGGGGCGCTGCGGTCGCCGTACTCGCGGCCGGCGGCGGCGTGTTCGGCCTGCTGCTGCTGACGGCCCCGGCCCCCGAGACGAACGACGCCCCGGCCGCCCCCCGGATCGTCCGGGCGTTCGAGACGACAGGGGCGACCCACCGCATCGCCATGTCCTCCTACGGCGTGGCCCGCGCGGCGGACGAACTCGACCTGCGAGCCGACGTCGAAGGGGAGATCACGAAGCTCCACGAGGACTTCGACGAAGGCCACGTCCTGCAGGGCGGCACCACGATCGCCGAGATCGACACCACCGACTACCAGACGGCCTACGACCTCGCACTCGCCGAGGTGAAGGAACAGACGCTGCGGATCTCGGTGCTGACGCAACGCGAGGCGAACGCGAAGGCGGTCCTCGAACTGCGGCAGCAGCAGGTGAAGCTCTCCGGGGCGGAACTCAAGAGGGCCGAACGACTCCTGTCCGGCGGAGGCATCACCCCGGCCGGCTTCGAGAACGTCCAGAAGCTGCACGTCGACAACCTGACCGCTCTCCAGAACCTGCAGAACGAACTCGCCCTGCACCCGAAGGAACTGGCGGTCGAGCAGGAACGGCTGCGGGCCGCCGAACTGCGCCGCGACCGGGCGAAGGAGGACCTCGACGACTGCGTGGTGAAGCTGCCCTACACGGCTCTCTGCCTGTCGAAGGGCATCGAACTCCACGAGAAGCTCTCCAAGGGGCAGGTGCTCGGGCAGTTCATGAAGCTCGAGAAGGCGGAGGTGCTCGCGATGATCGAGCCACGCAAGGCCCTGATGCTGTTCCCCGACGTCGACGTCTTCCCCGAGCTCGACCTGACCCACGAGTCCTTCAACGACAGCGTCCGCTCCCGGCTCGACGAGTACCGGGTGCCGGTCGACCTGACGTGGCGGGTCGGCAAGGGGCAGGCCCAGTGGCGGGGGCGAGCCGTCCGCGTGTCGCCCGTCGTCGACGAGCGGACCCGGACGGCCCCGGCCGTCATCGAGATCGAGGAGGCCTTCACGCGAATCCGCCCGGGTGTGCGACCCGCCCTCGTGCCGGGCATGTTCCTCGACGTCACGCTCTACGGCCAGACGCTCTACAACGTCCACGTCGTCCCCCGCGACGCCGTTCACGACGAGCACGTCTACCTCGAACGGGAAGGCCGCCTCGTCGTCCAGCCGGTGAAGGTCGCCGCGACGGAGGACGACCGAGTCGTCGTCCGCGCGGGGCTCGAGGACGGCGACCGCGTGATCCTGACCGACGTGTTCCCGGTCGCCAACGGGATGCGGGTCGCCGCCCAGGTCGTCGAGAACCCGGTCGCCCACCGCCCCGGCCTGCCGGAACTGCACAGCAACCTGACGCCCGAGTGACCCTCCGAGGCCCGGCCTCTTCTCACGAGCCGCGCTTCCGCATCGACCGCACCCGATGATCCGCTACTTCACCCGACACCCGACCGCGGCCAACCTCGTCATGGGGGCCATCATCGCGCTCGGGGCGCTGACGCTGCTGCGGATGAACCGGGCCGTCTTCCCGGACTTCGAGATCCCGGCCGTCCAGATCGTCACGGTCTACCCCGGCGCCTCGGCCGTCGAGGTGGAGGACGCCGTCGTCGACCGGATCGAGCGGCAGCTCGAGTCGTTGCAGGGGGTGAAGCGGATCGAGTCGATCTCCCGCGACGGCACGGGCGTCGTCACCGTCCTGCTCGACGAGACGGCCAGCCCCGACGAGGTGCGGACCGACATCGAGACCGAACTCGACCTGATCACCGACCTGCCCGACCTCGCCGAGGACCCGGTCGTCAAGGAGATCGAACTGGTCCCGGGCGTGATGCACGTCGCGGTCGCGGGCGAGGTGGGCGAGAAGCACCTGCTCGCGTTCGCCGAGCGGCTGAAGGACGGCCTGCTCACGCTGGGCGACGTGAACACCGTTCGCATCAAGGGCTTCCCGGAGCACGAGATTCGGATCGAGGTCCGCGAGGACGCGCTGATGTCGCTGGGGCTGAGCGTGGCCGACGTCGCCAAGACGGTCCGCGAGAGCAGCGTCGACCTCCCGGCCGGGGCCGTCGAGACGGGCGAGCGGGAGATCTCGGTCCGCGTGGTCGACCAACGCCGCCGCGTCGAACGGTTCCGGGACCTGACCGTCGTCTCCGGCACGACCGGCGCCCGCGTGCCGCTGCGGGCGGTCGCCACCGTGACCGACACCTTCGAGGACGACTGGAACCGCTCGACGTTCAACGGCAAGCCGGCCGTGCACCTCGAGATCACGACGACGAAGCAGGAGGACGTGATCCGCGTGGCCGACGGCGTGAGTGCCTACCTCGACCAACACCGGGCCGACTTCCCGGACGAACTCGAGATCACCGAGTGGCTGGACCTCTCGTTCCTGGTCCGCGACCGGCTGCAGATGTTGTACGTGAACATGACGCAGGGCGTGATCCTCGTGTTCCTCGTGCTCTGGCTGTTCCTCAACGTCCGGCTCGCGTTCTGGGTGGCGCTCGGGCTTCCGGTCTCGCTGCTGGGCGGGATTTTCGTGATGTACCACTCCGACATGACGCTCGACATGTTCACGATGCTGGCGCTCATCATGGCGATCGGCATCATCGTGGACGACGCGATCGTCATCTCCGAGAACGTCTACGCGAAGGCCGAGCGGGGGGAACCGGACCACGAGGCGGCCGTCAACGGGACGAAGGAGGTCGCGCTCGGCGTGCTCGCCTCCATGCTGACGACCGTCGCCGTCTTCATGCCGCTGCTCGTGCTGCAGGGCGTGTTCGGCAAGATCTTCCGCGTGCTGCCGTACTGCCTGATCGTCGCGCTCGTGGTGAGCCTCGTCGAGGCGTTCCTCGTGCTGCCCAACCACCTCGCCCACTCGATTCCCGACCCGAACGCCGAGCCGCACTGGCTGCGACGGCGGATCGACGGCGTGATCGAGTGGGTTCGCGAGTCGTTGTACGGCCGCGTGCTGGACTGGTCGCTGGCGAACCGGCCGCTGGCGTTCGCGATCGTGCTCGCGTTGTTCGTCGCGTCGATCGGCCTGCTGGCGGGGAAGCGGCTGAAGTGGGACCCCATGCCGGCACCCGAGGGGAACCACATCGTCGCGACGATCAAGCTGCCGGAGGGGGCGGACTACCGGCGGACGCGGGCCGTCGTCGAGACCGTGCGGGCGGCCGCCTTCGCGACGAACGAGCGCTACCGCGAGGCCGAGGGGGGCGAGGACCTCGTCGAGCACGTGACGACGATGTACGGAGCCCAGTTCTTCGAGCCGGCCCGTGGCACGCACGTCGCCGAGGTCGCCGTCGAGATGCGGAACGTGGAGGAGCGGGCCACCCGGCAGAACGACGTGATCGAGGAATGGCGTCGCCGCATCGGCGAGGTGCCCGACGCGCTCAGTGTCATCGTGCAGAACCCGGACAAGCCGCCCGGCGGCCAGGCGATCGAGGTCGCCCTCAGCGGGCCGGACCTGGAGACGCTCGACCGGGCGGCCGACGACCTGAAGGAGATCCTCTCCGGCCGTCGCGAGGGCTCGAACGACGACGGGCGCGAGTCCCGGCCCGGCTATCGCGGCGTGCTCAACGTGGACGACGACCTCCGCATCGGCCGGATGGAGGCGCAGGTGCGACTGAAGGACTCGGCCGCGGCACTCGGGGTGACGTCGGGGATGGTCGCCTCGCAGTTGCGAGCCGGACTGTTCGGCGAGGAGGCCGAGGAGTTCCAACGCGACGGCGACGTGTTCGACGTCCGCGTCTCGCTCGACGAGCGGAACCGGGCCAACGAGGACGACGTCGACTTCTTCGCGATCCTCACGCCCAGCGGCATGCACGTCCCGCTCGTCGAGGTGGCCGACGTCGACTTCGTCCGCGGCTACTCTTCCATCCCGCACGAACACGCCAAGCGGACGGTGACCGTCTCCGCCGACGTGGACGGCAACCTGACGAGTGCCGCGTACGTCCTCGCCGACCTCGAACAGAAGCACTTCCCCGAGCTCCGGGCGAGGTACCCGGGCCTGACGTTCCGGTTCGCCGGGCAGGCAGAGGACACGAAGGAGCTGACCGACAGCATGCAGCAGGGGCTCGTCATCGGCCTGTTGATGATCTACGGCGTGCTCGCCTTCGTGTTCCGGTCCTACGTCGAGCCGGTCGTCGTGATGCTCGCCATCCCGCTCGGCTTGATCGGGGCGATCTTCGGTCACTGGGTGCTGGGGATGACGTTCAGCATCGCCAGCATGATCGGCTTCGTCTCGCTGGCCGGCATCCTCGTGAACGACTCGATCGTGATGGTCGAGTTCGTCAAGATGCGGCTCGCCGACGGGATGGAGCCGCAGGAGGCGATCGCCCTCGCCGGCCGCCAGCGGTTCCGGGCCGTCACGCTCACCACGGCGACCACCATCGCCGGACTGCTGCCGCTGCTGCTGGAGACGAGCATTCAGGCGATCGTACTGCAGCCACTGGTCGTCTCGGTCATCTTCGGCGAGCTGTTCAGCACGACGCTGATCCTCGTGCTGCTGCCGTGCGCGTACAGCGTGCTGGCCGACTGGGGCATCGTGCGAGGGGTGAAGCGGCACGCCGGCGTGGACGACGCGACCGAGTCGCTGTCCAGCTACGGGACCGCGGCGACGACGTAGCCGACGACCGACCCGGAACGCGGGCGTCTCGCCCGCAACACAGTCGATCGACGTTCGTGCGGGCGACACGCCCGCGTTCCGGGTGGAGTTCGCCGCAGGCAGGGGGTGCTGACGCTCCTGCCAACTTGCGTTACAGGATTGCGGCCGTCAGGCCGAGCAGGTCGCCCCGTTCCTCGGCGACCTCCTTCAGCTTGTCCATGCGGCCGGCGTCCTGGCAGAGCTGGGCGAGCGAGAAACCGGTCGCCTCCTCCACACCGGCGAGGTGCGCGGCGGCCACGTCGACCGCCTCGTCCATCCGCCCGCACCGCGTGAGCAGGTCGACCAGCACGAACGCGATGAGGGCCTTGTCCTCCTCGTCCGGCTCGGCCGCGAGCTTGTCGCGGAAGTAGCCGACCGAAGCGTCGCGGTCCTGGTCGAGCACCGCTTTGAAGAAGGCGACGTGGGCCGGGTAGTAGTCGTCGAACGGGGCGTCGCCCGGGTACCGGAACTGGTCGTCCAGCTCCGCCCCGTACTCGGCGAGTTCGACTGCCTTCGGCAGCTGCGGGTCCTCGGCCTCCAGCGTGCGGGCGAAGCGGACGACCGAGTGCAAGTGCGACACGTCGACGTGGTAGTTCCCGTCGGCGAACAACCAGTCCCGCCCGGCGATCAGCTCTCGCAACGAGGCGGACGGCGGCGTCATCGCCATACGCGACTGCACCTCCTGCTGCACCACGCCCAGCAGCTCGCCGTACAGGTGGTCCACGAGCAGCGCGGCCGCCTGACGTTGGTCGGCCCCGGGCAGTTGCTGGGCCTGCTGGTCGTACGCGGTGATCGTGTTGCAGGTGCCGTGGGTGTGCAGCATGATCTCGAGCCCCTTCACCGGGTGGGCGCCCTCGTAGATCGCGACGTGGATGAGTTGCTCGGTCAGGTCGTCCATCTCGCGGTTGGCGGAGATCGCGTCGAACGCCTTGCGGACGGTCTCCGTCTCGCGGATCTGCCGGAAGTACATCCACGCCTCGGGCAGCCGGTCGTTGTCGAGCAGCCACTGCCCGACCGCGCGCGCGGCCTCCACGTACGCCTCCTCGAACGCGGGCCGCTTCTCCTCGGGGAGGTCGTCGAGCGCCATCGGCCGCGCGAGCGGCAGGTCCATTTCGTGCCGCCGCTTCAGCAGCATCGCCTGGAACCAGAGCAGGTGCTCGCCGCGGTCCTGGTGGTGGGCGATCAACCGGTCGAGGGCCGCCACCGGCCCCTCGGACTCACGAAGTCGTTTCAACTCGTCGACGATCGACATGGTCTGTTTCTTGGTTCGTTTGGCTCGACGTGCCCGTGGCTCCGCCACCGCACGTCGGCTCACTCACGAGCTGCGCACGCCGTCGTCCTGGCGGCTCGCTTCGCTGTTCTGGCTCTCGACTCTGGACTCTCGACTCTTGACCCCCGTCAGTGTTCGCAGCCGCAGCCGCCGGAACCGCAGCCGCCCTTCTCGACGGGCACCGGCCCGTCGGAGGCGACGGGCTGCACCTCGATGATCCCCAGCCCGTGGGCGGCCGCCTGAAGGGCGAGCTGCGTCGAACCCGGTCCCCGGTCGGAGAGCACGTAGAGGATCCACTTCCCGCCTTCGA
>JANQQW010000372.1 GCA_028284885.1 Planctomycetaceae bacterium
ACTCGACCTCGTACTCGTCGAACGGCACGTCGCCGACCCCCTCGACCTCGGCGACGACCTCGGTCGGATCTCCGGAGGACTTCCCGGCCTCGGAGCGGAACGTCTCGATCCCCTTCCGTCGGACCTCGGCGAGCTTCGTCCGCAGCGTGTCGAGAGCGGCGTCCACCTCGGCCCGGTCCGCCTCCGCAATGCCTTCGAGGTTCGCGGGGGAGAAGAAGAACAGCAGCTTCACCAGCCGTTCCTCGTCGCCGGACGGCTCGCGAACGAGGCGGGACTCGAAGCGGACGGGCGTGCCGTAGAACCGACCGTACTCCAGTCGCTCGAGCACCACCGCCCACTCCGGCGTCGACTCGTCCACGACGGCGAACTCATCCACCCAGTCGAAGTGCTTCCGGGTGATGTCGTTGTTCCCGGTCCGGACGAGTCGGCGTTCGACCATCACCGGCGGGGGCGTCGTCTTCGCGAACTCGCCGGACTCCTCGGGGTCCGGGAGATTCGCCCGTGCCCGCTCGGCGATCGGCTCCGGCATGTCGTCGAGCATCGAGGGGACGAGTTCGTACGTCTCCGACCGCGAGACCTCGCCGAGGTGGACCGTGCCGTCCGCCAGCTCGAAGCGGACGAGCGGGACGGCCCGGAACGTCGAGACGCCCTGCAGGAACACGAGCAGCAACAGCCCCAGGATCATCACGATGCAGATCGCCAGGGAGCCGGCCGTCAGCCAGACCATCGGCTCGCCGCGTGCGACGAGAGCCGCCCCGCCGCTCGTGGAACGCCCGCCGCGACGACGGTACCGCGATCCGTCCTCCCGACCCGTGGCGGGGGTCTCCCCGCTCGCGGCGTCCGCGGAGGCGACGTTTGGTTCCGGGGGGGTCTCGGCACTCATAGCTGCACCACCCGCCGACGGAACCGGAGACGGACGAACTCGGCCAGCGTGTTGACCAGGAACGTCAGCAGGAACAGGACGAGGGCGGCGAGGAACAGCGTGCGGAAGTGCGTCCCCCCCTTCGGAGCCTCGGGCAGTTCGACGGCGATGTTGGCCGACAGCGTGCGGAAGCCGTTGAAAACGTTCATCTCCATGATGGGCGTGTTGCCGGCCGCCATCAGGACGATCATCGTCTCCCCCACGGCCCGGCCCAGTCCGACCATGATCGCCGAGAACAGGCCGCTCGTCGCCGTGGGGATCACGATGCGGACGGCCGTCTGCCAAGGCGTGGCCCCGGCCCCCAGAGACGCCGCCCGCAGGCTGTCCGGCACGGCCGAGAGGGCGTCGTCCGCGATCGTGTAGATGATCGGGATGATCGCGAAACCCATCACGAAGCCGACGACGAGCGAGTTCTTCTGGATGTAGGTGTCGACGTAGGTTCCCCGCGGGTCCCAGCCGGCGGCGTCGAGTCCCCAGGAGAGGACGTAGGCCCCGACCAGCACGAGGGCCGCCACGGCGAGGAACCGGCCCAGTTCCAGCAGGGCGAATGCGCCGCGTGGCCAGTCCCGGGAGACCGACAGCATCGAGGGCAGGAGGACCCGCGTGGAGATCGTGCTCACGACGAACAGAGTCAGCGGGAGCAGCAGGATCATCCACGCCCCAACGCCGTTCCCCTTCTGCCCGTCCAGCCAGAGCTTCACGTCACCGGCGAAGACGAGCGTCTCGAGACTCGGTCCGACGGCCCACGCGGCCCACAGCCCGGCTGGCAACGCGACGAACAACGCCAGCGGAAGGCGGACCTTCTCCAGCCGTCTCGAGAGCGTGTCGGGCGTCAACTGCATCAACTGGGCGCCGACGACGAAGGCCAAGGGCACGGTCACGAACGCGGCCAGAACCGACGGCAGCAGCCGTTCGACAACCGGGGCGAAGACCAGTCCGGCGAGGAAGCCGAGCACGACGCTCGGCAGGCTCGCCATGATCTCGATCGTCGGCTTCACCCGGCCCTTCGTCTGCGGGTGCAGGAACTCGCTGGAGTAGATCGCCGCGAACAACGCGAGCGGCACGCCGAACAGCAGCGAGTAGAACGTCGCCTTGAGCGTCCCGTAGACGAGCGGCCACATCCCGTACTTCGGTTCCAGCTCCTGGCTGCCGCCCGACGACTGCCAGACGTGCGTCGGCTGCTCGTAACCCTCGTAGTGGACCGGCCGGAACAGCGACGTCCAGGTGATCTCCGGGTGCCCCCGTTCGAAGTCGGCCGCCCACAACCCGGACTCGGTCGCGGCGAACAGGGCGTCGTCCTTCGGCCCGATGCCGATCGTCCGCAGGGGCGACTTCGAGATCGCCTCGCTGCTCGCGTAGAACGTCTCGCCCGTCGTCATCAGCCCGGCGCGGAACGTCCCGTCCTCGAATCCGGCGAGGAACGACCGCGTCCGCGAAGAGATGCCCAGCCCGGTGACCGCGGCCGGACCCGGCGGGAAGGCGTGGGCCTCGATCAGCTTCGCCGAGTCGCTGGTGTCGATCCCCTCCGGCGGGATGCCGACCCCCTCGTTCGAGATGGTGACGCGCTTCCCGGAGATCGTCACGCCCTCGTCCGTCGGCTCGACGGGGTTCGCCTCCAGGTCGGCGATCTCGAACCGGTCAGCCGGAACGACGAGTCCGTCCTCCGGGAAGTAGGCTTCCTCGGGCAGCTTGGGGAACGCCTCCCGCGGCAGGACCAACCCGTCGGTCGTCACCGTGACGGTGGCCGGCACCTTCACCGCGTTCGGCAGGAAGGACCGGCCCTCGGGACGGACGACGAACCACCCGGAGATGCGGCCGTTCGAGTCCCCGAAGACGAGCGTCTCGCGGCCGAGCATCATGCGGAACACGGTCAGCCGGGCGTCCCCCTCGGTGACGTCGATCTCCTCTGCGAGTTCCGCGTCGGCGAGGCGGCGGGTGTCGTACCGCAGCAGCCGGCCGTCGGCCCAGCCGAGGAACAGCTTGTCCGGCCGGCTCGCGAACGCGACGAACATCGGCGGCTCGCCGGTCGGGTTCTCGAACGGCAGGTCGTACGACTCGTCGACGGCGAGCGACTTCCGGATCAGGCCCTTCAGGCGGGTGGACACCACGCGGAGCAGGTAGCCTCCCTCCTCCCCGTCGACCACGGCTGCGAAGACCGGCCCGCTCAGCGGATCGACGATCACGTCGACCGACCGGACCGGCGACTCCGCGAGGTCGAAGGGCTTCTGCGGCTTCCAGACGACCGACTGCATGCGGAACAGCATACGGCTGCCGTCGTCGGCGCTGGGGGTGAGCCGGACGATCCCCTTCCGGCCGTCGTACTCGAAGGCCCGCTGCTCGCCCTCGCCCATCGTCAGGAAGTCCTCGGGGACGTCCTTGGGGTCGAGGAAGTCGGACTTGATCGCCATCTCGCCGAAGGCGACGGTGCCGTCGTCGAAGGCGGCGGCGACCGCCTGCCGGTCGGTGACGGTGATGTCCTGCCGCTCCCCCTCGCCGGCCGGGTTGGGGACGACGGTAAGGTCGAGCAGCTCGGCGTCGGTCTCGAAGGCCGGCTCGGCGACGAGCGTCTCTCCCGTGTCGAGCCGAAACGTCGAGAGCGTCCCCTCGCGGTCGATCGCGTAGCCGATCGCGCGGTTCTCGTCGACGCGGAAGAAGTGGGCGTCACCGAGCGAGACCTCGACCGGGATCTGGTGCGGATCCTCGAGCGACGCGCTGCCGAACAGCGGGAGGACCGTCCAGACGAGGAACAAGGAGACCATCAGCACGCTGGCGATGGTCCCGATGCCGCCGATCGTGATCAGGGAGCGGGCCGCCCAGTCGGTCAGGCGGACCGCGAGCGTCGTCTTCCGTTGCCGACTGCGGCCGGTGAAGGTCTTCTCGGAATCGGCCATGAGGCAAGGCGGGGAGACGGAGGGCGCGGCGGGCCCGAAGGCCGCGCGTGCGAGACGCGGAGAGCCGCGTCCCGCACTGGAGACAGGCCGACTGGGCCTACTTGATGCCGACCTTGGCGAGTTCCTCCTTGGCGACCTCGGCCGGCAGCGGGAGGTAGCCGTCCTTCAGCACGTCCTCTTGGCCCTGGGCGCTGAAGACGTACTTCAAGAACTCGCGACGCAGCGGGTCGAGTTCGCTGTTCGGCTTGTAGTTGACCGTGACGAACAGGAACCGGGTGAGCGGGTAGTCCTCGGCGTTCTCGGCGGTCGGGGCGTAGTACTTCTTGCCCTTCACCGAGAGCGGGACGGCGACCACGTCCTCGGTCTTGTAGCCGATGCCGCTGTAGCCGATGGCGTACTTCTCCGTGCCGACCGCCTGCAACACGCCCGAGCTGCCCGGCTGCTCCTTCACCGAGTCCTTGTAGTCGCCGTCACCCATGGCGACCTTCTTGAAGTAGCCGTAGGTGCCGGACGCCGAGTTGCGGCCGTACAGGCTGATCGGCTGGTTGGCGAACCCGCCCGTGAGACCGAGCTGCCCCCACTTGGTGACGTCGTTGTCGTAGCCGAGCTTCCGCGTCTTCGAGTACATCGCATCGACCTGGGCCAGCGACAGACCCTCGATCGGATTGTCCTTGTGGGCGAAGACGGCGAGCATGTCGATGCTCGTGGCGAGCTGGGTCGCCTTGTAGCCGAACTTCTCCTGGAACTTGTCCTGCTCGTCCGACTTCGCGGCACGGCTCATCGGCCCGAAGTTGGCGGTCCCGGTGATGAGGGCCGGGAAGGCGGTCGACGACCCCTTGCCGACGATCTCGACCTTCACGTTCGGGTAGTGCTTCAGAAAACCCTCGGACCAGAGGGTCATCATGTTGTTCATCGTGTCGGACCCCTCGCTCTTGATGGTCCCCGACACGCCGGGAACCGGCTTGTAGTCGGGGAGCTCGGGATCGACCTGGGCAACGGCGGGCGCGGCAACGAGCCCGGCGAGAAGCAGCGCGGAGGCAATGCGGAGACTGCGCATCGGGATGGCTCCTGTACGGTGTCTTGCCTCACCCTCCGGCAAGTGGAGGTCACGGCAACTGAGGGAACCGACGACGGCCTGTCGTCGGGGGAGTCGTTGAACTCGAACGTCGGCGGCGAACGTGCGGATCACGCAGATCACCGACCTCGCCCATAGTAGAGCGGCCGATTGTGAATGTCGTGTGAAGGACCCGTTCGACCCGGAAAAACGGGCCGCACCGCGACGGGACACGCCGTCCACGCCTCAGACTCCGGCGTCGTCGTCCCCGGCGAACTTTCGTGTCCGAACGGAAGACACCGAAACGAACGCTCGCCATAATGCCAAATCCATCCGAACCCGTTGATGCCTCGCCGCCCGACTCGCCCCAAGGACGTTCGCATGCTTCGCCTCCGACTCACGCTCGCCGCGGTTGCCCTCCTGTTCGCCACCTCTCTCCACGCCGCGGAGCCGAGCACCGACTGGCCGCAGTGGCGGGGGCCGGAGCGGACGGGCGTCGGCGGCAGCACGGGGCTGATTCGCGAGTGGCCCGAGGGCGGACCCAAGGTCCTCTGGAAGGCCGAGGACGTCGGCGTGGGCTACTCGTCGATCGTCCTCCGCGACGGCCGCATCTACACGCAGGGCGACCTGTACGGCATCGAGCACGTCCTATGCATCGACGCGAAGACGGGCAAACGCATTTGGGCCGTGCAGCCGGGGCCGGTGAAGGCCAAGCTCGACGAACGGATCGCCAAGGAGTTCGAGCGGGCCGACAAGGACGGCAACGGCACCGTCGACCAGATCGAGGCGCTCACCGCGTTCGGCTGGAAGTTCAACGACTTCGACCGGCCGACCGAGCAGGACGCCGCCGCGACCGCCGCGGCCCGCACCAAGGAGGTGTTCACCGCCTGGGACGAGAACGGCGACGGGGTGCTCGCGACCGACGAGGTGCCCGGCAGCTTCGCCGGCGAGTTCGGCCGGCTCGACCAGTCCGACAAGCAGGCGGACGTGGAGGCCCTCGCTGCCAAGCGTGCCGCGGCCCTGCTCGAGAAGCTCGACACGGACTCCGACGGCAAGATCTCCAGCGACGAGTCCCGCCGCGACGACTTCCGACGCAGCTTCAACCGGGCCGACAAGAAGGACCCGAAGACCCGCAAGGGGGACGGTTTCGTCACCGAGGAGGAGGCGGTCGCGTACTTCGAGCGGTTCGAGGCGGGCAAGGACGGGATGGTCTCCGAGGCCGAACTGCAGAACCTCTTCGAGAAGAAGTACGCCGGGCGTGACGGCCGGCTGTCGAAGGAGGAACTCGCCTCGAACTTCGGCGGCTACCGCAACGGTCAGGGCGACGGCCCCCGCGGCACGCCCGCGCTCGACGGCAACCGACTCTACGCCGAGGGCGGCAACGGGGACGTCACCTGCTTCGACGCCAAGACCGGTGAGACCGTCTGGCACGTCAACCTCGTCTCGGACTTCGGCGGCGGGCGGCCCGGTTGGGGATACAGCGAGTCGCCCCTCGTGGTGGACGACATGCTCGTCGTCACGCCCGGTGGCAAGCAGGGAACCGTCCTCGCCCTCGACAAGACCACCGGCGAGGCGATCTGGCAGTCGAAGGATCTCACCCAGGGCGCCCACTACTCCTCGCCGATCGTGACGACCATCGGCGGCATCCGGCAGATCGTGCAGTTCGCCCGCGAGTCCGCCTTCGGCCTCGAGATCGAGACCGGCAAGCTGCTGTGGGAGTACGACGGCGCGGCGAACGGCACCGCCAACTGCGCCACGCCGATCGTCGAGAACGACATGGTCTTCACCTCCTCCGCCTACGGCACCGGCGGCGGCCTCGCGAAGATCGACACGGCCGGCACCACGCAGAAGGCCGAGGAGGTCTACTTCTCCAAGGAGATGGCGAACCACCACGGTGGCATCGTGAAGGTGGGCGACCACATGTACGGCTTCGGCAACGGCGGACTCATCTGCATGGACTTCGAGACCGGCGAGATCGCCTGGCGGGAGCGGAGCGTCGGCAAGGGGAGCCTCGTCGCGGCGGACGGCCTGCTGTTCCTCCTCGGCGAAGGCCACCAGGTCGCCCTCGCCAAGGCGACACCCGAGGGCTACGAGGAACTCGGCCGCTTCCAGATCACCAACCACGGCCGCCGCAGCTGGGCCCACCCGGTCGTCGCCGGCGGCAAGTTCTACGTCCGCAACCAGCAGGACCTCACCTGCTACGACGTCGCGAAATAGACTCGGCGTCGCCGATATCGGAGTCTGCTTGTCACCTTCGAAGGCAGACTGGTCAATCGGGGGCGGTCCTCGCGCTGCCCCCGTTCGTTCCCCGTTCCGCACTGTTGCGAAACGGCCGAAAGACCAAGCCCCGAATCCGGTCTCGCACTCCTCGCGAGATCGTGTAGTCTCACGCGTGCGGGCCCTCTGCTTCTCGTCGGTCGAACGAAGGTCGAGGCACACGTGAACCGTCTCGGAAGAACCCGCGCGGGGTTCACGCTGATCGAGTTGCTGGTGGTGATCGCGATCGTCGCGTTGTTGATCGCCCTGCTGCTTCCCGCCGTTCAACAGGCTCGTGAGGCGGCACGCCGCTCCAGCTGCAAGAACAACGTGAAGCAGGTCGGGTTGGCCCTCCTGAACTACCACGACATCCACCGCGTGTTCCCGCCCGGGACCTTCGCCGGCACGCACCACGCGAACATGCCGCAGGGCAGCGTCGTCGACGGCTGGCGGTCCGACAGCTGGCTGCCGCATGTGCTCCCCTTCATCGAGCAACAGAACCTGTACGACGTGATCGCGGCGGACACGAACGGCTTCACCACGAAGCGGTCCTGGCAGTGGGACGGCCGGCAGACCAGCATTCCCTCGTTGATCTGCCCCTCCGACCCCGGCGGCTCGAAGCCGTACATGAAGCAGGACCTGACGTGGGCCGGCAACTACGTCGTCTGTGCGGGCGACGACCACTTTCGCAGCGGACCCAACGGAAACGGCACGTCGCTCGACGGCATGTTCTACTCGCTCTCCAGCACCCGCCTCGCCGCCGTCACCGACGGGACCTCGAACACGGCGATGGTCAGCGAGGTGGTCGTCAGCGAGGACACCCCGGACGAGTGGGACTTCCGAGGCAGCTACTTCTACTCGAACCAGGGGACCTGCCTGTTCAGCACGCTGCTGCCGCCGAACGACCAGACCGGCGACCGCCACTACTACTGCCGTCGCAGCACCCTCGCCCCCTGCCTCTACGACTACGCGGAGCCGACGGCCTTCGCCCTCGCGGACCCGGTCGTCACGCCCCGCAGCGCCCACACCGGCGGCGTGCACGTCGGCCTCGCGGACGGCAGCGTCCGGTTCCTCTCGGACAACGTGAACCCCATCACGTTCCGCCGCCTCGGCCACAAGTCGGACGGCGAGGTGCTCGCGGGGTTCTAGTACCGCCTGACGACCACTCGCCGTCGGGACGGGCCGGCGATACGCTCGGAGGGCGCTCGCTATCCGTTCCCCACTACCCGAGCTGTCCGATGCCCCGACTTCCGTCCGTGCACGTTGCCCTCCTGCTACTGTCCTTCGCGACGTGCGCCCTCGCCGAGGACCCGGCCCCGAAGGAGATCGTCCCGCTCGTCGTCGGCAACCGCTGGGAGTACAGGCGGACCGAGACCGACCGTCGGACCGGCAGGACCTTTCCGGATGAGACCGACAAGGCCGCGGTGCACGAGAAACGTGTCATCGGCGGCAAGACGTGGTTCCGGTACACCGAGTTCGACGACGAGTTCTGGGTCCGCAGCGGTCCGGACGGGCAGAGCGAACTGCGTGACTTCGACGAGGAGGGCGATCCCGACCCGAACTCCGGGGCGGTCTTCTACCGCTATCCGGTCGCGAAGGTGCCGCTCGAGTACGAGGTCGGCGGCTCGAAGATCACCGTCGTCGCCACGGACCGAGTAGTCACCACTCCGGCCGGTCGGTTCACCTGCTACGTCTACCGCCTCGTCGAACCGGGCCTCGTCGTCGAGATGTCGGTCGCCCCCGGCGTGGGACTCGTCAAGCACCGGTTCGACCTGAAGGACTCTAACCTCGTGGTCGCCGAACTCGTGAAGTTCACGCCGGCGAAGCGAACGGGATCGGAGAAGGACGAGTGACCGCGTCGGCGTTGCTGCTCGCGGCGGCCCTCGCCGGCGAACCCGAGCCCGCGACGAGTTCGGCCGTCGTCGTCCACCGGCTGGAGTCCGAGTACCAGTCTGGCCCGACGACCGTCTCGGTTGTTCAGCCGAGCACGACCGAACCGGGTCGGCGATACCCGGTGCTCTACGTCCTGCCGGTCGAAGCGGGGGCCGGCAAGCGGTGGGGTGACGTGGTCGCCACGGCCGAGCGGCTGCGGGTCGCGGACCGCTTCGGCGTGATCGTCGTCTACCCGACGTTCGCCCAGCTGCCGTGGTACGCGGACCACCCGACCGACGCGGGCGTCCGGCAGGAGTCGCACTTCCTGAAGGTCGTCGTGCCGTTCGTCGAGAGGAACTCCCCCGCGCTCGCCGAACGGAGCGGGCGGTTGCTCCTCGGCTTCAGCAAGTCCGGCTGGGGGGCGTTCAGCCTGCTCCTCCGGCACCCGGAGCACTTCGAGCGAGCCGTCGCCTGGGACGCCCCGCTGACGATGAACGCCCCCGGCAGGTACGGCTCCGGCCCGATCTTCGGCACGCCGGAGAACTTCGCGAAGTACCAGCTCACGAAGCTCGTCGCCGACCGCGCGAAGACGCTCGGCGACGAGCTTCGCCTGATCCACCTCGGCTACGACAACTTCCGCGAGCACCACCACCGTTTCGAGCGGTTGCTGCTCGAACACTCCGTGCCGCACGTCTTCCAAGACGGCCCGAAGCGAAGGCACCACTGGGAGAGCGGCTGGTTCGAGGAGGCCGTGCGGCTGGTCGTCTCGCCGGCCAGGACCGCGTCAGGGAAGTAGCCACGTCACGACGAACTCCAGCCGGTTGGCCGAACCGGCGTTGCGGTCGACGTCGACCCGCGTGCCGTACAGGTACTCCACGCCGACGTTCAGCCGTTCCGTCGCCGTCCAGATCAGGTTCACGGCGAGGTACTCGGTCGAGTGGAGTTCGCCGGGCTGTTGGAACGGCGTGTTGTCGATCGTGCTCCGGCTGTAGATCACGTTGCTGGCGAGGTCGTCGGTCCAGTTGTGCCCGAGCGCGACCATGAAGGCCCGGACCGGCAGCAGGTCGGCGTCCGTGGCACTCACGGGGGCGACGTCCGGAATGCCCCAGAAGCTGCCGATCCCGTCCCCGCCGATTACCTGGAACGTGAAGTTGTCGACGTCGGTGACCTGCACGTGGCCGGAGAAGTTCAGGCCGTGCGTCATGCCGGAGATCGCCTCCTGCCCGGTCGGCTGGAAGCCGAGTTCGCGGAGCACGAGGGCGAGCTGCAGGCCGACCTCCTCGCACGGTTCCCAACGGACGCGGGTCACGAAGTCCGGCAGCGGGTTCCGGGCCTCGCCGGAGACGAACGGCAACTCGATGATGCTCCGCGGATCCTCGACGGCGACCGACCACTCGAGCCCGTCGACCGGCAGTGGCTCGGTCAGTCGGACCTGTCCTCGTCGAGTCGAGATGAACGCCACCGGGCTCTCGAAGTCGAGCGTCGTGGGGAGCGCCTTCACGTCCGTGAACGTCGTCCAGGTCTGTCCGGCCAGGAACTCGCCGCGGCCGAACAGGAACCGGTCCATCTGGCCGTACGCGTGACGCAGCCGGAACCGGTTGCCGTCGCTGAAGAAGTCCCCCTCGGTGAAGATGCGAATCTGCCCGAACTCGTCGGAGAGCCAACGGACGTCGAGGTTCAGTCGCGAGGGGCGAGCGTGGAAGCGGGAGTTCGTCCGCCCCGGCCCGTCGGTCGGAATCTCCGAGGTGACGAAGCTGTCCTCGGAGTCGATCGCGTTGAAGTCGTGGATGACGTGGACGCGGGCGAAGCCCCCGGGCTTGATGAACACGTCCGAGTTCGGGATGCGGAACGCGTTGTCGAAGTTGCCGGGCGTGTAGAAGTCGAAGCCCGGACGGTCCCGGAACCCGCCTTCGTCGCGAAAGGCCTCCCCGCTCGACGAACCCGTTCCCTCGCCGAGCGTCGCTCCGGCCCGTTCCGTCCCGACGAAGTCGTCGCGGGCGTCCGGGGCACGCGGCGTGTGGAGCCCCTCCCGTTGCGCTCGCAGCAGACGGAGTTCGTCTGCCTGCCGCCGCACCTGCTCCTCGAGCTCCTGCAGGCGCACCTCGACCGGCGGACGCTCGTCCGCAGCGCAGACGAGTCCGATCGCGATCACGAAGCACACGATCGATGCGCGCAGCACGGATCGACCGGTCGTTCTCGTGGCTCGACGGAACACGGAGACAAGGAGTGAAGGACTGCCGCGCGGAACGCGGGCAACGGAGAGGAGACTAGCGGGATACCACCACTCCTGGAAACCGTCAATCCCGATCCCACCGGGCCGTCAACGATCACCGCTGGTCGTCGATCTCCTGCTGGCGTTCAGCCGCGCGATGACCTCGTCCGTGATGTCGTGGTGCGGCTCGGCGAAGACGACGAGCTGGTTCAGCTTCTTGACCGTCTCCTTCGGCGTGTCCCCTTCCTCGTGCTCGACCGGCTGGTAGCGAAGCACCATCGTGAAGCCCCGCTCGCGGGCCAGCTCCTTGGTGATCCCCAGAACGTCCTCGTAGACACCCCGGTAGATCGCGGCCTCTTCACGGGCGAGGTTCGTCTGCGTCAGAGTCTGCAGCGTCTCGAGTTCGGCCTTCACCTTGAGGACGTCGCGCTCGAACTGCTTGCGTTCCTCCAGCGACTCGGCCGCCTTCAGCCCCTCCTGCAGCCCCTTCCCCATCGCCACCATCGTCTTCATCTGGGCGGACACCTCGGCGACACGGCCCTTCAGTTCCTCCGTCTCCCGCTGGAACCGCTTGCTCTGCTTGAAGACCTCGGCCATGTCGATCAGGGCGACCGCCGAACGTGGAGCGGGGACCGGCTCCGCGACCGGTGTCGCCTCGTCGTCGGCCGTGGCGAACGACGGCAGCAGGCCGAGCAAGGCCGCGAAAAACATCGAACGAGACATCGTCGGACTCCTTCCTTCGATTGGTGACGCGGGGACCAGTTCTCCGTCTACTCCTTCACGAGCCGGTAGATCGTTCTGCCGGCTCGGCTGGGCGTGGTGACGTACGACGTGCCGGACTCGTCCTCGCCGATGGAGAGGACCGGCAGTCCGTTCCACGGGACGACCACGTTGCGGACGACCTGTTGCTTCTCGAAGTCGTACTTCAGCGCCCACAGGCCGCCGGAGACGTAGTCGCCGTAGAGGTAGTGCCCTTCGAGCTCGGGCAGCTTCGGGTCGTGGTGGACGTGGCCGCCGGTGATCGACTTGCCGATGCGGTGGTCGTACTCCCAGACCGGGTCGGTGAACTCGGCGTCGCTCGTGACGCTGTTGAACGCCTTCGAGCCCTCGCGGATGCTCCAGCCGAAGTTCTGGCCCGGCTTCGTCACGACGCTGATCTCCTCCCACATGTCCTGTCCGACGTCGGCGATCCAGACGAATCCGGTCTTCGGATCGCAGGAGATGCGCCACGGGTTGCGGATTCCGGTGGCGTAGATCTCGGGAATGACGCCGTCCCGGCCGACGAACGGGTTGTCCTTCGGAATCGCGTAGGGGAGTTCACCGGGTCCCCGGCGGTCGACGTCGATTCGAATGATCGTGCCGAGCGGACTGTCGTCCGTCTGGGCGAACTTGACCGGGTCGTTGCGGCCGCCGCCGTCGCCGAAGCCGACGTAGAGGTAGCCGTCGTTCCCGAAGCACATCGGCCCGCCGTTGTGGTTCGAGAAGGGCTGCTGGAACTGCATCAGGACTTCCTCGTCGAACGCGGCGACCTTCTCCGTGAGCGTGCTACCCGGGACGGCGCCCTGGAAGCTCTTCGCCGTGAACCGCGACAGCCGCACGGTCCGCGGCTTCACGCCGGTCCCCTTGCCGAACCGCGGGTTGTAGTAGACGAAGAACTGGCCGTTGGTCTTGAACTTCGGGTGGAAGGCGAAGCCGAGCAGGCCTTCCTCGTCGTCCTCGGTGAAGGGGTGCACCTGGCCGCTGAGGTCGAGCCACAACGTCGCCTTCTCGGCGGCCCCCTCGGTCGGCAGCGTGTGGATCAGGCCGGACTGGTCGACGGCGAACAGTCGGCCGCTGCCGTCGCCGGCGTGCGTGACGAGGATCGGTCGCAGCGGCGGGCTCTGCTTGCCGTCCTCGTCGACCGGCGACCAGCCCTCCCACTCGACGTCCGGGAACGCGAGCTCGGTCTTCACCGCGGCGGTCCCGTCGACCGGGGCCGGCACCTCGGTGTCCGGCGGCAGCTCGCGAACCTTGATGCTGCGAAAAGCGACGAGGTTGCCGTGGTCCTGCAGGCAGACGTGCCCCTCGTCGGCGAGACCGAACTTCGGCATCTTCGCGAACTTGCTCTTCGCGACGCGGGCCTTCCAGTCCTCACTCCCCTTCTGGAACTTGAAGTAGCTGACCCCGTTCAGCTGCACCTCGCCGTCGTTCGGGGCGACGCGGAGGTAGAGGTGGTTCCACTCGCCGGCGGGCCGTGTGGCGTCGTCGGTGTCCGGGCTCTCGAAGCCGACCTGGGCCTCGAACCGTTTCGCCCAGCCGGGCTTCACCGGCTTGTAGAGTTGGTACAGCCAACCGGCCTTCTGCGGGTCGTGCCCGTCCACGTTGTCCTGAATCTGGACCTCCGGTCCCGTGCGCCAGGGCGTCTTCTCCTCCTCGGTCACGTGGAACATCAGCCCGCTGTTGCCCCCTTTCGAGATGCGGTACTCGAGCTGGATCTCGAAGCTGCCGAACGTCTCCTTCGTGAGGATGTCGCCGGCGCCGCCGCTCTTGCGGACGATCGCCCCGTCCTCGACGACCCAGCCCTTGGAGACCTCGTCCTTCTTGAAGTTTCGCCAGCCGTCGAGCGTCTCGCCGTCGAACAGCAGCCGCCAGCCGGACCGTTTCTCGGCCTCGGTCAGCGTGTTCGGCTCGTCGGCCCGCACGGTCCCTACGAGGATCGGCAAGACCAGCAGTCCGGAGAACCAGCGAAGGAAACGATTCGGTCGACTCACGGCGGGCGCCTCTTGTGATGTGACGAGCAGCGTCGAGCGGAGCTCACGACGGCCTGAGGATGACCGTTCGCCCGGTCCGGTGCAATCGCAGGTGCGGGCGACGAGTCCGGTCCGCGGGCGACGAGCCGGTCACCCCTTCAACCCGGACGTCGCGATGCCCTCCGTGAACGTACCGCGGGCGAGGACGAAGAGCAGCAGCACCGGGAGCGTGAACATCGTGGCGGCCGCCATCAGTGGCCCGAAGTCGGTGCGGTACGCGCTCGTGAACTGTTGCAGCAGGTACGCGAGCGGGAGTTGGGCCGGGTCGTTCAGGTACAGCAGCGGCCCGGCGAAGTCGTTCCACGTGTCGAGAAACTGGAAGACGGCGACGGTCGCGAGGGCCGGCAGCGAGAGCGGGACGACGACGCGGAGCAGGATCGTCAGCTCACTCGCCCCGTCGAGCCGGGCGGCCTCGCTGAGTTCCTCGGGAATCGTGAGGAAGAACTGCCGCAGCAGGAAGACGAAGAACGCCTCCTGGGCGAGGAACTTCGGCAACACGAGCGGGCCGTACGTGCCGTACAGTCCCATCGCGGCGAACAGCTGAAAGCGTGGCAGCATCGTCGCGTGGAACGGCAGCAGCATCGTGCAGACGAGCACGAAGAACAGCGTGTCCCGGCCGGGCCACCGGAGCCGGGCGAAGCCGTAGGCGACCAGCGTGCAGGAGACGACCGTCCCCACGACCGACGCTGCGGCGTAGAGGACCGAGTTGGCGAGGGCGCGGACATAGTTCTCCGAGGCGACCGCCGTCGCGTAGTTCTCCCAGTGGAGCGACTCCGGCAGCAGTTCCTGCTCCGGCTGCCCCGGCGGCTTCAGCGAGCCGAGCACCGTGTACGCGACCGGCAACGCGAACGCGACCGCGGCGAGAACGAGCAGGGGTTGTCGAGACCAGGGAGCAGAACGC
>JANQQW010000382.1 GCA_028284885.1 Planctomycetaceae bacterium
GTTGCGGGCGAGACGCCCGCAACGAGAGTCGATCGACCACGAGTGCGGGCGAGACGCCCGCGTTCCGAGTGACCACCGATCGCGACCGCGATCGCCGGAGACCTTCGATGCCGACCTACGACTACGTCTGCCACGCCTGCGGCCACGAGTGGGACATGTACCAGGCGATGTCGGACAACCCGATCAAGAAGTGCCCGGCGTGCGGGAAGCTGAAGGCCGAGCGGTTGATCGGCACCGGGGCGGGCGTCATCTTCAAGGGGTCGGGCTTCTACGAGACCGAATACCGGAGCGAGTCGTACAAGCAGGGGGCCGACGCCGCCAGGAAGGCGTCGGAGCCCGCGAAGTCCGACGGCAAGGGCGAGTCCAAGAGCGACTCGAAGTCGAGTTCGGAGAGTTCGGCTTCCAAGAGTTCCGGTTCCGACGACTGACCGCAGAACGAAGAGGACGACGTGATCCGGCCGCAGACCTGTCCGATCTGTGGGAAGGAACTGGCGCCGGAGGCGGCGGCCGAGTCCCCCCACTTCCCGTTCTGCAGCGAGCGCTGCCGCCTCGTCGACCTGTATCGTTGGTCCGAGGGCCAGTACGCCATCGTCGATCCGCTCACGCCGGAGCAACAGCTCGAGGCGGAGATGGAGCGGCTGGAGAACGAGTTGGGCGAGGCCGACGAGGTGTGACGTCGTCGGCCGAGGGAGGAACGGCGTGGACGTCTACCACCTGTGGTTCGACCTGCGGCCCGGCGTGTCCGACGTCGAGTTCGCCGAGCGGCTGGACCGGTTCCTCGAACCGATGCAGTCGGCGGACCGCATCGCCGGGTACCGGCTCACGCGTCGCAAACTCGGTTTCGGTCCGCGCGAACTCGGCGAGTTCCACGTGGCGATCGAGGTCCGCGACCTGGCCCAGTTGGACAGGGCGTTCGCGGAGACGGCCAGCCGCACCGACCCGACGGAGGAGGTGCACGCCGCGGTGAACCAGCTGACGACCGGACTCGTGGCGGCCCTGTACCGGGACTTTCCGGATCCAGACCGGCAGACCGGGCAGGAGCGGTTCTGAGCGACGGCCCGTCGACGTTCCGACGGAGGCCTACTCGACTGCGTCGTGCTCCAGGGCACGCTCGCGCTTGATCGCCTCGTACACCTCTTCGCGGTGCACGGCGACTTCCTTCGGAGCTTCGATCCCGAGACGGACCTTGTCACCCCGGATCTCGACGACCATCAAGGTGATCGAGTCACCAATGATGATCTTCTCGTCCTTCTTACGGCTGAGTACGAGCATCGCCAGTCCCTGACATGCGCGGCGTTGGTGGAGAGTTTGAACCTGCCGAAACCTACAACGCGTTTCGTGTTGATGCGGGGAGGAAACGCGCGCGGGTTGCAAGTGCACCACGCACGGGTTCGGGTTCTGCGGGCGGAAAGGGTGACGCACGGGGCGGGTTGCAGGGGTCGATGGAGGCGTGCCGGTGGACTGCGTCGTACGGCTGCCGGGTCGAGGGTTCGAGGGGTCGAGAGTCGAGGGTCAAGAGCCAGAGTCGGATGCCCGAACGTCATGGCTCGTCGGACGAGTGCCCGCACCAACTCCTTCGCCTCGCGGTCCGGGCTGATTGGTCGGTTTCCCCGTGCCCACCGTGCCTGCTCTGGCTCTTGACTCTCGACTCTTGACTCTCGACCGGCGTCAGCCGCCGACGAGGGCCGGCAGGTGCGTGAGGGCGATGCGGCCGGAGAAGCAGACGTCGACGTCGCTGCCGGGCGTGCGGCCTCGTTCGTGGTAACGCCCACGGAACGTGTAGGCGTCCCCGTCGACGTGGTAGTCGAAGGCGAGCGGTCCGAGGTCGAGTGGGGCGTCGACGATCTCCGGCACTGGGGGTTCGTGGTCGCCCGGGTCGGGGAGGTTCACGTTCCAGAGGTGGCCGGGTTCCGGGTGCGAGGTGAGCAGCCGCTCGAACACGGCCCGCAGCTTCGGGCGGACGGTCTCCCAGTCCATCGGCATCGACCCGTCGGCCCGCCGCCGGTGGTACTGCGAGACGGCGATGCCCGGTTTCCCGAAGAGCGAGGCCTCGCGGACGACGGCGACGGTGCCGGACATCGCCGTGTCGATGCCGAGGTTGCCGCCGTGGTTGACCCCGGCGAGCACCCAGTCGACGTCCTCGTCGGCGAGGTGCATGAGGCCGAGCCGGGTGCAGTCGGCGGGGGTGCCGGTGATGGCGAACCGGCGGGGGCCGACCTCCTCGACGGTGACGTGGCCGTCGGTGGTCGTCTGGTGGCCGCAGCCGGAGAACTGACGATCCGGGGCGACGACCGTCACGTCGCCGAACTCGGCCGCCACCTCGGCGAGCATGGCGAGTCCCGGGGCGTCGATGCCGTCGTCGTTGGCGAGGAGGAAGTGCATGGGGTTTCGCGCGGGCTGGTGTCTCGTGGTCTCGTTCGAAATTCTTCACCAGCCGACCAGGCCACCAGTCAACCAGGCCACTCTTCTACCGCCACAGCCAGCGTAGGGAGTCCGGCAGGATGGCACCGCCGTGCTTGCCGTTGTGGCCGCCCTCGCCGCCGACGAACCGGTAGTCGTACTGCACGTGTTTGAGCGCGGCGTCCATCTGGAGGTTGGCGAGCCACCAGTTGCCGTGCTGGTTGTCGAGGTCCTTCTCGCCGCCCTGCAGGAACGCTCGGATTGGCTTTCGCTCGGTCTTGCGGATGAGTGACGGGTAGGCGTGGCCGCCGCGAATGTTGGTGAAGCTCCCGACGTGGCTGAGCACCTTGCGGAACGCGTCCGGTCGCTCCCAGGCGACGGTCCACGCGCAGATGCCGCCCGAGCTGATGCCGCCGATGGCCCGCTGCTCGGGGTCGTCGGTCAGCTTCAGGTCGTGCTTCTCGGCGACGTGCGGCAGCAGTTCTTCGAGCAGGAACTTGGCGTAGTCGGCGGAGAGCGTGTCGTACTCGACGCTGCGGTTGTTGCTCCGCCACGGGTTCTCGGGGAGTTCGTCCGCTCGGTGGCCGGGGTTCACGAAGACGCCGACGGTGACCGGCATCTCGCCGGCGTGGATCAGGTTGTCGAACACGACCGGCACGCGGAACTGGCCCTTCTCGTCGACGTACGCGTGGCCGTCCTGGAAGACCATGACGGCCGCCGGCTCGCTGCCGTCGTACTGCTTCGGGACGTAGACCCAGAACTGGCGAACGGTCCCGGCGAAGACCTTCGAGTCCTCGAACGTGCCGTCGGTGACGGTGCCGACCGGGACGCCCTCCTTCCGCATCGAGTCCGGGCCGAGCTCGTACGGCTCGTCGGCGGCGGGGAGGGGGTGCGAGGGTGTCACGAGGAGGAGTCCGAGACCGAGGAGCGGAAGGGCGTGGCGAGGCGACACGAGCGGGTCCGATCGGGTGACGGGGTGGTAGTCCCGGCACGATCGTAGCCAACGTCGAAATCGCTTCGAAGCAGTGGCC
>JANQQW010000003.1 GCA_028284885.1 Planctomycetaceae bacterium
GACCACCCCCGCCGAGCGACCGGCCACACGACGAACGACGAAGAGCTGCTGATGGGACTTGAACCCATGACCTCGTCCTTACCAAGGACGCGCTCTACCACTGAGCTACAGCAGCGATCCTCAGACGTGGTTCACTTCTCGACACACCGTACGAGAGCGGGTGAAGGGAATCGAACCCTCACAACCAGCTTGGAAGGCTGGGGCTCTACCATTGAGCTACACCCGCCAACTGCAGGGGACAGGGGTCGGGGGTCAGGCTCGTGACCGGCCGATTCCGCTGACTCCTGACTCCTGACTCCTGATCCCTGAACCGAGTGGGGGCGGAAGGATTCGAACCTTCGTAGGCATAGCCACCAGATTTACAGTCTGGCCCGTTTGGCCGCTCCGGCACACCCCCAGAAGGGTCGAGGGCCAAGGGTCAACGGTCGAGAGCACCGGGCTCTGGACTCCTGACCCTCGACTCTTGACCCCCGCGAAGCCAGCGGTGGGACTCGAACCCACAACCACCGGTTTACAAAACCGGGACTCTGCCAATTGAGCTACGCTGGCAAACTGCTCTCTGGTACGTGGGTCGCACCGCCGCAAGCCGCTGAATATAGCGATCGGCCAACCCGATGCAAGCCACGATGCCGACCGAAGTGCCGACGCAGTCGACGGCTCCGGCACGGATCCCCTCGGCCATTCCGACTCGACACGCGGACACGCCGCCGGGTTCGCCCGCCCGAGGCCCGGCCCCGCCCAGATCGCATCTCGCGAACGGGTGGCGGTCGTTGATCGAGGATTTCACGACCGCACGTCGTTCGAGTGGCGACACGAAGCCGGATCGGGTCTAGCGGGCCACGCGTCGCAACTGCCCCAGCGTACCGCCCAACTGGTGGTGGACCTCCCCCGGGGCGCGTACCACCAGCGCGTGAAACGGGGCGAAGTACCCAACCGAGGCAGGTCCGCCGTTCACGTCCCAGATCGGCGGGTTCACCGTCCGCTGGATCAGGTCGATCAACGACGCCGCCCCGATCGCCGCGGGCCCCTCGTTCGAGGCCGGCGGCCGCGGCTTGCCGTCGGTGTTCGCCCGCAGCCGCTCGCGGCGTGCGTCGCGGGCTTCCTCGGCCACCTGCTTCCTCAGCCGGTGGGCGTACCACTCGACCCGGCCGCGGAGCACGGCTCGCATGCGGTCTCGACGAGCGAGCGAGAACCCCTCCGCCTCGTCGAGCACCTCGTACAGTGCGACGAGTTCCGGGACCGCCTTCGCCGCCGGCATCCGTTGGCGCTCGGCCGTGCGCCGGCACAGGGAGACGTACCACGCCTGGACGGCGTCCCTGTGGAGTGGCTTCTCGACGCGGACGGCCACCGGCGGTCGCTCGTCCGCACCAGCGGCCGCTTCCGGTCCGGGGTCGGTCCACAGCGCGGTTGTCAGCAGTAGTCCGGCCAGCATGGCAAACCCTCAACTCGATTGGACGGCCCGACGGGACCGATGCTATGGTCGCCGACTCGACCCGGCAACGGGTTCTCTGCGTTCTCTTCGGCCCGCGTGGCTTCGACGGATCGGCTCGGCAGTGACGAACGGCGAGTCCGCCAGCCCGGAACCGACCGACCGGCCGGCTCCGAACGCGCCACCCTCCTCGGCCGAACTGCTCGAGATCCGCGACTTCCACCTACGACTGCTACGACTCACGCCCTACTCCTTGGTGACGTGGACGCTGATCGGGGCGAACGTCCTCGTCTACGCGGCGAACGTGCTCGCCGGCATCGACCCGATGTCGCCCGACGCCGAGCGGCTCGTCGAGTGGGGGGCGGAGTACGGCCCGCGGACGCTCCGCGGCGAGTGGTGGCGGGTCCTCACGTCCGCCTTCCTCCACGGCGGCGTCTGGCACATCGCCGTCAACATGTGGGTCCTCTACGCGCTCGGGCGGTTCGGCGAGCGGTTGTTCGGCCACCTCGGATTCCTCGTCCTGTACCTCGTCTCCGCGGTCGCCGGGGCGGTCGCCAGCCTGTGGTGGAATCCGGCCGGCATCAGCGTCGGGGCGTCCGGCGCGATCTTCGGGCTGATCGGCGGCCTGCTCGGCGTCGCCGTCACACGGAACCCGACCGTCCCCGCCCGCATGCTGAACTCCTTCCGCAGCAGCGCGACGTCGTTCCTCGTGTACAACCTCGCGTTCGGGTTGATGTTCCCGTTCATCGACAACGCGGCTCACTTGGGCGGGTTCGTCGGCGGGATCCTCTGCGGCATGATGCTCAGCCGGCCGGTTCGCGACGACGGCCCGCACAACTGGACGCTGCGGGCGCTCCTCGTCCTCGTCGTTGGCGTCGCGGGGCTGGGTGGGCTCGCCCTCGTCGTCCTGCCGGAGCCGCCCGGCGACTACCTCGCCGCGGAGACCCTGTTCCTCGAAGTCCAAGAATCCGCGACCGAGAAAGCCGTGGAGTACGAGGAGCAGTGGAGCCGGCAGGCGATCGACGGCGGCCAGTTCGCCGCACTGCTGCGGAAGAACGTGATTCCGGACTGGGAGCGAGCCGTTCGCGGGCTGGAGGAACTCGACGGCCTTTCCGGCGACCTCGCGAAGCGGCTGGGCCTGATGGAGCGGTTCGCGCGGGCGCGGCTGGAGTTCCTGAAGGCGTACGCCGACCAGGCAGACGGGGACGTAGCGGCCCGTCTTCGCATGGAGAGGCACGACGGCGAGGCGAAGGACGCGCTCGCGGAGATGGAACGCCTCAACCGCAGCTCCGGGTGGCTCGGGCGGCTGTTCGGCCGCGAGTGAACGTCACTCGTTCGGCAGCGACTGCAGCACGACGGGCATCGTCTTGGCCACGCCGTCGCGGAGGACGGTCACGTCGACGGTGTCGCCGACCGACCGGTCGTCGAGCACGCGGTAGAGGTCGCGTTGGCCGGCGACGTCGCGGTCGTCGATCTTGGTGATCAGGTCGCCCCAGTCGATCGTCCCGTCGTCGTTGCGGACGGTCCCCTGCAGGCCGGCCGCCTCGGCCGCGCCGTCCTCGGCGACGAACCGCACGAGCACGCCCCGCCGCGGCATGATGTCCCGTTCCACGAGCTCCTCGATCAGCTCGTCGCTGAAGATCACGACTCCGAGGCCGGGCCGGTCGACCGAGCCCTTGCGGATCAGCTGCGGCACCGTCTCGTTCACACGGTCGACCGGCACGGCGAACCCGATGCCGGCGTACGCTCCGGACGGGCTGACGATCGCCGTGTTCACGCCGATCAGCCGGCCGGCGCTGTCGAGCAGCGGGCCGCCGGAGTTCCCCGGGTTGATGGCGGCGTCGGTCTGGATGACCCCTTGGATCGGCCGGCCGGTCATCGACTCGATCTCGCGGCCGAGCCCGCTGATCACGCCGGTCGAGAGCGACTGCTGCAGGCCGAACGGGTTGCCGATCGCGTAGACGTTCTGCCCGACTCGCAGGTCCGAAGAGCGGCCGATCTCCACCGGTTCCAGCTCGTCGTCGGGCGCGTCGATCTTCAGGACGGCGAGGTCGTGGTCCGGATCGACGCCGACGACGCGGGCGAGATACGAGGACGTCCCGCCCAGCGTGACGATGACGCGGTTGGCGTTCTGCACGACGTGGAAGTTGGTGACGACGTGCCCGTCCTTGTTCCAGACGAAGCCGGACCCGGTCCCCTGCTGGATGTCGGTCGCCCGCATGCTGACGTCGGGGATGGTCTGGCTGGTGACGTGGACGACCGACCGCGACACCCGGCTGACGAGCTCGATACGGGCCTGCTCGTCGGCCGCGAGATCGCCCCGCGGCGTGACCGGTCGCGGCTCCGCCTCGGGGTCGAGGTCCGGGTTCGCGAAGAAGACGTTCTGGAACAGCTGGAAGACGAGCGCCCCGATCAGCAGCAGCAACACGGCGACGAGCCAACCGCTGGGGGTCGCCTCGCCGCGTCGCAGCGAAGGCCGGTCTGTCGGTCGAAGTGGTCCCATCGGCGGGCGCGGGAACGAGGAGTCGGGTCACGTCCCCCCGATTCTAGGTCTCGCCGCTCGGGCCGGGCAACTGCCGACCTTGGGCCGCGACTACTCGCCGATGCAGTAGAGGTGCTCGTAGCACCGCAGGTACATCCGCTTGCCGACGAACACCGGCGCCCCGCTGAACCCCTCCAGCTTGTTGAGGGCGACCTGCTCGAAGTCGTCGCCCGGCCGGAAGACGAGCATCTCGCCCCGGTCGTTCCCGGCGAACAACAGCTTGCCGGCCAGCGTGACGCTGGAGTACGCCCGGCCCCCTTGGAACGGCGAACGCTCCTGGTAGACCCGCGACCCGTCGGCCGCGTCGTGGACCTCGAGGATGCCCCGTTCGTCCATGTTGTACAGCCGCCCGTCGTGCAGCAGGGCGGACGCGAACGACCTCGTTCTGGGCCCCTCCTCCTCCCACAGCACGGTGGCGGCCACGTCGCCGTCGAGCGACTCCGGCAGCCGGACGGCCACGCTCCTCTTCGAGACCGCGTAGACCGTGTCGCCCGAGAGGATCGGCGTCGCGTGGGGCACGTCGAACAGCTTTCGCGAGACGACCTCGCCGTTCGACGCCCGCACGAGCGCGCCCGAGGGGGTGACGACGACCGACTCCGAACCGACTCGCCCGGCGATCGGCGAACCCCACCGCTTCGGCAGGTCGGCCTGCCAGAGGATTTTGCCGGTCTTCGGGTCGAGGGCCGAGAGCTGCTGGGTGTGGACGACCAGCTTGCCGTCGACGAGCAACGGCGAGGCGGAGTGCCCGAACCCGTCGACGGCCGGTTCGACCCGTTGGTGCCACAGCAGTTCGCCGTCCGCGTCGTGAGCCGTGACGAGCCCGGTCGCGAACAGGCAGAAGATCCGTTCGCCGTCGCTGACCGGCGTGCCGGCCGAGTTGCCGCTGCCCCCCTTCTTCTCCTGCGGGAACCGGCGGAGAACGTCCTTCCGTTGTTCCTCGAGTTCCTTGATGCGGCCCTTCTCGACCTTCTCCTGCTCCTTGGAGATCGCGTTCGCCCGCTGGCGGTCGCGGAGGGACTTGCGGAGTTCCTTCGCCTTCGACTCCAGCTCCTTCGCCGCGGCCTGGGCCTCCGCCAGTTCGGCCTGCTCGGCGGGATCGACCAGCTCGGCGATCGTGAGCGACCGCGACCAGACGATCTCTCCGTCCGCCGCGTTCAGGCAGAGAAGGTGCGCGGGGTCGGCCGTCACGAACAGGCGGTCGCCGAGGACGATCGGGGCGGAGTGGCTCTTCCCCGGCAACGGCGTTCGCCAGACGACCCCCTCCTCCTTGGACCACTCGGTCGGCGGTTCGGCGTGCGGATAGTGCCCCGTGCCGTCCGTCCGCCAGCCGACGACGTCGTCTGCCGAAACCGCGGCGAGGGGGAGCATCACCAGAAAGCTGCAGAACCACCCGTTCCAGCCGATGTGTCGAGGCATCCCGAGCTCCCCTGAGAAGGTCCCGAAAGGTAGCCGTCGGGGCTGGACTGCTCCACGCCCCAGTCCACTCTTGGTCCGCCCACTCCAACGGGTTACGCGGATTCCAACGATTTCGGCCGGGTCGGGGAAATCGGCGAAACGTCAACCGGCGAGCGGCCAACTTCAAATGGTCTCGACCGTCCCATTCGAGGAGCGAGGCGATGCTGGAGATTCTCGGACGATCCCATCGCATGTGCGACGGCGTCTCTCGCCGCGGCTTCATGAAGATCGGGGCCCTCGGGATCGGCGGGCTCACGCTGGCCGACCTGCTGCGAGCCGAGGCGGCCGCCGGGGTTCAGTCCTCGTCGAAGTCCGTCATCAACATCCACCTCGGTGGCGGACCGTCCCACCAGGACACGTTCGACCCGAAGCCGCACGCTCCCAAGGAGTACCGCGGCGAGTTCAGCCCCATCCGGACGAACGTCGAGGGCTTCGACGTCTGCGAGCTGTACCCGCAGCTGGCGACGATGGCCGACAAGTTCGCCGTCGTCCGCTCGCTCGTCGGCTCGAACGCCGGGCACTCCAACTTCCAAACGCACACCGGCTACAACCAGAAGAGCCTCGAGAGCATCGGCGGCCGGCCGTCGCTGGGGAGCGTGATCTCCAAGCTGCACGGCCCTGCCGCCAACGGGGCGCCCCCCTTCATCTCCTACAACAAGGGGACCGCCGGCTACCTCGGGGCGACGCACGCGCCCTACGAGCCGGGGCGCAGCGGCGGCAACCTCACGCTGAACAAGAGCCTGACCGAGGACCGACTCCGCAACCGGGCCTCGCTGCTCGGCTCGCTCGACCGCATCAAACGGAACGTCGACGCCTCCGGCAAGATGGTCGCCCTCGACAGCTTCACCAACCGGGCGATCGACATGGTCACCTCCGGCGAGATCGCCGACGCCCTCGACGTGAAGCAGGAGGACCCGAAGACGCTCGAGCGGTACGGCAAGAAGAACGAGTCGCTCCTCCGCGCTCGACGGCTCGTCGAGGCAGGCGTCCGCTGCATCACCATGAACGGCAGCTGGGGCAACTGGGACACCCACAACGACAACTTCAAGCGGCTCCGCACCATGCTGCCGGAGATGGACCAGGGGATCTCGGCCCTGATCGAGGACCTGCACGTTCGCGGGCTCGCGGACGACACGGTCGTCGTCGTCTGGGGCGAGTTCGGCCGCACGCCGCGGATCAACACCCGGGCGGGTCGCGACCACTGGCCGCGCGTCGGCATGGCGTTCCTCGCCGGTGGCGGCCTCCGCACGGGCCAGTTCGTCGGCGAGACCAGCCGTGACGCCGGCGAGGCGACCAACCGCCCGGTCGACTACCAAGAGGTCTTCGCCACCCTGTACCACTGCCTGGGGATCGACCTCGAGACGACGCAGTTCGTCGATCCCGCCGGCCGACCGCAGTACCTGCTGGAGAAGCGGACGCCGATCCGCGAACTCGTCTGAGCCACGGAGCCGACCGAAAGTCGGGCCAACGCGACTGCGGGCCGACGCTTGCTTGCAAGCGTTTCGAGAGCCCGGTCCTCTCGGGGGCCGGGCTTCGTTTTGTTGGTTCCCCGCGCTCGTGTTCCGCCGTCTTCGTGACGGCCGAACACGGCTCGGCTCACGCGCTCCGCACGTGGACGTAATGTCCACTCGCTGCTGGTTCGTGGTTCGTCTCGCTCGGCGTGCCCGTGGCTCCGCCACCGCACGCCGGCTCGACTCACGCGCTCCGTTTGTGGACTTCCTGTCCACTCGCTGCGCGGGCTTGCCGTGTCGCGGTCGTCCGGAGGCACACTGTAGGGGTCGGACTTCGTGCCGGCCCTGCGGGTTGCGGCGGGACCACACGTCGACGGGCTCGCGACTCGCGTCGTCGCGCGAATCGGCTCGCCAGTCGCACGTCGAGTTGCCTGCACACCGCGGGAACGCCGTGGAGTGCGGGCCCGTCGACGCGTCGCCGGAGCCTACCGTGGGCGACGCGGGGGGTTGCCGTCGATCACGTCCGGCTCGCGGCCCGAGTCGTCGACGATCTCGAAGACGACTTCGTCCCCCTCGATCGCCCGGACGCGGACGGTCGTCTCGCCGATCCGAACCACGTCGCCGACGCCCAACTCGATTGAGTGCTCAGGCACGTCTCACCCCGTTTCTCGAAGCTGCGAGAACACCTCGGGCCTGACGGTGCAGGGCCGAAGCGGCGGGGTTGTACCTGTTTCAGCGATCGCTGCAAACGCGGATCGCCGTTCAGTTCGACTCCGCCGGGTCGTCCCGGGGGCTGTCGCCGGCGAACCAGACGAGCAGCGGCCAGGTGATCGGGAGCAGCAGGATTCCGCCCTGCGAGAAGCAGGAGAGATACGTGGCCGCGACCGCGTGTCGCCCGTCGAGGTAGAGCACGAACACGTAGAACGTGGCAAAGAGAGTGACGGTCCCGACATAGCCCCACGCCGCGAGCCGCAGTGCCGATGCCTCCCGACCCGGATCGACGACGAACATGACCGACGCCAGCAGCAATCCCAACGCGAGCACCAACGTCGAGAGGCGCCGCGAGGCGACCTTCGACTCGGGCAGCTCCGGCGTCCATCGACGAAACCGCCGCGGATCCTCGAGCCAGCCTGCGGTCACGAATCCCAAGCCGGCACCGCTGACGAGGACGATCGGGCAGGCGAACGACAGTTGCCTCCAGACGAGGCCGAGGGAGTCGGGGTCGGGAAAGACCAGTCGGAGGAGTCCCGCGATCCCGATGCCCAGGCATGCGCCGACGCAAACGAGACTGCGGCCGAACTGCACGGTTGCCGGGAGTTGGGCTGGCTCCGACTCGCCGCCCACGATCACTTCTCGCCGTTCACGGGCACCAGCTGCACGCCGTCGACGACGACGTAGCCGTTCGTCTCCGTCGTCTCGACGACGATCTTCGTCCGCTTGCCGGCGGCCAGCATGAGGCGGACCGGCTTCATCGGCTTCTTCTGGTCGATGACGAACCGTTCGATCTCGCGGCCCGTGACGACCTGCACCGGGACGTTCGTCGCGCGGTTGGGGTTCACGGTGTAGAGCAGGCGGATCTCGTAGGTGCCGGGCTGCTTCAGTTCGGGCGTGAAGGTGACCGACTTCTCGCCCTTCCCCTCGTTGTCGTCGTGCAGGTAGCTCGCTCCGTAGACCGGGCCGACGGACGTGCTGGACAACCAGACGCCCGTCTTCTCGGCGGCCGTGTCGTCGAGGACGATTCCCTTCAACCCGGTGAGCCGCTTGACCGGCCCGGACGAGCCGCCGGCGTACTCGAGCACCTGGCCGTCCTCAAGCAGCCGCTCCCGAAGCGTCTCGTACGGGACGTCCTGCACGGCGGAACCGGCGTCGAGGGCGAAGACGGCGGCCGTGGCGGCGGACTGGCCGAGGATCATGAAGACCGGCTCCATGCGGATCGACCCGTACGCGGCGTGCGAGGCGGAGAGGGCGACCGGGACGAGCAGGTTGGTGCACTCGGACTTCTTCGGCGTGATCGAGCGGTAGCCGATCTGGTAGGCCCCGCGGGGACTCTCCTGCACGTCCCCCTCGTTCTGCACGAAGCCCTCCTTCGTGACGTACCGCTGCACGTTGTGGGAGTCCATGTTGTAGCTCCCCATGCCGATGCTGGCGGGCGTCGTCCGCGTGCGGCGGCAGTCGTGCTCGGTCATCACGTAGTCGCCGACCATGCGGCGGGCCTCGCGGACGTAGATCTGCGGCGGGAAGTGGTCGTTCTCGACGTACTCGTCCGCCGCCCAGCCCCATCGGGACATCTTCGTGCGGATCTTCTCCGGTGTGCGGGGGTGGTTGGCGAGCGTCCACATCAGGCCGCGGATGTAGGTCTCGTGGGCGTCGAGGATCTTCTCGCGGGTCTCGGCGTCGCCGTCCGGGTACTCGTAGTTCATGCCGATGTAGTCGGTGCTGACCGCGCAGTTGTTGTTCACGTCGGTCTTGCGGTTCGGCATCATGTCGATCTTGAGTGGCAGCCGGTGGTCGCCCGCCTCGAAGTTCCGCAGCAGCAGTTCGTACTGCTGGGGGTCGTAGCCGTCCGGCTTGGCGAAGGGGACCTGGTTCTCCTTCACGTCGGTGATGCAGAGCCGGTAGTTGTAGGCCTGGACGCGGTGGTCGCCGGAGCCCTCCTCGCCGGGGCCGTCGGGGTCGATGCCGGGCAGCACGCCGCTCTGCGGGTCGCCCGGCGTGACGTACGGATCGACCTTCCGGACGAAGCGGTGCAGGTGCGTGTTCCACCGGGTGCCCACGCCGTTCAGCGTCTCGCCGTACTTCGCGTTCGACTCCCGGCCGACGGTGTAGGAGACGCCGGCCGCTGCCATCAGGTCCCCCTCGTAGGTACAGTCGAGGAAGACCGTGCCACGAAACGTCCGCCCGTCGGCGAGCGTGATCGACCGGATCGTCGTGCCCTCCTTCTCGACGGCGTCCTTCGTCGCGAGCGGGACGCCGACGATCGGCTCGACACCGGCCTGTGCGAGGAACTTGCTCATGATGTCGGCGGCCACGTGCGGCTCGAACGTCCACATCGCGTCGTCGGCGGGGCGGTAGCGGGAGTACTTCGCGCGGTCCTCGTACTTCCAAACCGCCGGGACGTCGTAGTGTTGTTTGACGGCCTCGTAGAAGTCCCGTGACAGCCCGCCGATGACGGCCTTGTTGCCCGAGTCGGTCCAGCCGAGGCCGCCGGTCGTCAGCCCGCCGAGGTGCGTGCTCGGCTCGATCAGCACGACGGACTTGTCCATGTGCGTGGCCTGCACGCTGGCCATGATCCCCGCCGACGTGCCGCCGTAGATCACGACGTCGAAGTCCTCGGCGGGCTTGGCGTCCTCTTGGGCGAGGGAGGCTGACGAGAGCGTTCCGAGGATGGTGGCGGCGACGAGCAATCGCGACATGGTGGTGCACCTCGAGGAGTGGGAGCGACTTGGTGCACGATACGACGAGCCCGAACCGGAATCCAAGTGACGGGAGGTCGTGGGTGCATCCGCAATCTGGTGGTGAACTCGGAGCCGACCGTCTGGCCCCCTCTCCCCCGCACTGGGTGGCCCAACGGTCTTGGCGTCGCTGCGGGGGAGAGGGGGCCAGGTTGTCGCAGCGCTCGCGTGTGCGCGTCTTCGGGTTGGATCGTTGGCCAGAGTCGGTCCTACACGTGGCAGTTTGGCGAACCTGCGCGAAATCTGCGTGAGCCGGGTCGTGCTGCTTGATTGCGCCCTCTGGGCTGATCAGAATCGGCGCAAGCTGTGCAGCACCCCCACTCGCAAGGACTGACAATGGTACGCCACCTTACCCATCTCGTGATCATCGGCGGAGCACTCCACCTCGGAGTCGCCGAAGCCCAGGCCGGGCTCTTCTCCGGCCTGTTCGGAAAGTCCCACGGCAGCTCCGGCGGCAGCTCGGGAGGGTCGTCGGGCGGCAGTTCGGGTGGCAGCTCCGGCGGCTCGCACGGCAGCTCCGGTGGGAGCTCGGGCGGCAGCTCCGGTGGCTCGTACTCCAGCTCGGGTGGGTTCTACGGCAGCTCCGGCGGTTCGTCGGGTGGGTCGTCCGGCGGGTCGATGGGCACGCATCGCTCGTACTACGGCAGCTACGGGGCCTCGCTCGGCAGCTACGGTTCCTCGGGCGGCTCGTACGGCTCCTCCGGTGGACGGACCGTCTGGTACGGCAGCTACGGCAGCTCGCACGGCAGTGCGGGGTCGCACGGGGCCCACTACCGCAGCCACGGGTCGCACGGGTCGAAGCACGGTAGCTCCGGTGGTTCGTCGCACGGCAGCGCCGGGTCGCACGGCTCGTCGCACCACGGCCACTCCGCCGAGTCGCACGAGTCCGCCTCGTTCCAGCGTTACCGCGTCGTGCCGGCGACTCCGGTCGTGAAGAAGGAACGGGCCACGGTCGTCGTCCGCGTGCCGAACGAGGACGTGCAGGTCTACTTCGAGGGCCAGCTCGTCAGCTTCGAGGGGACCGAGGCCGAGTTCGTCACCCCGGCTCTCGAGGTCGGCAAGAAGTTCCACTACACGATCAAGGTCGTGGACGGCGAGCGGGCCGCGGAGCTGAAGACCGACGTCCAAGCAGGGGCGAACCTGCTCGTGGACGCCACGATCGACGGAGAGAACGTCGCCATCGACGTGCGTGAACTGACCAAGGAGGACCTCGCCGCCGCCACCGCTCAACTCGAACGGTGACCGGCGACTCGCCCGTCGAGTCCCACGAGGACGACGCGGTCCGCCTTCCGGGGTGGGCCCGCGTCGTCCTGGGGGTGGGGCTGGCCTGGCATCTGTTCGCGATCGTCGTCGCACCGGCGTCGGTCGCCCCCTCCTCGCCGCTCGTCCGGCGAGCTTGGGACGTGACGAGCCCGTACTCGCGGGCCCTCTACCTGAACCACGGTTACCGCTTCTTCGCCCCGGACCCGCCGGACTACAGCACGCTGCTGCGGTTCGACGTCGAGTCCCCCGACCTCGCGAAGGACGCCGACCGAGTCGAACGACCCGGCTTGGAGTACGGCGACGGGACCGCCTCGCTGACGATCCCGTCCCGCGGCATCCAACCGCGGCTGCTGTACCACCGGCACTTCATGCTCTGCGAGCAGCTCTTCACGCTGCAGGGAGCGCCGGAGGAGGAGTTCGAGCGGTGGGTCGAGTCGCTGTGCCGGTAGGCGCTGCACGCCACCGGAGCGGACCGCGGTCGCGTGCTGGTCACGGTGATCCGACACTATCGTCCGTCGCCGGAGATGGTGCTCGAGGGCGTCACGCTCGACGCTCCGGCCAGCTACGTCGAGGAACCGCTCGGCGAGTTCGCCTTCGAGGGACCGGCCGATGAGTAGCGCGACCGCCCCGACGCCGAACCAGTCCCCGGCTGCCGTCGGGCCGTCGGTCGAATCGACGGGCCCGGCCGAACGTTCGTCGGGGAATCCGTTCACCGAGGCCGTCGCGGCCTGCGACCGGTACTTCTTCGCCCCGCGGGAAACGAAACTGCTCGGGTTGCTGCGGTGGGCGACTGGCCTGATGCTCGTCTACACGCACCTCGTGTGGGGGCTGTCGCTGGAGGCGTTCTTCTCCGACGACGGCTGGCTGCCGCGGGAGAACGTGCTCGACTACCACCGTTCGGCGGCCGAGTGGTCGTTCTGGTTCGTCGTGCCGGACGCGTGGCTGTGGCCGGTCCACGTGGTCTGCTGCGTGCTGCTCGCGCTGTTCGCGGTCGGGCTGTTCACACGCGTGACGGCGTGGATCGCGTTCGCGATCGTCGTCTCGTACACGCACCGGGTGCCGACGGCGTTGTTCGGCCTCGACCAGATCAACGGGATGCTGACGCTGTACCTCGCGGTCGCGTACCTGGCCGTGCCGGGGGCGTCGCGGGCGTTCTCGCTGGACCGTTGGCTGGCGACGCGGGGCCAGTCGGAGCCGTCGCCCGTCCGGCCGTCGTGGTCGGCGAACCTCGGTCTCCGGCTGATCCAGATTCACATGTGCGTGATCTACACGTTCGCCGGGCTCGGCAAGCTGCTGGGGGTCTCGTGGTGGGACGGCTCGGCCATGTGGCGGACCGTCTCGAACCTCGAGTACCAGACGATCGACATGACGTGGATCGCCCACCACACGTGGATGTCCGACGTGATGACCCACGTGACGGCCGTGTGGGAACTGACCTTCTGGGCGCTCGTCTGGCGGCCGTTCTGGCGGTGGCCGGTCCTCGCGACGGCGGTCGTCGTCCACCTCGGCATCGGGGCGGCCATGGGCATGATGACGTTCGGCCTGATCATGCTCGTCGGCTGTGCGTCCTTCCTGCCGTACGACGAAGCGGTGGAGAGTTGAGGGTGGAGAGTTGAGGGTAGAGGGGGCACTCGGCCGCGTCGATCTCTCTTCGATCCTGCTCCCGGCCTCCTCGTTGTGCGGGTCGCCCGGGCCGACTAACGTTGTCGCGGCGAGCGCGACTGCTCGCGACACGTCCCCCACGTTCGGCCGCCACGCATGATCCTCACCGGTCCCGAGATCGAGAAGCAGCTCGGGGAGAAGATCTTCATCGACCCGTACGACCCGCAGCTGCTGAACCCGAACAGCTACAACCTGCGGCTGCACGACGAGCTGCTCGTCTACGAGTCGCTCGAACTCGACATGCGGAAGGAGAACCCGTTCCGCCGGTACCACATCCCGGAGGAGGGGTTCGTGCTGCGGCCGAACCAGCTGTACCTCGCCCGCACCATCGAGCGGACGGAGACGCACGGCTACGTGCCGATGCTCGAGGGCCGTTCGTCGATCGCCCGGCTGGGCCTGTTCGTGCACATGTCGGCCGGCTTCGGCGACGTCGGCTTCAACGGCCACTGGACGCTGGAGATGTTCGCCGTCCACCCCATCCGCGTGTACGCCGGCGTCGAGGTCTGCCAGATCTTCTACCACACGCTCGAAGGCGACATCCGCGAGTACGACTCCGGCAAGTACCAGAACAACCGCGACATCCAACCGAGCCTGCTGCACCGCGAACTGGAGCCGGACCCGCAGATGGGGCTGTTCGACGAGTGAGGTGAATCGAGGGTCAAGAGTCGAGAGCCAGAGCAGGACGGGATGATCGACTGGTGTGACAGTTCCGACCGGAGATCGCGGTTCTTTCAGGGTGAAGTCCGCAACGAGCAGGCCACCTTCGAGGACGTTCTCAGGTGGATGTTGGACTTTCTGTCGACGGAGATCGTAGGTGCGGGGAACGGGGTTCAGTTCGATCGGATCCTATTCGAGACGAACTGCGACACGGGTCGCCTGATCCTGGCCGCGACGACTGCAGAGAGTCAGCCCGACGGGTGCAGTGTTCGCCTGCAGCCACTCCAAGACGAATGGTACGACTTGGCCGAGCAGTCCGACGAGGACTTCACGGCGGGAGTTCGGACGCGGGTGGTGGCGATTGCCAGACTGATGTGTGACGAGATCGCCGGTCGGTCACACGAGTTGCTCGGCGTGGCGGACGATTCGGGTTTCGACTTCATCGCCTTCGGGAGCGAGCCGGGAAAAGTGGTCTTCGAGCAACGGTTCTCCAGCCAACCCTCGTGAAACTGCAGTCTCACACATCGCTCCCTAGGAGCCGCCCAGCCGGACCCGCAGATGGGGTTGTTCGACGAGTGAGGTGAGTCGAGGGTCGAGAGTCGAGAGCCAGAGCAGGCACCCGGCGGAGTGGCAGCGCGTGGTCGCGACAACAGAGAGAGCGTGAACTCAGTCCCCTCGCCCCTCTGGGGAGAGGGTTAGGGAGAGGGGCCCGCAGGCGTTCGGCGTTCCGAAGCGATCGTCGATCGACCCGGGAAGGGAGAACGCTGGCATGATCCTCGGCATCGATCTCGACGGTTGTGTGGACGAGGCTCCCGAGTTCTTCCGTACGCTCACCATGGCTTGGCCGGGGGACGTGCTGGTCATCACGTTCCGTGACGATCGGGCGAAGGCCGAAGCCGTTCTCGCCGAGCATCGCATCCGCTACACGGACGTCGTCTTGGTTCGCTCGTTCGACACCAAGGCGGACGTGATCGCGGAGCGAGGCGTCTCGGTCTACGTCGACGACCAACCCGAGATGCTGAAGAACGTCTCTTCGGACGTTGCCGTGATGCTCTTTCGGAACGAGGGGAACTTCGATTTCGGTGACCGCAGGTGGAAGCTCAGCGAGCATACCGGCAAGCTGCTCTGAAACCGCGCGCATCAAGGACGCACGCCATGCCCCCGCTCTTCTTCGAACCGCTCCTCAAACGCATTCGCTGGGGTGGCACGCGCCTTGGTTCCGTGCTCGGCAAGCCGATCGGCGACGGGGACGACTGGGCCGAGAGTTGGGAGATTGCGGACCACGGGGAGGACCAGAGCGTCGTCGACGGCGGGCCGTTCGACGGCTGGACGCTCGCCCGGCTCGTCGCGGAGAAGAACGAGGAACTGTTCGGGGCGGCGGCCGGGCGAGAGCAGTTCCCGCTGCTGATCAAGTTCCTCGACGCGTCCGACCGCCTCAGCGTGCAGGTCCATCCGGACGACGCGCTCGCGAAACGATACGACCCGGTCGAGAACGGCAAGACCGAGGCGTGGGTGATTCTCGACGCGGAGCCAGGCAGCCTGCTGTACGCCGGGCTGAAGGCGGACGTCGACGAGCCGGCGATGCGATCGGCGCTCGAGGCGGGCCGGGTCGACGAGTGCCTGCACACGCTGCCGGTCGCCGCGGGCGACTGCGTCTTCGTTCCGGCCGGAACGGTCCACGCGATCGGCGAGGGGATTCTGCTCGCCGAGGTGCAGCAGTCGAGCGACCTCACCTTCCGTCTGTACGACTGGGGGCGAGTCGGGGCCGACGGCCGACCGCGGGCGATCCACGTCGAGGACTCGATTCGTTGCACGGACTTCGCGCGTGGCCCGGTCGAGCCGGTGACACCGACGCGAGTGCAAGGGGACTCGGGCGACGGCGACGTCGTCGAGCAGCTCGTCGAGTGCGCGTACTTCGGCATCCGCCGGCACGTCGTCACGAAGACGGCCGAGTTCGAGCCGAGCGACCGCTTCCGGATCCTGATGACGGTCGCCGGAGCGGGCGTGCTGCGGTGGGAGTCCGAGTCGCGCGACGTGCCGCTCGGCACGTCGGTCCTTCTCCCGGCCGCCGCCCCGCAGGTGACGTTCGAGTCGCAGGGGCCGTCCACGCTGCTCGAAGCCGACGTTCCGTCGTGACGGGTGGCCTCAGTCGATCCAGTTCGCCGGGCGTCCTTCGAGGACCGCGGTGAGGCCCTCGATCGCGTCGCGGCTCGCCCTTGCGGACGACGAGACCGCGGTGCCGGAGTCGAGCTGCGACCGGACGGCCTCAGCCCCGCAGTGCATCAGGAACTTCTTCGTGGTCGCCAACGCGGACCGCGACCCTTCGAGGACCGTGTTCGTCCAGTCGTCGGCGAGGGCGTCGAGCTCGGCCGCGGCGGCGACGTGGTGGCAGAGTCCCAGCCGGACGGCCTCGTCGGCGGTGATCTCGGACAGGCCGATCAGCAGTCTCGAGGCGGCCGACACCGACGTGCGGTAGACGAGCAGGGGCGTGACGATGGCCGCTGCCGTGCCGCGTCGCGGTTCGGGGAGTTGGAAGGTGGCCGACTCCGCCGCGAGGACGAGGTCGCAGGCGAGGGCGAGCCCGATTCCCCCGGCCGCCACAGGGCCCTGGACGACGGCGATCGTCGGCACGGAGACCCGGAACAGGGCCCAGAGGGCGTCTCGGAGCGCGAGCGAGTCGGCCCGGAGCTCGTTCGCCGGAT
>JANQQW010000004.1 GCA_028284885.1 Planctomycetaceae bacterium
ACCCGCCCACTGCTTGGCCGTCCGGGACACCCACGCGAACGAATCCCCGCCGGCGAGCCCGGCCCCGACGAGCATCAGCCGACCGTCCGGCAGCGGCCGCGTGTCCATTCCGCGCACGCGGACGAACTGCTCGACCGCCCAGTCGATCTGCCCGCCCGTCCCGACGTTGACGTGCAGCACCGGCTCCCCCGTCGGCACGCTCCCCAGCACCGACGCTTGATGATCCCCGATCGCATTCGCGACCGGCACTCCGACCGGCAACCCGGTCTCCGCCGCGAACCCCGCCGACACCGTTCCCACCACCGACTTCGACTCCCGCACCTCCGGCAGCAGTGCTGACGAGAACCCGGCCGCCTCGACGAGCGACTCGCTCCAGCGACCGTGCTGCACGTCGAACACACCGGACGACGCCGCGTTCGTCGGGTCGGTCACCGGCACACCGTCGGTCACCTCGGCGACGATCCAGTCCACCAGCATTGCCGCGCAGGCTGCGTCGCCCCGAATCTCCCCACACTCCGAGAGCACGGCGAGCGTCGCCCCCAGAAACCCCGGAGCCGGTCGCGTCCCGGTCGCCGCGACCTCCGCAGCGTTCGCCGAGTTCGTCAGCCGCTCGACGACATCCGTCTCGTTCGCCCGCCGGTCCTGCCAGGTGATCAGGTTCGTCAGCGGCCACCGCGTCGCATCGACCAGCAACCCGCCGTGCATCTGCCCGGTGACGCCGAGCGACCCCACGGGTTCGTCGAGCCCCGCGACCACGTCCCGCAGCAGTTCGACGGCCACCTGCCGCAGCCGAATCGGATCCTGCTCGGCCCACCCGAACGGTAAGCCGTCAACACCCGCTCCGTGAGACCGCGAGACGACCTTCGCGACCTCTCCGTCCGGCCGAACGGCGATCGCCGAGATCGAAGTCGTTCCGAGGTCGAGCCCGACGGCGATCGTCATCCCGGCGAAAGCTCCGGCACTGGACTCTTGACCCTCGACTCCCGGCCCACGTCACAGTTCGTCCTGCCCCGTGAAGTTGCAGATCAACGCCCGCAGCTTGCGGCGGCAGACGGCGTAGCTGAAGAACCGCGTCGCCTGGGCGTAGTTGTGGTCGACCATCTCGCGGCGGTACTCGTCGTCGTTGAGTACCCGCTGCACCTTCTCGAGCACGCCCTTCGTCAGGAACCCGTCCATCGTGATCACGCGGAAGTCCCGCGGCTCGATGTCGGTCTGGAAGATGGAGTACCGGTTCACCAACACCGGCACGCGGAAGTAGAACGCCTCCAGGAGCGCGTTGCCGAACCCCTCGTACAGGCTGGGGTAGGTGATGAAGTCCGCGTGGTGGTACGTGTCCCACAACGAGTAGATCTTCTTCCCCTTCGGCCCGTAGTCCCGCGTGTCGCCCACGTGCGTGGAGGCGAACCGCAGGTCGACGCCGGCGTTCGTCGCCATCTCGGAGAGGGCGTTGTGGTACTCCATCCCCTCGTCGCCGGACTCGTGCGTGACGACCAGCTTGCACCGCGGGTCGTTCAGCTCGGCCACCAGCCGGATCGAGTGCTCGATCCCCTTCCGCGGCACGACCCGCGTCGGCTGCAGGATCATCAGGTCGTCCGGCGTCAGGCCGATCGCCTCGCGGAAGTCGGCCGCGAACTCGTCCACCTCCTCCGGCGGCGTCTCGAAGTCGAGCACGTTCGGCACGAGGATCGACGAGCAGCCCACCCGGTGGGCCAGGTCGTGCTGGGCCGGCGTGTTGATCGTCACGTGCTGGATCGACGGCAGGTTCGGCGGGAACGCCATCGTCAGGTAGTCCCCCACCGCGTTCACCTTGAACCGGTCCCGCTCCCAGTAGAAGTCGTGGTGGTGGGCGATCGTCGGGAACTCGCGTTCGGCGATGAAGTTCGTCAGCGCCACGCCGAGCGGGATGTTCATCGGGATGCAGAGCGCGTTCTGCACCACGAGGATGTCGATGCCGAACCGGTCGACGAAGTCGGCGAGCGAGTCCTTCAGCGACTTCGCCAACGCGTTGATCTCGTCGGTCACGTCGGAGGACCGCTTCATGCGGCCGAAGACGGCGTCGTTGATCGCCTGGATCCGCGGGTGGCCGAAGTACGCCTCGGGGACCTCCATCGAGATCGCCGGGTCGCGGTCGGACCGGCCGGAGAACCAGTAGCTGACGTGCTCGTGGTGCCAGAGGATCTCGGCCCACTTGGCGCTTTCGAGGGAGACACCGTCCGTGCCGGCGAAACGGGTGGAGACGAACCCGATGTGCTGCGTCATGCGAGAAGCGAGGGGAACGGGATGCGGGGACGAACCCCGGCGAGCTGGGGCCGCGACAATCTAACCCAATCGACGACAACCGTCATCCGTCGTCGACGCACGCGAGCAACTGGTCCAACCGGGTCACGACGAGATCGGGCTCGACGCCGTTCACGCGCTCGTCTCCTTCTCGCCATCTCAGGCTGCGGCCGTCGCCGGCGAACAGGGCCGTGCGGAAGCCGACGCGGGCGGCCGGCATCACGTCGTTCAGCAGGTCGTTCCCCACGTACAACACCTGCTCCGGCTCGAGCCCCCGTTCGACGACCGCCTCCCGCGCCCGCTCGTACAGGAACGTCCCCGGCTTCGCCTGCAGGAACCGATACGAGTAGAACTGCACACCCGGATCGAACCCCAGTCCCTCCAGCGGCTCCCCGAGCAGTGCCGGGAACAGCAGCGGCGTGAAGAACTGGGCGTTGCTGACGATCCCCAGCATTCGCCCCGAGTCCCGGAACGCGTCGATCGTCTCGCGGCACTTCGGCATCGGCCAGACCGGGTTCACGCGGGTCTCGTACTCGATCGCCAACCGGTCGAGGTCGGGCTCGTCGAGATCGACCGAGCCGGAGACGCGTCCGGCGAGCTTCTCGGTCTGCAGCAGCTGATGCCAGGCGCGGGTGATGTCGATCTCGGGGTACTCCGCGTCCTCGTTCGCGGCCTGGTGGTGCCGGATCGTCTCGATCAAGTGGCTCACGCCGAGATCGCCGTCCCCGTCGAACGTCAAACCGACCGCGGCCAGCGCCTCGACGAACGCGGCCCCCTTGCCGCTCTTCTCGGCCGTCCCAACGTCGCCGCTGCCACTCGTCACCAGCGTGCCGTACACGTCGAAGAGGACCGCCCGTACGTCGTCCAGTGCTTGCAGGCGCGCTTGTTCGTCGGTCGGCAGCGGCTCCATCGCGTTGGAGCGGGCACGGATCAGTTCGATCAGTTCTGTGTCGTCCACGTGCCAGAGTTCCTTTCGCGAGTTTGGGACACGAACGCTGTAGGGGCCGGACTCCGTGCCGGCCCTGCGGTGTCCATGTCGTTCGAGGCCCAAGTCGTCAACGAGTACTGCATCACGGCCACGCTGGTCGTCGGTCGAAGTCGAACACTCGCAGGAAC
>JANQQW010000020.1 GCA_028284885.1 Planctomycetaceae bacterium
CTCCGCCGGAGCCGCCGAAAGTCGGCGCACGGACGCGGATTGGGGTTGCACCGAACATTCAACCTAAAGTCGTCGCACGACAGGGGTCGAAAGTAAGACTCAGACGGCAGGGACCGAAACGAACCGCCAGACGGTTCACCCCGGTTGCAGGGATGCAGCCTTCGGTTCCGCAGGCCGTTGCCAAGGGGGGTGGGACAACACGAATCGTTCTCCACGCGGAGGGATGCCGCGCGGGCTCGCTTTCGGTCCTCACTCCCCTGGTGAAGCCCACAGGCTCGCCGGAGGGCGAGTCGACCAGCCGAGCCCCGGCCCCGTGCCCCTCGGAAGGTCGTCTCGCAGGATGGCGGGCGAAACGAGACCCAGACGCCCAGAGTCCGAACGCGACCCCACTCGTGGTGGTTCCTGTCAGGGATCCAACCGCCAAGACCGGCGACCATCGATCGGGGTGAAGATCCCGGGGGCCCGACAGACCCCCTCGAGTCGGCAAGTACTGATTGGAGAACCCGCCAATGAGGACGATCTTCACGACTGGCCAGGTCGCCAAGATCTGCAAAGTGGCCCCCCGAACCGTCAGCAAGTGGTTCGACTCCGGCCGCCTGCGTGGCTATCGCATTCCCGGTTCCCAGGACCGGCGAATTCCCCGCGAGCATCTCATCCGCTTCCTCAAGGAGCACGGGATGCCGCTCGGTGAGCTCGAGGACGAGGCGATGGGCAAACTGCTCGTCGTCGGTGCCGACGGCCAGGTCCGGGCGAGCCTCGACGAGATGCTCGGCCAGGACGACTACAAGATCGAGATCGCCGCCAGCGGTTTCGAGGCCGGCATCCAGGCCGAGTCGCTCCACCCCGACTGCGTCGTCATCGACTTCGCCATGGGAGCCAACGAGGCCCTCATGATCGCCCAGAACCTGAAGAAGAACGGCGAGTACGCGGACACCGTCCTCGTCGGCCTTCTCAGCGACGACGACAACAGCCTCGGCTTCGACCGGACGCTGTTCAACGAGACCTTCCGGAAGCCGTTCGACACGGCTCTCCTCGCCGAGCGGATTCGCACGCTCGTCAACCGGAAGAAGCAGTTGGCCTGAACCGACGCGGCGTCCCCGGACGCCGCCCGGACGCTCAGCAGAGGCGAGCCCTCCATGGCGGGGGAGGCTCGCCTCTCTGCATGCGCGGACCTCGGCCCCGGGGTCGTCCTCGGCGAGACACGTCGACTATTCTCGACGCACGTCGGAATCGTGCGTCACCCGAGAGTCGATCCGTGTCCGAGCGCTGGCAACGCCTCGCGGCCCTGTGGGCCGTCCCCGTCGCGCTCTCGGTCGCCACACTCGGTGGAGTGGTCTACGCGATCGACCCGGTCGGCAGCGACCCGGGTCTCGCGAGTGGGCCCGGTATCACGATCGACGAGCCGTTCAACGTCCAGCAGGGCGTGCGACTCGCCGTCGCCGTCCCCGAGTGGATTCGCGGCGGACTCACGCTTCGCGAGGTCTTCGGTGAACCGGACGACGTCGGGCCGAACGCTCCGGTCGGCTACCACCTCGCCGACCATCCGCCGCTCGGCCGGGCGTGGCTGGGAGTCTCCCACCAGCTCGGTCGCGTGCTGCTCCCACCGGCGAACGCCGGTCAGCCGTTCGTCACGGCGTCGGCACGGCTCGGTTCTGCACTGGCGTTTGCGCTGACGGTGCTGTTGGTCGGTCGGGTTGCCTCGGGCTGGTACGGCTGGCGTGCCGGGGCCGTCGCCGCCGCCGCACTCGTCCTGATGCCGCGCTGCTGGGGACACGCGCACGTCGCGTCGTTGGAGACGGTGCTGAACCTCTTCTGGACGGCGGCCGTGGTGCACGTGGCAGGTCGTTGGTCGGGCGAGGAAGGAGTCACACCGCGAACAGCTGCCGTCTCAGGGCTACTGCTCGGGCTGCTGCTGCTGACCAAGATCCAAGCCGTGCTGTTGGTCCCGCCCTTCCTCGCGTGGGCGTTGTGGAACTGGCGGCAACGAGCCCTCTTGCCGCTCGCCGTGTGCGGATCGACGGCGTTCGCCGTGTTCTTCGTCGGGTGGCCGTGGCTGTGGCTCGACCCGGCCGGGCATCTCGTCGAGTACTTCGCGCGCACCACGGAGCGTGCGTCGCTGCGAGTGACGTACTTCGGAACCGTCTTCGCCGATCGCGACGTTCCGTGGCACTACCCGTTCGTCATGTTCCTACTCACCGTGCCCATCGGACTGCAGGCGCTCGGAGTGGCAGGCAACGTGGTGCGGCGGACTGGGGACCAAGAATCCGAGGCGTCGGCCGGCATCGTTTGGCGGCGCGAGCAGTTCCTGCTGGCCGTGACGGTGTTCCCGCTCGCCCTCTTCGCCGTGCCGGGCGTGGTCGTCTACGACGGCGTCCGGCTGTTCCTGGTCGTCTTTCCGATCTGGGCGGTTCTGATCGGCCGCGGAGCGGCACGCTTGCTCGAAACTCTCGATGCCCGGCTGACGGCCCGCTGGTCGACGACGCTCGTCGCGACGTTCGTCGCTCTCCAGGGCTACGCGATCGTCGTCCTCTGTCCCTGCCACCTGAGCTACTACAACCTGTTCGTCGGCGGAACGGCCGGGGCCGAACGACTCGGGCTGCAGACGACCTACTGGGGCGAACCGATCACCCGCGAACTGCTCGCCACCGCCGCCGAGCAGGCCGGTCCCGGCGGGGCCGTCCACGTCGTCCCCGCGTTGCACCCGCTGTACCCGGCCTTCCTGGAGTCCCAGACACCGGCATTCCAAGCCCAAGGGGTCCGCGTCGTCGACTTCAACGGCTCGAATCCCACGGAAAGTCGCCTGGTGCTCGTCCACCACCGCACGGCCGACTGGCCCGACGGCCTCGCCGAGACCCTCGTGTCCGCCGAGCGACTCAGCGAGGTCCGCCGCGGTGGGGTTCTCCTCGCCGAACTCGTCCGTCTCCCGCCACAGGCAGCGGCCGAGTGACACGGCCGATCGCGTCTAGGCGAGTTCTCGGCCCACTGCTATCCTCCTCGCCCGAACCGTGGCCTGCGAGGGCCGCGGCCAGAGCGCGCACACCACTCACGTCGGGCGGAGGGAGCCGATCATGCGACGCGAGACTCGACAGCGACCCGTTCTCTCGACCCACCTCGCCGTCGCGGCGTTCGCCCTCGGGACGACTGGTGTGCTCCCGGGCTGCGGCTGGTTGGGCGGCGACTCGGACGCCACGGCCGACGACGAGTCCCAGCCTGTCGAGACGGTCGAGGTCGATGCCCCGCTGCGTCCGGACGAGCCCGAGCAGACACTGAAGTTCGACGTCCCGGTCGGCACGCGATTCCCCCTCGTGAAGTCCGTCGAGCAGACGCTCAGGCAGGCGACGCCCGAAGGCATGGTCGAGAGCCGGTCTCGTCTGCGGCTGCAGATGGTCATCACCGTCGACCAGGTGCACGACGACGGAGGCAAGACCCTGTCGGTCCGGTACCACCGAGTCGGCTACGACCACGACATCGCCGGAGAACGGCTCTCGTACGACTCGGCCGTTCCCCCGGCCGGCGAACTCGCCCCCTCGCTGCAGGCCTACCACGGTCTCGTCGGCAACGGCTTCTCGTTCGTCATCGGCCCGGACAACGTCTTCCGCGAGGTCCACGACTTCCGCGGCTTCCTCGCCAAGTGTCTCCGGGAGGTGCCGGCCCACCGCCGAGACTCCGTGCTCGCCGAACTGGAGGCGAAGTACGGCGAGGAGGGGATCGCGAACTTCATCGACGACAGCCTGGGCATCCTCCCGTACGACGTCGCCCGCCCCGGCCGCGAGTCGGTCGTTCGTGAGAACCAGACCTGGAACAAGAAGTGGAAGAGCGCCCGCCCCGTCCCGATGCTGACCGACGTCGAGTACAAACTGCTCCACCTCGGCGAGGAGGTCGCCGAGGTTCTCGTCCACGGCCAGATCACGCAGTCCTCCACCTTCGGCCCGTCCGGGCAACCCAGTGACCTGGCGCTGGTGGTCGTGGACGGCGGATCGATCGACGGACACTGTTCGATTCGCCGGGACACCGGACTGCCGGTCCGCTCCCGAATCCGCCGTTCGTTCAAGATGGTCGTCCGCATGCCGGACGGCCGGGCGTTCGACCAGTTCAAGGACGTCGTGACGACGATCGAGACGTTCCAGGAACAGGGCACGCCGCACCAGGTCCCGGTGATCGTCCCGGCCTCCGCCGAACGCGGCGGAAGCGAGCCCCCCGTCCGCGTCGAGCACGGCGACTTCGAGCGACGCTGACCGTCGGCTACTTCTTGTCGTCGTTGAGCCCGAGGATGCGCATCCAACGGGGCCCCTTCTCCGCGGACTCGTCGGCGGCCTTGTCGAGCGACTCGTCGTCGATCCCGAGCTTGACGAGTTCCTTCTCGAGCCGTTCGCCGCGGTGCTCCAGTTCCGACTCGACACGCGAGAGCCGGGCACGCTCGAGGGAGAGCTCGACCTCGGCTCGCCGGAGTGCGTCCTCCAGCTTCGACTCCTGCACCTCGAGCCGCTCGCGGAGGTCGTCGGGGCAGTCGGCGAGGGCCTCCCAGTCGACCGGATGGTGAGTCCGGGTCTGCTCCACGCGCAGCCGGGCGAGCAGGTGGGCGATGTACTCGTCGCGATCCAGGACGGCCTGCTTCAACGCCTCGGCGTCCACCGCCTCGACGTCGATCTCCTCCGGCGGATCGACCGGATCCACGTCGAGGACCGCCTGCATCGTCGGAGGTGGTGTGACCGACGAATCCGCCGACTCGTCGGCCTGCCCGTTCCCCGCTGCCGAAGGCTCGACGGCGTTGCTCGCGGGCGGCTCTTCGTCGCCGTCGCCCATCAGCTGGGCTTTCATCGCCTCCCAAGCCGCCTTCGAGTCCTGGTCGGGCGACCGGCCGTCGTCGGTGGCGGACCCGTTCGCCGAGACCGTCGCACCGCCGGAGACGAGCATGTCGCGGATCTCGGTGACCCGCATCTCGATTCGCGCCAGCTTCTCGGCGCTATCGGCCGCCTCGAAGCGTTCGACGGCGAGCTGGAGTTCCTCGAGGGTCTTCGCCTGCTGTTCGATGAACTCGACCGGCATCGACCCGCCGCCGCTCCGCCGGTCTCCGCCGTTCCGACGGACGCGGTCGAGCTGCTCGGCGGCCTGTTCGAGCCGCTGGGTCAGCACCCCGACGAGCTGCTCCTTCTCTCGCAGCTTCGCTTCCAGCTCGCTGGCGTGTTCTTCGTTCACGGCGGTCATGCGGCTTCCGGTTCCCGTTCGAACGTCCTGCTGGCCGTGATGCGGAGCCACGACCGACGCCGTCGATCGAACGACGACCAGTCGCGAGGGGTCCTGGGGCTGTGGAAAACTAGCACGTCGAGCCGCGGTCGCCGCGTTGCTTCGAGGCAGCGCCCGACTTCGGGACGCCGGTCGTGCGGGCCGTGCGGAACGTACGGCCCGCGACGCGTTGCCGCGGGGCAACGGCTCAGCCCCGCTGGCCGCGGCTGAGGGTGTCGAGCACCCCCTCGAGTTGCCGCTCCGCCTCGTCGGTCGCGGGGTAGAGGGTGGGGGGGCCGGTCCGATCGACGACCTCGCCCCGGTCGTTCCGTTCCTGCCCCGGCAGCCGGGGCTCGGTGATCGACCAGTCGCCGCGGCGGCGACCCGTGCGGAGCGGGAACAGGTACGTCTCACCCGACTTCGCCGGCGAGTCCCCGAGATTCGAGACCGTCAACTCCGTCCCGACTTCGACGAAGTCGTGCGGCCAGCACTTCTCGACTCGAATCCGCCCCGGTTCCGTGTCGAGCACCTCGGCCTTCACGACGACCGTGGACTGCCGAACCTGCTCGAAGTTGTAGGTCACCGGGTTCGCGGTGCGGGCTGCCATCGTCCCCAACGCGAACCACCAGACGCCGGCGGCCAAAGTCGCCCCGAGTAGCCAGACCGCTCTCCGAGTGTAGACCGTCGCGGCCCCCGGCGACTGCTCGGTCGAGGTATCGACCGTTGACCCGTCAGGACTGGCTTTGGACGACACGCCGCACCTCCGTGTCCGCGACCTCGGTGTCGCGAGAGGACGACCTTCAGTTCTCGAAGACCGCGGACGTGTCGATCTCGTAGTCGAGGTCGAACGCCTCCACGAAGTCGTAGACCTCGCAGAAGTCGTGGATCGAGTCGCGCTCGGTCTTCCGCATCTCGCCCTTCTCGACGAGCTCGAAGACGATGCGGCCGAAGTCCTCCGTGCAGCGGATTCCCCACTGGTGGAAGACGGGAATCGTCATCAGCCCGAACTGCTGGAGGGCGAAGTCGCGGACGCCCTCGACGAGTTCGGTCCCGGAGATGTGGGCACTCTCCTCGTCGCCGCCGCTCGTGTCCCTGCCGAGCTGCTCCTGCGTGAAGCGGAGAGCCGCGAAGAGGAACTGGTACGCGTTCTGATGGTACTTCGCACGAACGGCAGTGGGATTGCTCGTGATCGCCATCGACACGTTGCTCCGAGGGGCAGAGGGGATCCGTTTCCCTCCGCGACTATATCAGTTCGACGACCAATCGCAATGCGTCCCGTTCGCCGGGTTCGCACGGCGTCAGGACGGGTCGCGTTTCGACTTGTCCCCACCACGTTTGGAGGAACCGTCCCGTCCGCGGGAGTTCTGGACGACGGTCACGATCTCGGACTCCTGCATCACCACTCGCCGCGCGTCCTCGAGGCTGACGACCAGCGTCCGCGACAGCAGATCGACCCCGACGACGCGACCTTGCCCCCGTTTCGTGACGACCGTCGTCCCCGACCGCGGCAGTTCCTTCTTCGCCTCGGCGTACGTCTCGTACTCGTAGCGCAGGCAGCACTTCAGACGACCACAGCGGCCGGAGATCTTGTTCGGATCGAGCGTCGCCTTCTGGATCTTGGCCATCTTCATCGAGACAGGCGGCATCTGGTGCAGGTGCGTGTTGCAGCAGACCGGCCTTCCGCAGTCGCCGTAGTCGGCCAGCAGCTTCGCCTCGTCGCGGACGCCGATCTGCCGCATCTCGATCCGGGTGCGGTACCGTTTCGCGAGGTCCTTCACGAGTTCGCGAAAGTCGATCCGCTCCTCCGCGAGGTAGTAGAAGACGAGCCGTTCGCCGCCGAACAGCTGCTCGACGTCCACGAGTTGCATCTGCAGCTTGTGACTCTCGACGAGTTGCCCGCAGCCGCCGAACGCCTCGCGCTCGCGGTCGCGGATCTCGTCCCGCATCCGCTGGTCGTCTTCGTTGGCCCGGCGGAGAATCCGGCCGCGGCGGTTCTTGTCGCCGAGCACCTCGCGCGACCGTTCGCCGGCCGCGCACAGTACCACGCCCCACTCCACGCCGCGGTCGCTGCGGACGACGATCTCGGTGCCGCGTGGCAGGTCCTCGGGGGACTTCAGCGAGAACTCACCGAGGTGGCGCTGCGAGCCGTAGCGCACGACGTAGCGGGTGGGCGGTGCGGCGGCGGCCACCGGCCCTTCCTCGTCGACGGTCGTCGGACTCGAACCGCTCATGTCTTCTCCTGAAGAAGCTCACCGGCCCGATTGTACGGGACGAACGCCCTCGACCGCACGCGTGCGGCGGCGGAGTGTGCGGCCGATGCCGTCGAACAAGGTCTCCAGCACGAGCGGCACGGGCGAATTGCCCTCGAGCCTCCGGTTCGCAGCGTCGCAGAGGTCCAGCAGCTCCCGAACCACCTCGACCGGGTCGTCCGTGTCCCGCAGTCGTCCGACGAGAGCGGAGTCGACCGCGGCCTGCGTCCCCGGCACGACGACCTCCCGCAGGCCGAGTCGCCACGCCTCGACGGTGAACCGAACCGCCCAGCCGGCCGCTCGCCGCTGTTCCTGCCGGTCGCTGCCCAACCCCTCGACGGCTGCGACGATCGACGCCGCCAGTGTCTGCGGATCGAAGTCACCGGACGACAGGCCGCTGCGAAGCTCGTCTCGCATGCCCCGCACGGTCGGATCGACGAGCTGCCCGGCAACCGTCAGACTCCCCCCCGCGACGGCCGCGACCTCCGCGGCCTCGCCGGCAGACTCGACTCGTCCCTGCTCCAACAGCAGTGCCGCGACGTCGTCGTCGGGCAGCGGCCCGAAGCGGACCGGCTGGCACCGCGACCGGATCGTCGGGAGCAGCGACTCGAAGTCCTCCGCCACGAGGAACATCACCGCGTCCCGCGGCGGCTCCTCCAACGTCTTCAGCAGCGCGTTCGCACTCTCGGTCGAGAGTCGGTCCGCGTCGTCGATGATCGCGATCCGCCGCCGAGCCGACATCGGACGCAGCGACAAGTCGGGACACAGCCCCTCGCGGCCCCGTCGTTCCTCGCTGCCGACGATCGACGCGATCGGGATCGTCTTCTTGCCACGCGGGCACGCGACCACGAAGACGTCCGGGTGCGAGTTGGCGAGGAGCTGTCGGCAGTTGTTGCACTCGCCGCACGCCTCGACGTCGGTGTCGTCGTGACGCGAGCAGACGAGGCAGGCCGCCAGCCGCTTCGCGAACTCGAACTTCCCCACCCCGGACGGACCCACCAGTGCGTAGGCGTGTGCGAGGCGGTTGCGGCCCACCGCCCGGCGGAACAGCTCGACCACGTCGCCGTGCCCGCGCAGGCCGTCCCAGATCACGGTCGTTCCTCCCCGGCCAGACCCGCGACACCAGCCGTCGGCGACGGCTCGTACCATGCGAGCACGCCTCCTTCCGAGACGACCTCGTCGGTCCGGACGGCGACCCTTCGCAGGACGCCGCCCTCGGGGGCACGAACCTCGAACAGAACGCCCCGAACGGTCACCTCGACCAGACGGTCCCCCTCGACGAGCCGCTCGTCCGGATCGACGAGCCAGCAGGCCACGACGACCGGCTCGTCCTCCGCTCCGATGTTCGGCAACTCGATCGGCTTCAACATGGGGTCACGGTAGATCGCGACCCCGACCTCGTCCAGTGGACTGCCCCGCCTGCCACGCGACGGCTACCATCGAGAACGTCGAACACCTCCGAGGCGATCATGAACCGCGTCCTGCTTGCCGCCCTGGCTCTCTCCGTCCCCACGCTCCCAGCTCTGGCGGCCGACTGGCGTTTCGAGCTCTCCTACCCGAAGACCGTTCGGGCCGAACCGTACACCGGCCGGGTCTACGTCTTCTTCAGCCGCAAGCGAGCGGAGCCCCGGACCGGCCCCGGCTGGTTCCAACCCGACCCGTTCGTCACCCTCGACGTGGTCGACTGGGGCCCGGGCGTCCCGCTCGCAATCTCGACGGCGACGAAGGGGATTCGGTCCTTTCCGAAGCCGCTGGGCGAACTGAGTCTCGCAGGTGCCCGTGCTCAGGCCGTCGTCCGGTTCGACACGTGGTCTCGCAACGTCGGCACGGGGCCGGGCAACGCGTTCGGGCCGGCCGTCACGTTGCCGCAACGTCCGTCCGAACAAACGGTGAAGTTGTCGATCGACGAAGTCGTCGAGGAGTCAGCGTTCCGCGAGACGGCGAGTCGCAAGCTCTGCGAGGTTCGGTCGGAACGGCTCTCGAAGTTCCACGGCCGCGACGTCTTCGTCCGCGCCGCCGTGACCTTGCCCGCGGGGTACGAGGCCGCGGCCGGGAGACGATACCCGGTCGTGTTCTACGTTCCGGGGTTCGGCGGCACCATCGCCCGCCCGCCGTATCTCGGCTTCACCAAGTCGGAGCAGCCGTTCGTCGAGGTCGTGCTCGATCCCTCCTGTCCGCTCGGGCACCACGTCTTCGCGGACTCCGCGAACAACGGTCCGTGGGGGACGGCCCTCGTGGAGGACTGGCTGCCCGAGTTCGAACGGCGGTTCCACACGATCCCGAAGCCGACCGCACGGTTCCTCACAGGGCACTCGTCGGGCGGCTGGGCGACGCTGTGGATGCAGATCACGCACCCCGACGTGTTCGCCGGGACGTGGAGCACGGCCCCCGATCCGGTCGACTTCCGCGACTTCCAGAGGATCAACCTCTACGACGAGAAGGACAACGTCTACCGCGACGCCGCTGGCGAGCCGAGACCGCTCGCCCGCGTGAACGGCCGCGTCGTCGTGTGGTACCGCGACTTCGACCGAATGGAGCACACGCTCGGGCCCGGGGGGCAACTGCACTCGTTCGAGGCCGTGTTCAGCCCCCGCGGCGAGAACGGGAAACCGCTCCGAGCCTGGGACCGGGAGTCCGGACGGATCGACACCCGCGTGACCGCGCACTGGAAGCGGTACGACATCCGCCGCAAGCTCGAGACCGAGTGGGAGACCCTCGGCCCGCGGTTGACTGGCAAGCTGCACGTCGTGATGGGAAAGGAGGACACGTTCTACCTCGAGGGAGCCACGCGACTGCTGAAAGAGTCGCTCGCGGAGTTGGAGAGCGACGCCGTCGTCGAGCTTGTGCCGGACCGCGACCACATGAACTTGCTCACGTCGGCGGTGAAGGACCGCATCCGCCGGGAGATGACCGCCGCGTTCCGCGAGCACCACGACTGGCCGCCACGCGACTGACTCGCTCAGTCCGTCCGCGATCGCACCAGACCGCTCACGTGCGCGACGAACGCGTCGGCGTCGTCGATCTCGAGCGAAACCCCGAGTTCCGCGAGCACGTGCTCGGACCGCTCCCAGCCGTACTTCCGTTCCAAGCTGCGGACGAACGGCTCGAAGTCCGGATCGCGGAGAGCGTCGCCGAACGTCGCGTAGTTCGTGAGCAGATGCCGTTCGTTCGCCTCCAGGATCTCCGCGAGGCAGGACGCTGCGATCTCCGGCAGTCCGGCACGGCACGCGTTGATGCCGGCGAGGGCCAAAAAGCCGACTCGCCCGTCCCGCTGTCCCCGTCGCGCAGCGAGAGCCGCCAGTTCCGCGTAGCCCAGCGTTCGACGGTCGTGCACGTCCATGTCGAAACGGTAGGCCGTGCGGGCCGCCTCGGCCAGCCGGGTCACTCCGACGGTCGTTCGGCCTTCGCCTCCGGATCGCCTTCGGCCTCCGAATCGCCCTCACCGTCCGGAATCCGTCGCCCGTGCGGATCGGTCTCACGGACGAGTTCGCCAGCCAGCCGTTCTCGCAACTCGGGCCCGATGTAGTGTTCGATCCGCTCGGCCGGCTCGTGCAGGTGGTCGGGCGGCAACTCGAAGTGCTCGTCGAGGTACGACTCCCAGAGTCGGTGCGACCGCACGAGCGAACGGCCGAGGTCGCGACCGGCGTCCGTCAGTCCGATCGCTCCGTCCGGATGCCTGTGGACGAGTGCCTGTGTGATGCAGCGGTGCATCGCGAGACGTCCGACGATTCCCTCGCCGGCCACGCGTTCGCACTCCTCGTAGGACCACGTGGCCGTCCCCCCCGACCTCTCCTCGCGACGGTACAGCGTGGCCAGCACGTCCTCCGACGCGATCCGCAGCGAGAGTGCGAAGTTCGACCACAGCCGCGAGAACACACCGTGCCGCGGGGCCGTGAAGACCGCGACCGCGAACAGGCCTCCGAGCGTCACCGTGACGGAGCCGGCGTAGTCCACGTCCAGCCAGCGGCCCCAGGACACGCCGACGACCGCCCCCACGACCGCGACGACGGCCGAGACGAGCAGCATTGAACGCAGCCGCTCGGTCAGCAGTTGTGCCGTGGCGGCCGGCACGATCAGCAGCGCGATCACTAGGATCGAGCCGACCGCCTCGAAGGACGCCACGGTCACCCACGAGACCATCGCCGCCAACAGGTAGTGCATCAGCGTGCTCGAAACGCCGGTCGCCTCGGCGAGGGCCGGGTCGAACGAGGAGAGCTGCAGTTCCTTCCACAGCAGCGTGACGAAGAGCAGGACCAGCAGCAGCGTGGGCACCAACGTGAACAGGACACGGGGGACCTCGAGCCCCAGCAGCGGCCACGTGTCGTCGAGGGTCACGCCCAGCGACCCGTACAGGACGCAGTCGGCGTCGAAGTGGACCCGCCGCAGGAGTCGGGAGATCAACAGGACGCCGACTGCGAACAACGCCGTGAAGACGATCCCGAGTCCTGCGTCCTCCGACATCCGCCCCCGTGACGAGACGGCCTGCGTCAGCCACGCGGTCAGCACGCCGAACGTGACGGCGCCGACGAAGAGCGGCACCGGATTCGTCTTGCCGCCGAGGAGGAAACCGATCACCAGGCCCGGCAACACACCGTGGCTGATGCCGTCCCCCAGCAGGCTCACGCGTCGTAGCACCAGGAAGCAGCCGAGAATCGCGCACGACACGCCGCTGACCGCACCGATCACGACGGCTCGCAGCGCGAGTTCGAGTCCGAGACTCATCCGTCGAGCCTCCCGTCCGTCGTGGCGTCTTCCGGTTGCGACCGCAGTGACCGTCGCCGTCGGCTTCGAGCGACCGGACCGTGCGGCGCGACGAGCAACGACACGGCCCACAAGGCCGTTCCGGAGAGGATCACGGTCGGCCCGGCCGCCAGGTTGTACCGCGTGCTGACCAACGTCCCGGCGACGCCGGTGAAGAACCCGATCACGACCGAGAGGAGAAGCAACCGGCCGAACCGTTCGGTCCAGTTCCGCGCCGTGACGGACGGGAGAATCAGCAGGGCGGCGACCATGATCGGGCCAACGGCCGGCAGGCCGACGACGACGGTCACCGCGATCATCGCCATCAGCAACAAGTCGAGCCGCGCCGCCGGCCATCCTTGGACGGTCGCGAACTGGGAGTCGAACGCGACGACCTCGAACTCCTTCAGGAAGGTCGTCACGATCGCCCCGCACAGCAGCAGCGTTCCGCCGATCCAATAGCCGTCCTCCGGGAGGATGCCGGCCGTGGTCCCGAGCACGAACGTCTCGAGCCCCGCCGCCGACGCAGCCCCCTGCCGCTGGACGACCGACAGCAGGACCACACCCGCGCCGAAGAAGACACTGAGGACGATGCCGACGGCGGCGTCGTCCTTCACCTTGGTGAACCGACGCAGTCCGACCAGCACGAGGATACCGACGAGCCCGCTCAGGAGAGCGCCGAGCATCAGCGCGGGGAAGCTGCGGCGGCCGACGGCGAGGTACGCGAGGCAGATGCCCGGCAAGGTCGCGTGGGCGAGTGCGTCGCCGACGAGAGCCCGCCGCCGCAGCACGGCGAACGCGCCGACGAGCCCCATGCACGCCCCCAACAGGCTCGTCCCGACGAGCACGAACAGCGTGTTCGGCGCCAGCCAGTTCACCGGCTTCGCTCCCCGGCCTCGACCGCGTCCGCGGCGATCTCCAGCAGGTCGAGCCGACCGCCGTAAGCGCGGCGGAGGTTCTCCGCGGTGAAGGTCGTACCGACCGGGCCGCTCGCCACGAGCCGCGTGTTGAGCAGCACGACGTCGTCGAAGTAGTCGGGTACGGTCCGGAGGTCGTGGTGCACGACGAGAACCGTTCGCCCTTCGTCCCGCAGAGACCGCAGCAGGTCGAACACCACCTGCTCCGTCGCCGCGTCCACTCCGGCCATCGGCTCGTCCATGAAGTACAGGTCGGCCTGCTGGGCGAGTGCGCGAGCGAGGAAGACACGCTGCTGCTGCCCGCCCGACAACTGTCCGATCTGTCGACTCGCGAACTCGGACATGCCGACGCGGTCCAGGCACTCACGGGCACGCTCCCGTTGCGGGCGGCCCGGACGACGGAACCAGCCGAGTTCGCCGTAGGTTCCCATCAGAACCGTGTCGAAGGCGGTCACCGGGAAGTCCCAGTCGACGCTCTCCCGTTGCGGGACGTAACCGACCCTCCGACGCATCTTCGCGAGCGGCCGACCGAAGAACGTGACCTCGCCGGATGCCCGCGGAACGAGCCCGAGGCACGCCTTCACCATCGTGCTCTTCCCCGCACCGTTGGGGCCGACGATGCCGACCAGACTGGGCCGCTCGACCACGAGGTCGAAGTCCCACAACACCGGCCGGTCCTGGTAGGCGACGGTCAGGTCGTGCACGTCGAGGATGGCCGCCGGCCCCGTCCCACGGTCGTCGATCTCGGCAGCGTGCGTCCGCGACTCGGCGGAGGGAGTTCCGACCGGGCTCACTTCGACGCCTCCACGATCACGTCGACGTTGTGCCGGATCATGCCGACGTAGGTCCCGGCCGTCGTCCCCGGTTCGCCCATCGCGTCCGAGTAGAGTTTCCCGCCAATGGTCACCTCGTGTCCCTTCCGGCGGCACCCCTCCACGAGGGCCCGCGTGTTCCGGTCGCTCACGCTCGTCTCGACGAAGACCGCCTTCACTTTCCTCTCGACGAGGAACTCGACGAGCTCGTTCACGTCGCGAACACTCGCCTCGGACTCCGTACTGAGGCCCTGAATCGACCGGACCTCCATGCCGTACGCCCGCGCGAAGTAGGCGAACGCGTCGTGTGCGGTGACGATCACTCGGCGTTCCTCGGGGATCTCGGCGATTCGTTCCTTCGCGTACGTGTGCAGTTCGTCGAGTTCCCTCTCGTAGGCCGCGAGGTTCGTCGCGTAGTCCTGCGCGTGCGGCGGGTCCAGCCGCGACAGGACGGCGGCAACGTTCGCGGCGACGGACTGCCACAGCGACACGTCCATCCACACGTGCGGGTCGTGTTGTGAGTCGTCGACGAGGAGCTTCTCGGGGGGAAGATCGCGAGTCACGGCATAAGTCGGTCGTCGCCTGCTCCGTCGGTCGAGCACGTCCGCCAGCGTGCCCTCCAGATGCAGCCCGTTGAAGACCACGAGGTGGGCGGAGGCCAGAGTCTCGACGTCGCTCGAAGTGGGCCGGTGCGTGTGCGGATCGACACCTGGCCCGTACAGTTGCCGGACGACGAGCCGGTCCCCCGGCCCCTCGAACGTCTGCCCGCCGGCGTGGAACTCCGCGACGTGCTCCCCGCCGACGTTCCGGACGACGTCGGCCACCATGCCGGTCGTGCAGACGATCTCGATCCGCCCGGAACCGGGGAAGGCGGCGATCTCCTCGACGGCGTTCCCGACCAGCCGGGCGTCGCGAGGCTCGGACGCGTCGCCGCCGGCCCCGCAACCGACGACACCGAGCAGCCCGAGCACCGCGAGAGAGCTAGAGGAACGACCGGTCACACTTCCACCATCACCGGCTCTCGTCGGCACGCGACGGAACCGCCCGTTTTTTGAATCATCAAAATATCCTATCGGCCTTTCCGGCCACCCGCAATCAACCGGTGCCGTCCGACATGCGGGGTTTCGATCGGCAAGCTACAATCGGGGTGGAGGCTCGGCCGAAGGACGGCCGACCGCTCGACATCGCCGGAGGCAAGGCTGTGCAGTACTTCTCGAACATCCTGGTTGGCGTGGACCTGCAGTCCGGGGACCGCTTGGCGACCGAAAGCCTGCCGGAACCGACGAAGATCGCCGTCGATCGAGCCATCTGGGTCGCCAGCCAGAGCAACGCCAAGTTGACGTTCCACGCCGTGCTCGAACTCTCGGGGGCCGGCTTCGAGGAGATGCAGCTGGAAGACGGCGAGGGAGCCAAGACCGTCAAGGACACCGCCCTCGCCGTGCTCGACGAACTGGTGGCGAAAGCGGCCGCGGAAGGAGTCGAGGCGACACGCGAGTTGAGCTTCGGACGGCCTTGGGAAGAGGTCGTCAAGCAGGTGCAGCGCGGCGGACACGACCTCGTGATCTGCGGCACGCGAAATCGCTCCGCCGCCTCGCGGCTCCTCTTCGGCAGCACGACGGGGAAACTGCTCCGTTTCTGTCCCTGTCCGGTCTGGGTCACGAAGCCGGACCCGATCCCCGACGAGTCGGTCATCCTGGTCGCGAGCGACTTCAGCGACGTCAGCAACACCGCCTTGCGGATCGGCGTCGATGCGGCGCAGGCCTCGAACTCGCGACTGCTGGTGATGCACTCCGTCGAACGCGTCCGCGACCCCGGGGCGTGGGCCACGGGAACGCCAACGCAGGGAGGCTTCCACGCCGACCTCGCCGAGAAGAAGGCCGATGCCGAGAAGCGGCTCCAGCAGCAGCTCGAGGGAACGGACTACCGCACGCTGCCGCACGGCGTTCAACTGTTGGTGGAGACCGGCCCGTCCGACATCGCGCTCCTCGACGCGATCGAGGACCACCACGTCGATCTGTTGATCATGGGGACCATCGCCCGCACCGGCATCAGCGGTTGGCTGGTGGGCAACACCTGCGAGAAGCTGCTGCCGCAGGTCCCCTGCTCGGTCGTCACCGTCAAGCCGGACGGCTACGAGTCACCGATTCACGCCGACTGACAGCCGGCCGCCGACGGACACACCGTCACAGCGCCCCGTTCTCCCACGGCCCGGTGATCGCGAAGGTGACGCCGGGGGTCTGGATGTTGACGAACAGCCAACGTCCGTCGGCGCTGAAGGTCGCCCCGCACCACTCCTGGGCTCGGTAGTCGCCCGGCTTGACGGCGCGACGATCTCCCTTCTTCAGGACGACCGCGTTCTCGGCGAAGTCGAACAGTTGGCCGTCGGTCGTCACCCCGTGCAGCCGGTGCCGCGGTGCCTTGCCGTCCTCACACAGCAGCAGACCGCCGCGGGGGCTGACGGTGATGTTGTCCGGGTAGTCCAGAACCTCGCGACGCGGCGACTCGTACACCAGCGTCAGCGTCTCGTTCCGCGGCGAGTACGCCCAGACCTGTCCGAAGCCCGCGTCGCCACCGCTCGTCGCCGAGAAGTAGACGACGTCCTCGGCGTACCAGCAGCCCTCGAGCCGGGCGAACGTCGCCGCCCCCTGCTCTTGGCCCTGCGTGAACACGCCGAGACCGTCCTGCTTCTCGTCGTCGGCGTGGGCTCGCCGAGGGTCTTCGATCGGCACCCACTCCACGTCGAGCGTCTTTCCCCGTTCGCAGCCGCGTCGCAAATCGGACTGGCCGACGACCTTCAGCATCTCCAACGCACCACCGGCCGCCAGTTTGCCCGGCTGCTTCGGCGTGAACCGGTAGAAGCCGGACGTGTCCCGGTCCTCGGTCTCGTAGACGACGCCCGTCTCCGGATCGACGGCCACCGCCTCGTGCACGAACCGCCCCATCTCCTCCAGCGGCGTCGGATCGGCCTCGCCGTCCGGCTTCACGTCGAAGATCCAGCCGTGCGACTTCTCGAGGTCGTACTTCGACCCGCCGAACGCCTTCGTCGTCTCGTCGACGACCGTCTCCTCGCACGTCAACCACGTGCCCCAAGGCGTCGGTCCGCCGGCGCAGTTTCGGACGGTGCCGGAAATCGCCACGTCGGACGAGAGCCACTCCCCCTTCGTCAGGTCGAACTTCAGCTGTGTGCAGCCCGCCTTACCCTTGGGGTCGTACGTCAACGACTCGCCGCCGATCGGGGTCCCCGAGCCATCGACCTCGTGGTTGCGGATCAGCGTCGCCACGCCATCGACTTCGGCGACGACGGCCATCCCGTCGTGGGCGTCGGGCGTCCTGCGGCCCCCGGTCATCGCGTCTCCGGTCCAACCGTACGAGACATAGCGGAAGTCCGCCGGCAGCTTGAGCAGTTCCAGCCCCGTGGCCTCGTCCTTCGCCGGCACGAGCGGCCCGTAGCCGGGGTTCGACTGTCGTTCCGCTCCCCCCGCCGTGCTCCGCAGCAACGCCTCGAGCGGCGCAGCCGCTGCAAAGGTCCCCAGCGATCGTCCCAGAAACTCTCGTCGCGACGTGCTCATGACCGATCTCTTGCTCGGTGCCGTGGTCCGCTCGATGCACGTCGTTCATAGCACCGTCGGCCGTGCGTCGCCAAGAACCGAGTCCGACATTCCCGCGACCGGGATTCTCCGGAATAGACGATTCCCGACGACGATCCTCCCGGTGATCCGACCGCGCACCGAACGGGGCACGACCATGCTGCTCGTCGTCGCCGACCACGCGTTCTTCGTGGCCCACACGCTGCTGATCCTGTTCAACATGGTCGGCTGGGCGTGGCCGCGGACCCGCGTCGCCCACCTCGTCACCCTCGGCCTCACGACCTTCTCGTGGTTCGTGCTCGGAGCGTGGAAAGGCTGGGGGTACTGCCTCTGCACCGACTGGCACTTCCGGATCCGCCACGAACTCGGCTACGTCGATCCCGAGTTCTCGTACGTCCAACTCCTCGCTCGTCACTGGTTCGGCCTGCATCTCAGCCTGACGACGGCCAACCTGCTCGCCAGCTCGGTCTACGTGGCGATCCTCGTCGCGACGATCGCGTCGTGGACTCGACTGGCCCTCATCCGTCGCTCGCGCGTCGGGCGGTAGAAGGTCCGAGCGGGCCGCTCTACAATCCGGCCGTTCGAGACAACGACGACACGAAAGAGCACGATGGAACCCGTCCTTCTGAACGGCGAGTGGACCGACTCGTCCGCGACCGAGAGCTTTCAGGCGAGCAACCCGGCGAACGGCGAGGCGTTGCCGGCCGAGTTCCCGGTGAGTCCCCGAGCCGAGATCGAACAGGCGATCGCCGCGGCCGATGCGGCCTTCCAGGTCGTCCGTTCCTGGCCGGGGGAACGGTTCGCCGCGTTCCTCGGGGCGTTCGCCGACGCGATCGAGGCCCGCACCGACGCGCTCGTCGAGACGGCGAACCTCGAAACGGCCCTTCCCGTCTCGCCGCGTCTTCGGGATGGCGAACTCCCCCGGACCACGAACCAGCTGCGTCAGGCCGCCGCCGCGGCTCGCGAGGGAACCTGGGCCCACGCGACGATCGACTCGGCCGCCAACGTCCGCTCGGTCCTCGGCCCGGTCGGCCCGGTCTCGGTCTTCGGCCCGAACAACTTCCCGTTCGCGTTCAACTCCATCGCCGGCGGCGACTTCGCCGCCGCGGTCGCGGCCGGAAACCCGGTCGTCGCCAAGGGGCACTCCTCGCATCCCGGCACCACGAAGCTGTTCGCCGAGGCCGCCCACGAGGCCGCCCAGGCGACCGACATGCCGCCCGGCTTCGTCCAACTCCTCTACCGCACCAGCCATGCCGACGGCGAACTGCTCGTCGCCCACCCGAAGATCGGAGCGAGTGGTTACACCGGGTCACGTTCCGCCGGACTCGTCCTCAAGAAGGCCGCCGACGCCGCCGGCAAGCCGATCTACCTCGAGCTCTCCAGCATCAACCCGGTCTTCATCCTGCCCGGCACGCTCGAGGAACGAGCGGCCGCCGTCGTCGACGAGTTCGTCGGCAGCTGCCTGATGGGGACGGGCCAGTTCTGCACGAACCCCGGACTCGTCGTGTTGCCGGCCGGACCGTCGGGCGACGAGTTCGTGGCCGCGGTGAAGGCGAAGTTCGAGGAGGCCCCCGCCGGGACGCTGCTCGGCGAAGGGGTGCGTCGTTCGTTCCTCGCCGGCGTGAAGACGATTCGTGAAGCCGGCGCGGAACTCGTCACGGGCGGCGACTCGGCGGACGCGACCCGCGTCGCCTGCCAGAACACGATCCTGAAGACGACCGCCGCCAAGTTCGTCGCCGACCCCGAGACGCTGCAGACCGAGGCGTTCGGCAACGGCACCCTGTTCGTCCTCGCCGAAAACGTCGACGAGATGGTCGCCGTCGCCGAGGCCCTCGAGGGGAACCTCACCGGCTGCCTCTACAGCGACACCGGCGGGCTCGACGACGATGCCTACGACCGCGTCGCCCCGGCGGTCCGGCAGCAGGTCGGTCGGCTGCTGAACGACAAGATGCCCACCGGCGTCGCCGTCACCGCCGCCATGAACCACGGCGGCCCGTTCCCGGCGACCGGGCACCCGGGCTTCACCGCGGTCGGCGTCCCGGCGTCGCTCGTCCGCTTCGGCATGCTGCAGTGCTACGACAACGTCCGCCCCCACCGCCTGCCGCCGCTGCTCCAGGACGCCAATCCCGGCGGGCTCGCCTGGCGACTCGTCGACGGCAACTGGACCAAGGACGACGTGCCCGCGTGAACCGGAGCCGGCCGTGACGCGAGACGACGACCTCGCCCTCGTGCGCGAGTACACGAAGAACGAGGCCCTCGTACGGCACATGCTGGCCGTCGAGGTCGCCATGCGGGCGTACGCCGGGAAGCTGGGCGAGGACGTCGAGACGTGGGGCCGGGTCGGACTGCTCCACGACTTCGACTACGAACGCTGGCCCGACCCGCCGGACCACCCGCTCGAGGGCTCGAAGATCCTCCGCGACCGCGGCTACCCGGACGAGGTCGTCTACGCGATCCTCTCCCACGCCGACTACCTCGCCGACGAGTTCCCTCGCCGGTCGCCGCTGGACAAGGCGCTCTACGCTTGCGACGAGCTCTGCGGCTTCATCACGGCCTGTGCCCTCGTCCGCCCCGGAAGGCTGGAGGGGCTGAAGGCGAAGAGCGTTCGGAAGAAGCTGAAGCAGGCGAGTTTCGCCGCCGCGGTGAATCGCGAAGACGTGGCGAACGGGGCCGCCTAGTTCGGTGTCGATCTCTCCGAACACGTCGATTTCTGCATCGCGGCGATGCAGACGATCGCCCTGGAGTTGGGGCTGCTGCCGGCCGACGAAACCGCGTAGCAACGTCCTGACGCTCGGCTTGCGTTCGCCTCGAAGTCGCGTATAGTCAGCCGTTCGCGGGTCGCGAGGCCCGCGGGGAGAGGTGCCAGAGTGGCCGAATGGGCCGGATTGCTAATCCGGTGTGCCTGGCAACAGGTACCGCGAGTTCGAATCTCGTCCTCTCCGCTCACATAACGACTTACGACTTGGCCGAGGCTTAGACAGCCTCGGCCTTGATCGTCGAGTGGGGACCACGATGGGGACCACCGAGCCAACGGCTGCTGATGCGGTCCAGAAGCGACGGGTCGCCGTGCTGTGTGACATCGCCAAGCGGGCAAGGTACAAGCACGGCGTCAGCGTCGACGTCTCTGACCTTGGGGTGGAGGCGGTCATGGGCTGCCGGCAGATTGAGTTCGACGGCCCAGCCGACGTAGCATACGACCTCAACACGCTCGTGGAGGAGCAACTCCTCAAGCCGGAAGCCTTGGTGACCAACCGAGACGAGCAGGGGTGGCCGACTTCGTTGGGCCCGCCAAGAGCCAGTGTCACCGCACTCGGCATTGAGCGCGTGCTGGACGCCGAAAAGTCACTTCTCCGTCGCGCTTGGGAGAAGCAGCCTGCCACGTTCTTGTCGATCATCGTTGGGTTGGTGACCGGCGCGATTGGGTTCTTCATCGGGCGACTTTGGGGCTGCTGAACCGACCGCGGCGAACACGGCATCCGCGGTCGCCTGGGCGTCGTGGCCGACGTAGTACTGCATGGTCGTCTGGATGCTCGCGTGCCGCGCCGGCTTCATCAGGACGGCCGGTGTCACCAGCCGGGACCAGCGGTCGCAGAACGTCCGCCGCAGGTCGTGAGCGCTCGCGTAGGACGGCTCGTCGTCCTCCGTCGCCCACGGCTTGACCACGATGCAAGCCGCACGGCCGATGCGCGAGATGGTGCGTCCGGCGTTCTTCGCGTCACCGTACCGGCCGCCCCTGCCGTTCAGCGACGCCGGATTGAACACGAACCCGGCGCGTGGTCGGCCGGCGACCGTCTCCACGAACTCAGGCGTGCACGGCACGACTTTGGCCTTCCGCGACTTCTGCAGGTTCGGCGGGAACACGATGACGGCCCGCTTGTCCG
>JANQQW010000051.1 GCA_028284885.1 Planctomycetaceae bacterium
GGAACTGATTCCGCAGCGCGATCCTCACGGCGTGCCGAAGGTGGGTGTCCGCGGTCGGCACGTCGGCGAGCCGATCCAGCAGCGGCTCGACGTGCTCGACGTGCGGATGGCGACCGAGTGACTCCGCTGCCGCGCGGCGAACGAAACCGTCGACGTCGGACAGCAGTTGCGTCAGTCGGCGGCGGTCGACGCCGGACAGCAGCTTGCGTTCGCCGAGGACGCGGGCGAGGTGGGTCCGAACGAGCAGGCTGTCGTCGCGGGAGAACGACGCCGCGAACTCGGCGTTCCACCCGCCGACTCGGTGGAGGATCCACAGAGCGTGAGCCCGTTGCTCGGGCGTGGACTCGCCGGCGAGCAGCGACTTGACGGCCGCGCGGGTGCCCGCGGCCGTCCGGTCGTCGGACGCGCGGTCGACGACGGCGTTCGTGGCCAGCGTGCGGACGACGAGGTTCGGGTCGCCGAGTTTCCGGAGGAGCCCGTCGAGATCGAGCTTGTCGAGGTTCGGCATCGGCGGCGGATCGGTTGCACCGTCCTCGCCGCGGTAGACGATCCGCCAGACCCGTCCCCGCGAGCGGTCCCGTTTCGGGTGCGTCAGCGGGACCTCGTAGTGGCCGATGACGGCGTTGTAGAAGTCCGCGACGTACAGGCAGCCGTCCGGCCCGAGTTGGCAATCGACCGGGCGGAACCACGGGTCGTCGCAGGTGACGAAGTCGGGCTGCGTGACGACGAACCGCGTGCTGCCGCGATTTTCCAGCTTGTCCCGGTGCACGCGACCGGTGACCGGGTTGCAGAGGAAGAGGTTGTCACGGTAGTCGGGCGGGAAGTGGTCCGCCTGGTAGTAGGCGGGGCCGCAGATGCCCGTGCTGCCGTGGCTGTGGTCGATCATGTCCGGCCCGAAGCCGAGCCCGTCGTGCGGCTTGCCGAAGCTGCTGTAGTACGCCCCGCGGAGCAGCATCGTCAGCGGCATCGAGTGGCAGTCGCCCGTGTAGGCGTTGCCGTATTCGTCGAACGTCAGGCCGAAGGGGTTCACCTGCCCCCAGGTGAACTGCTCGATCGCGGAGCCGTCCTCCTTGAACCGGTAGGTGTTGCCGGAGTTCATGGTGAGGACGACCGGCTGCCCGTCCCGACCGAGTTGCCGGACCTTCGACGTGTTCCGGAATCCGTGGCAGGCGTAGACCCAGCCGTCGATCCAGCGGGTGAAGCCGTTGTTCATACCGTGCGTGTCGACGTTGCCGAAGCCGTCGAACAGCGACCTCTCGTCGTCGGCCCGACCGTCGCCGTCGCGGTCGCGGTGCAGGGAGATGGTCGGGATGTCGTAGACGAGCGGTCCCTTCGGCGTGGGGAGGACGCCGATCGGGATGTTGAGTCCGTCGGCGAAGACGCGCGTTCTCGCCGGCCTGCCGTCGTCGCCGATCCCCTCGACGACGACGAGCCGGTCGCGAGCCGGGTGTTCGCTCGGCCGGCCGAATCGGGCGTCGCGAGGCTGCACCCCTTCGCCCTTCACCGGGTACGGGTACTCGAGCGAACTCGTGATCCAGAGTCGCCCGGCCGCGTCGAAGGCGAGGTTCATCGGCTGCCCGACGAGCGGCTCCGACACGACCAGCTGGATCTCGAAGCCCGGCGGCAGTCGGAACTTCTCCCGTTGTTCCGCCGGGGAGAGGGGATCGGTCGGGGCGACCAGTTGCGGGTTCTGGGCGAGGGCCGCGGCCGTCAGTCCGAACGTGACGCAGGCGGCGGCGAGCGTGTGCCGGAGCACGGCGGCCTCCTCGAGCGGTGTGTGGATCGAAGCGGGGCGGTCAGCCGCGGCTGACGAGGTCGATCTCGGCGGCGGTGGGGGGCTTGCCGGGCGGGCCCTCGGTCAGCGTGAACTCGAACACGTGGTCGCGGTTGAGCACGTCCGCCACGTCGATGTCCGAGGGAAGCTCGTTGTCCCAGAAGTAGGCGGACTTGTACGGGCAGTCGGGGTTCGTGTGGTCGGTGATCCAGAGGTGGTCCGTCGCCTCGACGAGGTAGCGGAAGAAGCCGAACCGCTTCTCGTCGTTGTGGTGGTAGCAGTACCCGCGAACTCGCGACCCGATCTCGCCCCACGTCGGCTCGTTGCGGCCGCCGTCGCCGGGCAGCAGGTTGGGGATCAGGTAGCCGGAGTAGAACGCGTCGACCTCCTCGCGGAGTTGCCGCGAGACGTTGTCGAACGCGACGAGTTCGACCCGGCAGCCCCGGTTCTGCAGGGCACGGACGACCGGCACGAAGTCCCCGTCCCCCGTCCCGAGCAGCACGTGGTCCAGCTTCTCCGCCTGGAGCAGGAGATCGACCGCGAGGCCGAACTCGACGTTGGACCGCATCGTCACGGTCCCCTCGGCCTCGTTGACCTCGCGCTGGAAACGCCGCTGCACGACCTTGAAGCCGATGTCGCGGAGGACCGAGTAGTACCGGCTGGTCTTCGCGCGGTAGTCGGCGTCGTCGGCGGCTCGTTCGTCGTCGTAGGCGACGTAGGCGTTCAGCCGCGACGGTTCCGAGCCGGTCCTGGTGGCGAAGCCCCGCAGGATGTCGTAACGCATGCCGTAGCCACCGTTCGCCATCACGTGGGACGCGTCGACGAACACACCAACTCGAGAACCATTCATCGGTCACTCCAACCCGAAGCGATCTGCATCCGCAAAGTTATGACCGCATGGTATCCGGGAAAGTCCCGGATGCCACGGGAATCTGCGAAGCGCTTCGGTGTGGGAGAGAACTCAGACGGCGACGAGCGGCTCGGGGATCGACCGGCCGAGCACCTCGGCGAGCTTCCGCATCTGCTCCATGACCTCGGCGTACTGCTCGGGGAGCAGGGCCTGCGGGCCGTCGCTCATCGCCTCCTCCGGGCAGTCGTGCACCTCGATGTGCACGCCGTCCGCCCCGGCCGCGACCGACGCGAGACTCATCGACGGAATCAGTTCCGGCCGGCCCGTGGCGTGGCTGGGATCGACGACGACCGGCAGGTGACACGTCTCCTTCACGTTCGGCACCATCGCGAGGTCGAGCATGTTCCGGGTCGACTTGTCGAAGCTGCAGACGCCCCGCTCGCAGAGGATCACGTCCTTGTTGCCGCCGGCGAGGACGTACTCGGCCGACATCAGCAGGTCCTTCACCGTCGCCGACATGCCCCGCTTCAGCAGCACCGGGTGCTTGGACTCGCCCACCTCCTTCAGCAGGTTGAAGTTCTGCATGTTGCGGGCGCCGATCTGCAGGACGTCGGCGTACTCGGCGACGACATGGACCTGTCGCGGGTCCATGACCTCGGTGATCGTCGGCATGCCGAGGTCGTTGCCGACCGACTGCAGAATCTTGAGCCCTTCCTCGCCCATGCCCTGGTAGCTGTAGGGACTGGTCCGCGGCTTGTAGGCTCCGCCGCGGAGGACGTTCGCGCCGGACGCCTTGACCGACTCGCCGATCGACCGCAGCCGTTCCTCGCTCTCGATGGCGCACGGTCCGGCGATCATCATCAGGTTGCCGCCGCCCACCTTCACGCCGTGGCCGAGATCGACGACCGAGGGCTCCTCCTGCATCTCCCGGCTGGCGAGCTTGTACGGCTTCAGGATCGGCATCACCTTCTCCACGCCTGGGAAGGCCTGGAGCGGGGCCGAGCGAATCTTGTCCTCGTCGCCGATGACGCCGATCAGCGTCCGCGCACTCCCCTTGGAGACGTCGGTCCGGAGACCGAGGTCCGTCACCTTCTCGACGATGTGGTCGATCTGCTCTTCGGTGGCCGACGGCTTCAACACGATGATCACGGCAAACCTCGCTCAACGGACGACTTCGGGGCGGCGGAAGTCTAGCGAACGGCCGACTCACTCGGTAGCCGAAGCCGACTCGCCGAGCGAATCCCTACCAGAATCGCCACCGACGGGCGTACTGGCGGCGAAGCTCCGAGATCTCGGCCCCGTGCTTCAGGCCCTGCCGGCGGCGTGGGCTGCGGACGACCCACCGCCAGAATCCGTAGTCGGCGTGCGTCGGCTCGAAGGCGATCGCACCGGTCCACAGCGTTCCCCCGTCCGAACCCGAGACCTTGATCGTGAGGACGCCGTTCCGGTCGAAGGAGTACGACTCCGTCCAGTAGGTGAGATCGTCAGTCGGCATGTCAGACTCCTCGCTTCACCCATTCTGTCGAAGAGGCCACGGCCCGCGTACAACGAATCCGGGACACGGGTGGTTGGGAGACAATGCTCGACCGAAGACGCTAAGCTCAGAGGTCGATCTGCCCAACCGATCCACAGTCCCTTGAGAAGAGGTCCGAGATGACGGCGTGGAAGCGAGTTGCCATCACGAGTGTCACGATCTGCCTGTCGCTGTCGACGTTGACGGTTGCGGCCCTTGCCCAGGAGAAACTGCCGCGCAAGGACGTCGTCCGCGTCCCGGCGATCGGTGACGGGCTCTGCGTGAGCAACGTCTTCCAGGCGAACATGGTGCTGCAGCGGGACAAGCCGATCCGAGTGTGGGGTTGGGCCGCGGTGGGCGAGAAGGTCACGGTCTCGTTCGTCGGCCAGACGGCCGAGGCGACGGCCGCGGACGACCGGTCGTGGGAGGTCACGCTCGAACCCGTGCCGGCTCACTCCGAGCCGCAGACGCTCGTGGTGAAGGGCAAGGAGGAGACCGTCGAACTCGGCAACGTGCTCGTCGGCGACGTCTGGGTGCTCGGCGGGCAGAGCAACATGGAGTTCGACATCGTCAAGGTGGAGGACGGCGAACTCGAGGCGGTCTCGGCGAACTTCCCACAGATCCGGCTTCTGACCGTCCCCCGCGGCAAGGGGTTCGAGTACGTCCGCAGCTTCGAGCGGCTGTTGGAGTGGAGCAACTGGTCGAAGCGGCACTTCTCCAAGGGGGACTGGGCCGAGTGCACGCCGGAGAGCGTGCGGGACTTCTCGGCCATCGGCTACGTCTTCGGCCGGCGGCTGCACATGGCGACCCGGGTTCCGATCGGCCTGATCGACGCCTCCGTCGGCGGGACGACCGTCGAGACGTGGACGCCGCAAGACGTGATCACAGGAATCGACGGTGCCGAGACAAAGGACCTGCTCGCCGCGTGGGACGAGAAGATCGCCGCGTGGGACGCCGAGGCGGATCTGCAGAAACGCGTCGAGAAGTACGAGCGTGACAAGGCGAACCGCGAGAAGCAGGGCAACCCGCTGCCGGCCGACAGCCAGCCGCCCAGCGACCTCCGGCCCGGCCCGGCCGCCGACCGCACCCGCCCCGGCTACTGCTACGCGAGCATGATCCGTCCGCTGGAAGGGCTCGCGGTCAAGGGGGCCGTCTTCCATCAGGGCTTCAACAACTGCTTCAGTGGCTCGGCCGGCGCCCGCATGTACGGTCAGGTCTTCGGGCCGATGATCACGTCGTGGCGGTCGGCCTTCGGCGACGAGAAGCTGCCGTTCTGCGTGATCTCCCTGTGCACGGCCGGCGAGCCGCAGACGTGGGAGAACTTCTCGCGACCGATGTACGACGTGGGACCGCTCATTCGCGAGGCCCAGCACCAGACCTACCGCGACTTCCAACAGGCGGGCGACGAGACGATCGGCTTCGTCAGTTCCTTCGACCTCAGGAAGAGCTGGTATCACCCGCAGATCAAGGTGCCGGCCGGCGAGCGAGCCGCGAAGTGGGCACTCGTCACCCAGTACGAGTTGCTGGCCGGGCGGGGGAGCGAGCAGCGCTGGCAGCCGCCGACCATTGACGAGGTGGTCGTCGCCGACGGCGTGATTCGACTGACGATGAGCACCAGCGTTCGCACGGCCGACGACAGCGACGGCCGCATGCTGGGCTTCGCCGTCGCGGGGGAGGACCGCGTCTTCCACCCGGCGAACGTCGAGTACTTCGCCGACGGCGTGGACGACCGCAACCGCCCTCGACTGAAGAAGAACATGCTCGTCCTCAGCAGTCCGCACGTCGCCGAGCCGGTCCACTACCGTTACGCGTGGGCGCGGAACCCGATGGCGAACCTCGTGAACAACCAGGGCGTGCCGCTCGCCACGCAGCGGAGTGACGACTGGATTCTGGAACAGACGCCGCTGCCGCTCGAGATCCCCGAGGGGATGGACGCCCGGCAGGCCGCCCGCTGGGCCAGCGGACAGCAGCGGAAGGAACTGGTGCGGATCGACACGCTCCGCCGACTGCGGGACGCCGAGGCGACTGTGCAGGAACTCGCGTCGAAGGTCGAGGCAGCAGGGAAGTGACGCTCGTTACTTCCAGGTGTTCTCGGCGAGCGGCTTGCCGTTCGTGGTGAGAATCTGGAAGTGGTGGAAGCCGTGTCGGCCGCCGGCATACCGCCACACGATCTTCTTGTCGCGGGTCACCTCGAACAGCTTCACCGCGTTCCCCCTGGCGTGGTAGCTGGCGACGACGGTGTTTCCGTTGGGCAGTCGCTGGGCACCGCAGGCGTCGTCGATCACGTTCTCGCCCAAGTCCTCGTTGGTCACGCTCCAGACGATCTTCCCGTTCTCGTCGAGTTCGATCACCCGGTTGCCGTTGGTGCAGGCGACGAGCGTATTGCCGTTCTTCAGCCGGATGGCGGTGAACGGCCAGTCCCGCTTCGCCCGTCCCCGGTCGTCCGTCGGGAAGGTCTTCACGACCTCGCCGGTCTTCGGGTCGTACTCCTTCACGGCGAAGTCGAGCAGGTGCGGCGCGAGGTAGTTGCCGTTGGGCAACACGCGGAGCATTCGCGTCTGCATGTGGAAGTTCTGCTTCTGGCACTGCAGCGGCGTCGTCTTTAGCACCTCGCCGGACTTGTCGATCACGACCGCCCGCGGTTCGGGGCCGAGTTCGGCAACCAGGAACTCGTCATTCGGCAACGGCTGGACAGTGCTCGTCTCCTTCTGGCGACCCGCGTAGCTCCAGACGAACTCCTTCGTCTTGCAATCGACCTCGACGACACCGCCGTTCGGGAAGCCCTTGGTCGCGTAGAGCGCGAGAATCACGTTGCCGTTCGGGAGGACCCAGCCGTCGCTGGCCGGCACGTCGAGCGACCACTCGACTTCACCGTTCTCGCCGACGATCACGGTCTTCGCCCCCTTGCCGACGCCGAGGAACGAGTGCCGGACCGGCTCGGCGGCCTGGAGCATCGGGGCGAGGGCAACGGCTGCGAAGCCGAACAAGGTGAACCGGAGGGCGAACGACTTCACAGGAGACTCTCGGTGGCGGATCGAAGGCTGACACGCGAAGCAGGACCGCTTCGGCTTCACGACATTGTGCCGGACGGCCGTCGCGCGCGAAAGTGCCTGGAACTCGACGCCGGTCGTTCTCGTCGAATGGTCCCGTGCCGTGAAGCCACCCAACACCGGAGCCAGTGCCGTGAATCGGATCCCCGTGTCTTGCCTGTTCCTCATCCTCGCCGCTGTTTGCGCCGAAGCCGACGACGGCAAGGCGAAGTCCCGGTTCACCGGTTCCTACTCGGGGGCGACGAAGGCGGGCGAGCAGGTCGTTACGGACGCGGCAACGTGGGAGAAGGTCTGGAAGAAGGTGCACAGCACCGTCAGCCCGCAACCGAAGCTGCCCGCCGTCGACTTCGAGAAGCACGCCGTGATCGCCGTGTTCCTGGGGCAGCGCAACACCGGCGGCCACGGAATCCGCATCAAGGGGGTCGTCGAGAAGGAGGACTTCGTCGAGGTCGTGGTGCTGAAGACGAGCCCGGGACCCGGGGCGATCACCACGCAGGCCCTCACGCAGCCTTACGACATGCTGATCGTTCCCAAGCCGACGAAGCGAGTGAAGTTCGTGGTGAAGGGCGGCGAGAAGAGGCCGCCGTTCCCGGTTCGCCGGCCGCTGCCACGCCGCTGAGCGAACGACATTCGCACTCGCTCAGAAGTTCCAGTTGAGGGCCATCAGGAACTCGTTGTTGCGGGCCCGGGCCCCCGTGATGGGGAAGCTGTAGCCCAGGTTGAGCGAGAGGTTGTGCTTCAGCAGCACCGTGCCGCCGACGGTGATGTCGAGGATGTGTCGGCCTTCCTCGTAACGGGCGACCGCGAGTCCGGTCGGGTCGGTGTAGTTCAGGCCGAAGGCGTTCAGCCGGTCGTTGTCGTTGAGGGCGTGCTTGCCGAAGAAGTAGACGCCCGGGGCGATGCCCTGAATCCACTTCCCACGGCACCACGGCCGGCAGCCGCCACAGCCGCGTCGGCAGGAGCCGCACCCGCCGCGAGTGCCGTACGTGTCCGAGTCGACGCAGTGGTCGAACTGCTGGTACCGAGGCAGGCCGGCGCCCGGGGCCCGGTACGCCCACCAGCCGAACCCGAGCGACCAGTCGAACGTGTTCGTGTCGTTTCGCGAGGCGAAGCTGAAGGACCCACCACCTTGGACGAACACGTCCTGGTTGACCGCGTGGTGGAACAGGACGCCGGGGATCACACGGGTGCTGGCGTCGTTGATGACGAACCGGTCGCTGCCCGCCTCGATCGCGATGCCGAACACGCCGGAGACCGTGGTGAACGGGCCCTGAGTGATGACGTGCTTGACGATGATCTGCGGGTTGGTCCAGTCTTCCTGGGCCGCGTTGTCGTCGCCCGGCCAGGTGTACTGGCCCTGCACGGCGATGGAGAACCGCGGCGTGAAGGCGAGTTCGCCGCCCGCCCGCAGGAGTTGGGCCGAGTTCTGGCCGAGCAGCGTCCGGCCTCCGTTGAGGGCCGCGAACTGGGCCGCCGTCGCCCCGTTGACGAGGCGGACATCGGACTGCTGGCGGTCGGTGAGCTGGTAGCCGACCCACAGCCGCGAGGTGGGGATGGCCGAGTAGTTGTCGAAGACGTTCAACCGGTTGTTCGAGTCCATCCGGCCGAGGTTGTTCGCGTAGGCCGCGGCCGGCACGGCTTCACCGAGTGCCGGGACGCCGGGGCCGTCGAACGGCGGGAAGGCGTCGAACAGCGGGTCGGAGCCGAAGCCGCCGAAGCCGGGATCGATGCCCGGAACGAACGGGTCGGGCGGGTACGGCGCTGGCTGCGTGACGACCGGAGGCGCCGTCGTCAGGGGTGGCTGCAGGACGGTCGTCGGTTGGCCGACCGGTCGCCAGCCGGGGCTCGTCTGGCAGGAGTTGCAGGGAGCCTGAGCGGCCGCGGAAGCCGCGACCAGGCACACGGCGAGCGCAGCGAGAGACGTGGTTCTCACGGGGAGGGTCCGTCGTTGGTGGTGGAGAGGGAGTCGCAGGAGAGGGCGGGGATGTTGCCAGCCGTCCCCGATTGCCGCAAGAGCGATTCTTGAACTCGATCCCGGATCCGGACCGAGAATCCGCAGAAGGCCCCCCGGGACCGGCAGGTCCTGCCGATCGACGCCCCGCGGCCGCCCCGCTGCATCCGATCTTGACCGTGTCCCACGGTCCGACGGACACTCCCGCCGGAACGGACTGCCCCCGCCGAGACGACGGTCGCCGTGCTTCGCTGGTGCCTCAACCTTTGTTACGCCGTGTTCCTCGTCGCCGTCTCGCCGGTGATCGTGTCGCGGATGTTGCGTGGCAAGTACCGCCGTGGCTGGGGCCAGAAGCTGCTCGGTTTGGTCCCGGAGCTCCTGGCCGGCCGGCAGCGGATCTGGTTTCACGCCGTCAGCGTCGGCGAGGTGCTGCAGTTGCGGACGATCGTCGCCGGCCTCCGCGAACGACGTCCGGATCTCGACGTCGTCGTGAGCACGACCACCTCCACCGGTCACGACGTCGCAAAGGAGAAGTTCCCGGGCTGCACGGTCTGCTTCCTGCCGCTCGACTTCACCTGGGCGGTCTCGCGAGCGATCGCAAGGCTTCGTCCCACGGCGATCGTGCTCGTCGAACTGGAGTTGTGGCCGAATCTCCTGCTGGCCGCCCGCCGCGCGAAGGTGCCGGTCGGGCTCGTAAACGGACGCCTCGGCGAACGCAGCCAACGGGGCTACGCCCGCATCCGCTTCCTCGTGCGGCGGCTGCTCGGGGGGTTGAAGGTGATCGCCGTTCAGAACGAGACCTTCGCCGAACGCTTCCGGGACCTCGGCGCGCCGTCGCACCACGTTCGCGTGACCGGTTCCGTGAAGTTCGACCATCTGGAGACCGACCGCGGCAATCCGGGCACGCTCGAGCTGCGCCGGGCCTTCGGTTTGGGGGCCGACGACGTCGTGTTCGTCGCCGGGAGCACGCAGGCCCCCGAGGAACGACTGGCCCTCAAGACGTTCGAGGCCCTGCGGTCCGAGTTCCCGAATCTCCGACTCGTCCTCGTCCCACGACACGCCGAGCGTTTCGACGAGGTCGCGAAGCTCGTCGTCGAGCGTGGCCACCAACTCGTCCGGCGACGTGAGCGGACCGAGAGCACGACGGACGCCGCCGCCGTCCGGCTGCTCGACACGCTGGGGGAGCTCGGGGCCTGCTGGGGACTCGCCGACGTCGCGTTCGTCGGCGGCAGCATCGTCACCAGCCGTGGCGGGCAGAACATGATGGAGCCGGCCGGGTACGGAGCGGCCGTCACGTTCGGCCCCCACACCTGGAACTTCGCCGAAGTCGTCGCGTCGCTCACCCAGGTCGAGGCGGCTAGGGTCGTTCGCGACGGAGACGAGTTCACAGCCGCCGTTCGGGACCTGCTCGAACGGCCCGAGGCAGCGGCTCGCATGGGGGACCGGGCCAAGTCGGTCGTCCTCGCCCAGCGGGGGGCGACGAATCGGACGCTCGACGCGATCGAGTCCGTGCTGGACGACCGCCGACCGACAGGACTGCGGCGAGCCGCGTGACTGGGAGAACGTGATGTCGGACGAGACGAGGCTCGGACCGATCTGGCCGTGCTTGACCGTGGCGGCGATCGCGATCGCGGCGGGGATGCCGCTGTTCGTCCGCGACCTCTCGGCGTTGGCCGGGACCCGCTTCGACCCCTGCGAGCCGGTCTTCGGGACGACGTGCCCGCCCTTCGAGGAACCGGCCGAGCACCTCGTGGCGGGCGTGCCGCTGTCCGGGCTCGGAATGACCTACTCGGTCACGCTCGTGCTCGAGCTGCTGCTCGGGGCGTGGCTGGGGCCGACGGTCGGGCGGTCGATGCGTTACCTGCTTTTCTTCCTCGCCGTCCCGGCGGCGCTGCTGGCGGTCTACCTGCTGTTCCTGCTGATCAGCGGGCTGGCCCACGGCTGCCCCTACTGCTTCGTCGGCAACGTCTGCTCGCTCCTGCAGGTCGGCGCCTTGTGCCGGGCGGCAGGCGGCTCGTGGAAGACGATCCCCGGACGACTGCTCGCCTGGAATCGACGAGTCCTGTTCGGACGAGCGGAGACCGAGGTCGACGTCGATCGCCTCCGTCTGGAACGCCTGTCGGTGGTGGCCGCCAACCTCGTCTTCGTCGCGACGTTCGTGGTGATCCGCGCGTTGACGCTGTCCAACCAGTTGGCCGGGCTCAACGGGTAGGAGAGCGTACGCAGACGGGCCACCCCGAACTCGTCGGAGCGGCCCGCGGGGATCGACCTCGTCGAACGATCACGTCCCGGTCGGCAGGAAGACGAACAGCCTCGCGCCGTTCCGCAGCACGCGGAGTCGCACCCCGGCGGAGTCGTCTGCTCCGTCGAGAGCCGCTTCGAACTGACCGGCGCCGGTCACCTCTTCCCCGTCGACGGCGACGATCACGTCTCGGACTCGCAGTCCCGCTTCGCTCGCGACGCTGCCGTTCTGCACACCGGCGACGACGACACCGCTCGTCGAACCGTCGAGCTCGAGTCGCTCGGCCAGTTCCGCGTCGAGCGTGCGGACGGTCAGGCCGAGTTCGCCGGCCTTGCCGGTCTGGGCGTCGGTTGCGGTGGGCTTCTCACCTTCGAGTCGTCCGATCTCGACCGTGACTTGACGCTGTTCGCCGTCGCGGAAGAAGTCCACGTTCACCTCGCGGCCCGGTTTCGTCGCTGCAACTGCGTTGCGAAGCTGTGTTGCGTTCTTCACCTGGCGTCCGCCGTAGCGAACGACGATGTCGCCGCTGCGGAGGCCGGCTCGCTCGGCGGGGCCGTCTTCGAGCACGTCGCCGACGAGCACGCCCGTGTCCCCGTCGAACCCGAAGGACCGGGCGAGGTCGTCGGAGAGGTTCTGGATGAGTGCTCCGATGCGGCCACGTTCGACACGTCCGTGCTCGAGGAGCGCCTCGGTGACCTGCTTGACCATGCTGGCCGGGATGGCGAAGCCGACGCCGGCGTTGCCGCCGCTGCGGGAGGCGATGGCCGTGTTGATGCCGACGACCTCGCCGCGGAGGTTGACGAGCGGTCCGCCGCTGTTGCCCGGGTTGATCGCGGCGTCGGTCTGCAGGAAGTTCTCGTAGTCGGCGAGGCCGACGTTGTCGCGGCCCTTCGCGGAGATGATCCCCGCGGTCACGGTCTGGTCGAGCCCGAAGGGACTGCCGATGGCGAGCACCCAGTCGCCGACCTGCGTCGCGTCCGAGTCGCCGAGGCGGGCCGGGACGAGTGTCGTGTCGATCTTGAGCACGGCGAGGTCGGTCTGGGCGTCGGTGCCGACGACCGTCGCCTCGAACTCACGGTCGTCGTGGAGGGTCACGACGACCTCGCTGGCGCCGCGGACGACGTGGTTGTTCGTGACGATATAGCCGTCGCGGCTGATGGCGACCCCGGTTCCCGTCCCACGCTGCACGCTGCCGCCCTGTTGGGGCCGGAAACGGAGCGTTCCGCCGTTCTCCTCGAAGAAGCGGCGAATCTCCGGGGGGAACCCGTCGAGGCCGCCGGGCAGGCTGCCGGAGACGGGCTGAACCCGCTTCACCGACCGAATGCTGACGACCGAGGGGCGGAGGTCGCGAGAGACCGTGCGGAAGGCTTCGGAGAGCGACTCGGCATGGGCGAGGTTGGCCGGCGAGGCGCCGGGCGACGTGTCGGCACGAAGGTCGGGAAGCAGCGCGACCGAGAGCGCGACCGCGACGGCGAGGAATCCGGCTACCAGCACGGACGGAGACGTCAAGCGGCGACGTGGCACGGGAAACTCCTTGCGTTCGTGGGGGAAGTACAGCGTGTTCCGCGCGGACGGAGGGCGCAGTCGGCTGCTGGACTGGATCGACGTGGGTGGGACGGCCGTGAGGGGGCACGATGACGTGCCTTCGCAACCGACGGGCCCGGTCGATCACGACGTTCGTTGTCGGGACGAGGTGTGACCTCGTCTCCCCGTTCCTACGAGACAACCGTGGGTCGCGTTTGCGGACGGGTGGAAAAAACGTCCGCCGCCGCTGGCGACGCCCGTGACTGACGCAGGGGGACCGTTGCGTGAGGGAGCCTCGCTCCACCCGGTTCTCGGAGTCGTCGATCGAACTTGTCCGCCGGTCGTCGTGAACCCGTTCGTCTCGCGCTGGGGGAGATGCGTTGCGACCGGGAACCGGCAACGAACCTCTCGCGCGCCGAGGACTTCGTTCGCGAGGAGGCGGCGGGTAGGGGCTCGGGCGCCCGAGTGCCTGCCACAGCAGGTGCCCGCCGTGATCGAGTGACGGCCAACCCTCGTCAACGGTCGCCGGCAGGGGCCTGCAAGACTACGACGTCCTGGTGATCGTCCCAGCCGCGTTCGACGTGGCTCGTCAGCGTCCAGTTGCCGACACTCTCGGCAACCCGCTGGACGCACTCCCGCGACGTGATCGAGATCCCGAGTCCGGGGGCGGCGGTACGGTAGTCGGCGTAGCCGTAGCCGGTTGCCTCGTAGTGCGCGAGCAGCTTCGGTATCGCCGACGTCGGCAGGCCGTAGTGATGGGAGCCGACGCGGAGTCGCTCGGCCACGAACTCCCCCTGGGCCGTCACGACACAGACCCCTTTGGGCGCGAGGTGCCGGCGAAAGGACTGCAGCAACGCGGTCGTCTGGGTCTCGTCGAGGTGCGTGACCAGAGAGCCGCACCAGATCAGGTCGTACGGCTCGCCGAGGTCGAGCGAGCCGAGGTCCTGCTGCGACGGGACGGTCGTGCCCCCGACCAGTCTGGCACTGTGTCGCGCGGCGCCTCGAGCGATGTCGGAGGTCGTGATCGAGGTGTCGGGGTACTCGGCCCTCAGAAATCGACAGACGCGACCGTGTCCCGACGGGAGGTCGAGGATCCGCCGGACTTCGACCGGAGCGGAGGCGGCCAGGGCGGCGTCGACGGCCCGCAGGGCCGAGAGCCCGACTCGCAGGTAGTGTTCGGCGGCGAACGGCTTGTACATGCCGTCGAGGCGGTGAACGGAGAGCGGAATCCTCCCGAGCAGAGACTTCTCGTCGTCGGTCAGGTCCGGACTCGCCGTGAGCCGCTCGATCGCGCGTCGAACGTCCCGCGGGGCGAGGAAGTCGTGAGCGAGTCGGCAGGCGATCTTCGAGACGATGTTCATGTTTCGCGTGGCAACCGGATCGCGACTCGGGGGAGGTGTCGGAACTGCTTCGCCGCGGGAATGCAACGGCCGAGGACGGAAGCGACATCACGTGTTCTCGCCGAGAATTCGACCATCGGGCAATTCGCGGGAACCAAGTGACGCGGCCGGTCGTCCGAATTCGTACACGATTCCGACGTCCCCCACCAGCGGTCGTTTCACACGCGGCGGAGACCCCGATGAAGTCCCGACTCGTCCGATTCCTCGGTTCCTCGATCCTGCTCCTCGGGGCGGCCGTGCTGTTGCGGCACTCGCTCGCGGCCGAAACCGACGAAGCCGCCGAGGTGGCCCGGAAGCCCGAACCGGCGACCACCAAGTCGCTCGGCGGCCCGGACCGCTACCTCACTCACCTCTCCACCGACAAGCCGGTCTACAAGGTCGGCGAGAAGGTCTTCGTCCGCGGCGTCGTCCTCGGTGCGATCGACGGCAAGCCGCTTCCGCAGAGCCGGCAGGTCTCCGGGACGCTGTCCGTCATCGGACCGAAGGGCGACACGGTCGCGGCGAGCCAGGTCCGCAGCGAGGAAAGCGTGCTCGGCTTCGCCTGGAAGGTCCCCGAGGGGCAGCCGGGCGGCGAGTACACGGTGAAGGTCACCTACCCGTGGTCCGGTGACGCCCCGGCCGAGCGGAAGTTCGACGTCCGCGTCTACCGCGCCCCGCGAATGCGGACCCAGATCGAGTTCCTCCGCGACGGCTACGGGCCGGGCGACACCGTCTCGGCGACCATGCACGTCGAACGGGCCGAGGGGGGCGTGCCCGCCGGAGCCGAGGTCGACGTCGTCGGACGAGTCGACGGGGTCGAGGTGCACCGCGGAACGACCGTCGTCGATGCTGCCGGCAACTGCTCGGCACGATTCGCACTGCCGGCCGAGATGGCCCGCGGCGTGGGGACGATCGCCTTCGTCGTGAAGGACGGCGGCGTGTTCGAGACCGCGACCAAGACGATCCCGATCCTGCTGCAGTCGGTGGACGTCCAGGTCTACCCGGAGGGGGGCGACCTCGTGGCCGGCCTCCTCAACCGCGTCTACCTGCAGGCCCGCACGCCGGCCCAAAAGCCGGCCGACGTCGCCGGTGACGTTCTCGACAGTACCGGCGAGGTCGTCGGTGAGTTCCGCACGACCCACGAGGGCCGCGGCCGCTTCGCCTTCACCCCCGAGAAGAACGGCCGGTACGAACTTCGGATCACCGAGCCGACCGGCATCAAGACCCGCATCCCGCTGCCGGAGCCGAAGGCCGACGGCGTCATGCTCCTGGCCGCGGACGACCATTCGTCTCGCTCGTCGGTGGTGGCGATCCGGTCGACGAAGGACCGCCCCGTGAAGGTCACGTTGCGACGCCGCGAGGTCGAACTCGCCACGAAGGCAGTCGCCCTGACGGCCGGCAAGGTGACGGAGGTGACCTTCGACGAGGAGACGACGCCCGGCGTCCTCGTCGCGACCGTCTGGAGTGAGACGGGCGAGCCGCTGGCTGAACGACTGCTGTTCCGAAAGCCGAGCGAGTCCGTGAACGTCGAGATCACGGCCGACCGCGAGCAGTACGTGCCGGGCGGTCGGGTGACGCTGACCGTGAAGACGACCGACGAGACCGGCGAGCCGACCGCCGCCGTGGTCGGGCTGACCGTCACCGACGACAGCGTGCTCGAGATGATCGAGAAACGCGAGCAGGCTCCGCGGCTGCCGGTGATGGTGCTGCTGGAACAGGACACGAGGGAACTGGCCGACGCCCACGTCTACCTCGACCCGGCGAACCCGGAGGCCGACGCGGCGGTCGACCTGCTGCTCGGCACGCAGGGCTGGCGGCGGTTCGCGTTCGTCGATCCGGCCACGTTCGTCGCCGAGCACGGCGAGGACGCCCGCCGGGTGCTCGCGCTGAAGCTGCCCTCCAGGCGGGAGATTCGACGAGCCGTCGAGGTCGAGCGACTGGCGCTCGACTTCGCAGACGCCGCCGAAGCCGAAGTCCCAGTGCCCGAGGCGGCCCCGGTCGACGCTGCGAAGGCGAACAGGGCGCCGGGCGAGGCTGCGCCTGCCGCCGTGCCGCCCGCCGCCCCACCGCAGGGTGGCGAACGGGCCGGAGAAGCTGCGGCAGAAGTCGCCCCGGCGGCTGCCGCTCCCGTCGCCCCTCGGGCCGCGCGTGAGCCTGCACCGGCAGCAGGACGACCGCTGGCGAAGGAACAGCAGGCCCTCGCGAAGGCGCTGGACCGTGCCGACGCGAGGGAGGCGGACGGCCTGCTCCTCGAAGACGAGGAAGTCAACCTGCGGCGGCGCAAGCGGGCGATGATCTACGTCCGCGAGTACGCCCACGAGGTCCGTGCCGACCGCCGACCGGGCCAGCGGAGCGACTTCACCGAGACACTGTTCTGGAACGCCGGCGTGAAGACCGACGAGACCGGCACGGCCACGTTCGAGTTCGGTCTGTCCGACTCCGTGACGAGCTTCCGCGCGGTCGCCGACGTCTTCGACGCCCGCGGGGCGCTCGGGGCCGGCACCAGCCTCGTCGAGTCGGTCGAGCCGCTCTACACCGAACCGAAACTGCCGCTCGAAGTGACCTCGGGCGACGTGGTCGACCTGCCGGTCGGCGTCGTCAACGCGACGGTCGATCCGCTCTCGGACGCGAAGCTCGGCGTGACGGCCGAGGGGATTCGCATCACCGGGGTCACCGGGTTCCCGCGTGACCTCGCGGCCGACAGTCGGATCCGCCGGATCGTCGCTCTCGACACGGCCGGCTTCTCGGGCACGACCGACTTCGTCCTCGACCTCTCCGCCGGCGGCTACGCAGACCGCGTCACGCGACCGCTCGTCGTGAAACCGAACGGGTTCCCGGTCGAGATCGGCAAGGGCGGCATGCTCGACGCCGACTCGACCGTCGAGCGGACGGTCGTCGTGCCGGGCGACGTCGTGCCCGGCAGCGTGACGGCAACCGTCTCGGTCTACCCGTCGCCGCTGTCGAACATGACGGCCGCCCTCGAGCGGCTCATCCGCGAACCGCACGGCTGCTTCGAGCAGACGAGCTCGTCGACGTACCCGCTCGTGATGGCCCAGCAGTACTTCCTGTCGCACTCGGGTGTCGATCCGCAACTCGTCTCCCGCAGCAACGAGATGCTGGAGAAGGGCTACAACCGCCTGATCGGCTTCGAGTGCAAGCAGGGCGGGTTCGAGTGGTTCGGTGCCGACCCCGGCCACGAGGCGCTCACCGCCTACGGCCTGATGGAGTTCGCCGACATGGCCAAGGTTCGCAGCGTCGACGCCGACATGGTCGCTCGCTCGCGGACGTGGCTGCTCGGCCAGCGGGACGGCGAGGGGGGCTTCAAGCGGGAACGCCGGGCCCTGCACACGTGGCTGGCGGACGCCGAGGTCTCGAACGCCTACATCACCTGGGCGCTGCTCGCCGCGGGCGAGGACCCGAAGGCACTCGCGAAGGAGGTCGACTGGGTCGAGAAGGCCGCCGGTGCGACGAAGAACAGCTACGTCCTCGCCCTCGGGGCGAACGTGATGATCGAGGCGGGTCGCCGTGACGCGGCGACGAGGATGCTCGACAAGCTGGTCGATCTGCAGGAGATCGACGGGCGGATCCCCGGGGCGACGACGTCGATCGTCGGCAGTGGCGGCGAGGCACTCGTGGTGGAGGCGACCGCCCTCGCCACGCTCGCGTTCTGCAGCGACCTCGACTACGTCGACTTCGCCGACAAGGGTGTTCGCCACCTGACCGACGTCTGCAAGGCGGGTCGGTATGGATCGACGCAGTCGACGGTGCTCGCCCTCAAGGCGATCATCGCCTTCGACGCCATGCTCGCCCGTCCGAAGGCCCCCGGCACGCTGCAGCTCCTCGTGGACGGCGAGAAGGTCGGGAAGCCGGTCGCCTTCGACCGCACGACGGAGGGGGCGATCGAGCTGCCCTCGCTCGTCGACCACCTGACGCCCGGCGAGCACGAGATCGCCGTCGAGATGACGGGCGGCAGCCGCATGCCGTTCGCCATCGCGATCGACCTCTACAGCACGAAACCCGCGTCGAGCGACGAGTGCAAGCTCGTGCTCGACGTCTCGCTCGTCGACGAGAAGGTGGAGGAGGGGGGCGTGACGGAGGCGAAGGTCGTCGTCGCCAACACGACGGACGAGACGGCCCCGACGCCGACCGCCGTCGTCGGCATCCCGGGTGGGCTCGAGGTCCGGCACGACCAGCTCAAGGAACTGGTGAAGTCCGAGAAGATCGCCGCGTACGAGGTGCTCGGCCGCGAGGTCGTGCTCTACTGGCGGGGCATGGAGGCGAAGCAGTCGGTCGAGTTGCCGATCAGTCTCGTCGCCGCGGTCCCCGGCAAGTACACGGCCCCGGCCAGCCGGGCGTACCTGTACTACACCGACGAGCACAAGCAGTGGGAGAACCCGCTCGACGTGACGATCACCCCGCGAGCCGAGTGAGCGTTCGGTCCGCGCACTGAGAGAACGAAAGCCCGGCATCCTCGAGGATGCCGGGCTTGTCTCGTTCAGCCTTCTGCCCGCGCCGTCACTCCGGAGCACTCCCGTTGCGGAGGGCGTAGAGGACGCGACCCCGGCGGACGAGCAGGGTTCCGGGAACGGCCGCGGCCGCGTACTGCACGGGCTTCGCGAACATCGCCGCGGAGCGCCGCCGCTCCTCGCTCTCCTCGTTCTCGCCCGCCTTGGGGTCGGGGGCGATCTTCGAGGCGTCCCAGAGCTGGTTGCGGGCCAGCACGCGGAACTCCGGACCGGCGGCGAGGACGACCGTGTTCCCGTCCTTGCCGAAGAGGTAGACACGGTCGCCCACTCCGAGCGGGGTGGCCCAGGTCTGGGCGTCGACTCGTTCGGCGTAACGCTGCTCGCCGGTGGCCGAGTCGTAGCAGTACACCACACCTGCACGGTTCACCCAGTAGGCGTGACCCGCGTGCACGACCGGCGACCCGAACGTCGGCGTCGCCTCCTCGGTCCGCCACGTCACCTCTGGCAGGACTTCGTCGCCGTCCCGCGCGACGTGCATGGCGAAGTTCGACTTGCGGGCCGAGGCCGCGTTCCGTCCGCCGCGGCCTGCTCCGGCCCCCACGAGGAAGCGGCCGTCGCCGAACGGCAGCGGGGTGGCGGCCGTGTTCCCGCCGACGTCGTCGAAGCTCCAGAGTCGCTCGCCGGTCTCGGCGGAGTAGCCGTCGACGCTTCCCTCGGAACTGCAGACGACGCAGGGCACGCCGTCCACGGGGACGATGGCCGGAGAACTCCAACTCTGTCGACTCGTCCTCTCGGTTCGCCAGACCTCCTTGCCGGTCCGCTTCTCGACAGCCAGCAGATACGAGGCCCCCTCGTTGTCGACGAGAACGAAGAGGCGGTCCTTCGTCTGAGCGGGCGAGGCGGCGAGGCCGAACTCACTGTCGATCTCGCCGTACTCCTTGGACAGCGACCTCCGCCAGAGTTCCTCGCCGTCGTCGTGCGAGTAGGCGACGAGGTCGCCGCTCTCGAAGAAGACGTAGAGTGCGTCGGCGTCGACGGCTGGCGTGGGGGCCGCCTTGCTGACGAAGTAGCTCCACTTCGTCTTGACGGAGGCGTCGAAGGACTTCTGCCACAGCTTCGACCCGTCTGCGAGCGCGAGGGCCGTGACGAGGCAGCGTTCCTTCTCCGGCCCGTCGATCGAGGTGACGAACACGCGGTCCCCCCAGACGACCGGGCTCGACTGGCCGTACCCCGCGAGGTCGGCCTGCCAGGCGAGGTTCTTCGACTCGCTCCACTCCAACGGGATCGACTCCGCGTCGACCTCCCCGGCTCCCGCCCCGAGGAATCCGGGCCACTTCGGCGTGTCCGGGGCAGACTCGCCGGGCAGCGCCGGGGTGACGAGGAACACCAGCAGGACCGACGCCGCGACGAGGAGGTCCGTTCTCAGCCGACTCGAAGGTTTCGAGTTCATCTCGACTCTCCGTTGTTCAAGAGGGGTTGTCAGTAGGGGCCGACGACTTCGCCGTCCTCGCGGTTGCCGAGGCGTCGCCACGTCTCGAGGTTGACGTTCTCGCCGACGAAGCGGACCGCACCGTCGCCGAGCAGGACGTTGACGCCCCCCGTGTGCCGGCTGCGGGCCGACTTGTGGGCGGCGAACCGCGAGTAGCAGTCGTTGACGTCGGAGTTCGGCGTGCGGAAGTGGTTGTAGCCGGTGTCGTTGACGGAACCGTCCGCCCACTTCTCGCCGCGCCCGAAGAGCACTTGCGAGGAGTCGTCGAGGCACCAGGAGTCCTCGACGGTTGGCGCCGTTGCGTTCCAGACGGAGGCGAGGACGCGCTCGTTCGTGGTGTTCGCCACCCCACGGGTGCTGTCGGCGGCCCCGCTGCCGATGAGGTGCTCGGACATGAAGACCGTGTTCGAGAGACCGTCGGTCACGTCGCGTGTGCGCGTTCGGGAGTCGATGAAGAACGCCCCGTTGCCCTGGTCGTAGACGCCGCCGTTCGCCCCGGAACCCTGGGAGCCGACGTAGTTCGTCGCCCCCCAGTCGGCCGAAACGCGTTCGTGGGTGTCGCTGGGGCACAGGAACGTCGGGACCTGCGTACTGACCTCGGCGGCGAGGTTCGGGTTGATGGTCGGAAACGGGGCCAGCACGATCAGCGGTTCCGCGAGGTCGATCGCGTTGTACACGTTCGACTGCTCGAGGTACGGCGTCAGCAGGGCGAGAAAGGACCAGCGGTAGAACTGCTTCTCGGCCGGGTCGACGGGAGCGTTCTCGTCGTCCCGTTGCGAGGGGAAGTAGCCGAAGGCCTCGTGGTGGTTGTGGAGGGCGAGGCCGAGTTGTTTGAGGTTGTTCTTGCAGCTCGAACGCCGGGCGGCCTCGCGGGCCTGCTGGACGGCGGGGAGCAACAGGGCGATCAGGATCGCGATGATGGCGATCACGACGAGCAATTCGATAAGCGTGAAGCCGCGGTGCGCGCGGCGGGGGTGTGGAGTCTGCATGGGTTCCCGTGTGGACTGAACGGAGGCGGTCCGCGCACGACGTGCGCAACCGCGTCTCGGGGTGGAAAGCAGGGGCCGGCTACACGGGACGCCGGCGCGGCGGAGGAGTCGGGGGGGCGAAGCGCTCGAACTCGGGGACGTCGTCGTGGAGGACGAGCGTCTCGACGGTCGGGGTCGTACCCGTGAGTTCCAGCTTCGGCGAGTCGATCCGGGGATCCGCTCCGACCATCCAGCTGTCCGGACCGCTGCACCCGCAGCGATGTCGAGCGGTGGGACACTCGTCGGTGTCGCCGTCGGTCGAGCAGGAACTCGCGCCGGCCGTCGTGCCGGAGCAGCAGCAGCGTCCGGCCGCCTTGCGGGCTTGAGAGCAGGGGCAACCGTCGTTCGCGCGGTTCGAGGCCTCCGGCTTCGACGCACAGCAGCTGCCGCCGCTGGTGGAGGCCACACTCTCGACGGCGGCCGCTTCTTCGACGGCTGAGCTGCCAGCGGCCGAGTCGGAACCGGCGGTCAGCAGTCCCGTCGCGTGCGGGGCGACTAGCGCGCAGACGAGCACCGCGGCCCAAATCCGGGTCGCTGTCGTCCGTTCTGGCGTTCGGTGCGTGCTCTTCACGGTCTGGTCTCGTGCAGCCTGTTCGCGAGTAGAACACGCCGGCACGGTCACCGCAATTCGCCGAACCCTCACGACCGCGCAAATCTCGATGAAGAGAACGCGTGGCGAGCGGGCGTCTGTCAGCGGTCGCCGCGACTGCTACAATCCCGCCTCGCTTCCCCCAACCCCGCCCCGCCCGCGTGACCTCCACGACAACGCCGCCCGTTCCGCCGCCGGAGGCCGAGGCCGTCGTCGGCCGATCGGAGGCGGTCGAACGCGTGGAGAGCCGAAACCTGCTGGTCTTGGCGGGCTACCACGTGGCGTTGCGGTTGGCGTGGATCTTCAAGACCGAGAGCGTCATCGTCCCCGCGTTCCTCGACACGATCGTGGCGACGCCCGGGCTACGGGACACGTTGCGGGGCTGCCTGCCGGTGCTGAACCGCTTCGGCCACAGCGTGCCGCCGCTGCTCTACGCGGACCGCCTCCGGCGTGCCGAACGGAAGACGTCGGTCCTGCTGGCGTTCACGCTGATGATGGCCGTCCCGTTCCTGGTGCTCGCAGCCTCCTGGTTCCTCGGCCTCCACGAACGGTGGTCGTTCTTCCCGGCCGTGTTCCTCGTGCTGTACGCGCTGTTCTTCTCGGCCACCGGCTTGAACAACCTGGCGTTCGGCACGGTGCAGGGGAAGTTGATCCGTGTGGACCGGCGGGGCCGGTTGATGGCGATCGCCGGCATCGTCGGTTCGATCCTCGCGGTCTCGGCAGCGTGGTTCGTCATGCCGGCCGTCCTGTCGCAGGGGCCGGACGGGCGACTCCAGGGGTTCGGCACGATCTTCCTGATCTCCGGCCTCGGGTTCGTCGGATCGGCGGTCTTCCTCCTCGCCGTTCACGAACCGGACGACGGGTCGCGGGCGTCGTCGAGTCGAGGAAACGGATTCGTCTCGGCGTGGCGGCTCGTGAAGGAGGACGCCAAGTTCCGCGGCCTCGCGCTCGTGGCGATGCTCTACATGACCATTCAACTCGTCTTTCCTCACTACCAGGCGCTTGGTCTCAGCGAGCCGAGCGACTCGCAGGGTGTGCGGTTGGCGACGTGGGTCGTCGTGCAGAACGCGGGTGTGGGGCTGTTCAGTCCGGTCGTCGGGGCAGTCGCCGACCGGGCCGGCAACCGGTTGGCTTTTCGACTGCTCGCGTTCGGCAGCGTGATCGCCCCGGTGCTCGCGATCGCCCTGCACGAGCAGTGGCTGCCGGGCGGGGCCTCGCTGTTCTGGGTCGTCTTCCTGCTGCTCGGCCTGTCGCCGATCGGCATGCGGACGCTGTCGAACTTCGTGCTGGAGTACTGCGACGAGGAGGACCACCCGCGGTACCTGAGCACGCTGAAGCTCTGCATGGCCGTGCCGTTCCTGTTCTCGCCGCTCGTTGGCTTCCTCGTCGGCCCCGGCGGAGTCGGCTTCGCTCCGGTGTTCCTTGGCGTGGCCGCCCTCGTGGCGACCGCCGGCCTGCTGACCTTCACGGTCCACGAACCGCGTCACGACTGAGTCGTCGAGCGAATTCCGATCCGACAGGTCGCACCGGATCTGGGGGCTTCCCGTGACTGCAGCGACCCGCCCGCTCCGGGTTCCCCGGTGATTGGAGGTGATTGTCGGAGGGGCTTGGGGTGGTCCGCAATGTACGATGGAGTGACCCGCTTCCCTCGTTCAGCCGACCTGCCCATGTCCTTCCTCGTTGCCCTCCTCGGCCTGCTGGTCGTCACCTCGTCCTCCCGCGGAGAAGAACCGTTCCCGACGGCGAGTCTGCAGCCGCGGGAGGAGACCGGCGTGCTCCGCTTCCTCGAACAGCATCCCGAGTACGACGGGCGGGGGGTGGTCGTCGCGATCTTCGACACGGGGGTCGATCCCGGGGCCCCGGGCCTGCAGGTGACGACGGACGGCAAGCCGAAGATCGTCGACGTCGTCGACGGCACCGGTAGCGGCGACGTCGACACGATGACCGTCGTCCGCGCGGAGAGCGGCAAGATCACCGGGCTTACAGGTCGGGCGTTGACGATCGACCCGAAGTGGACGAACTCCTCGGGCGAGTTCCGGATCGGCATGAAGCGGGCGTACGACTTCTTCCCGGCCGAGCTCGTCCGCCGGCTCGAGCGGGAACGGCGTCGCGAGTTCGACCTCGCCCAGCGACGCACCGAGGCACGGCTGCGACGGGAACTCGCCGAGTGGAAGGCCGCCCATCCGGAACCGGACGCCGACGAGAAGCTCTGGCAGCGGGAGTTGGAGGAGCGGATCGAGCAGTTGTTGGCGCTCGACACGTCGTACGAGGACCCGGGGCCGTTGTTCGACTGCGTCCTCTTCCACGACGGTGAACACTGGCGGGTCGTCGTCGACGTCGACGAGGACGGCGACCTCGCCGAGGAGACCGTACTGACGAACTTCCGCGTCGATCGGCAGCACGCGACGTTCCCGTTCGGCTCGCTGCTCAACTTCGCGGTGAACGTGTACGGCGACGGCGACCGGCTCCCGATCGTCCTGGACGCGGGCGACCAGGGGACGCACGTCGCCGGCATCGTGGCGGCCCACTACCCCGACGAGCCGGAGC
>JANQQW010000162.1 GCA_028284885.1 Planctomycetaceae bacterium
CCGTCCTCCCCCTCGCCGACACCGCGAAGACCAACAACACCCGCATCCACACCCTCACCTTCGACGAGAAGCGTGCCCGCGTCCTCGAAACCCTCGCGAGTACAACCGGTGGCGTTTATCGCACCGTGCGTTAGGCCGAGCGGCCTCAATGATGTGTGACTTGCGACCGGTCGGCCAAGAGTCCTTCCTACCCATTCGCCGCGCCGCATCCAAGCCGAACCGATCTTGGGTTCAGGTGCACGTCCACCTCGTCCTGGAAGACGGCCGTCTCGCTGGGTGGCATCGTGGCCAGCAGATGCTGAAACCCCCAGGACTTCGGCTCGTACTCCGGATCGGTCGACCCCACCACCGGACGCGGCCGTCGCCACCGCCAGCCCAGCCGGTGCAGGCCGCGGCGAATCGTCTCCCGACTCCGCCGTTCGCCCGTCTCCCAGGCCAACATCTCGGCTAGGAGTTCGCACGACCAGCGGGTGCGAAAGTACCCGCGGTCCCGCAGGGACGAGAGCGTCACCCATCGTGCCACGAGACACAGCCCGTGATGCCATAGGTGGGAGCAAGCCGCCGCATTGGGGTCTCCCATACCCGCTCGTAGAGTTCCTCGCGCGTCAGCGTGACAGGCGTCTCCATGTCCCTGGCTCCTCGACGTGGCTGCCCACCTACTACCACTTTTCTACCACCTCTCGACGCAAGTCGGTAATTCTCAGTGCGACGAACCGGTCTTGAATGCAAGCAGTGCAAGTCGTAACGTCTTGCTAAACAACGTTTCGATCGCGCGGCAACGTGGTTCACACGGTGGAAGTCGCTGGTTCGAATCCAGCCGTGCCCACTGACCACAAGCTGCTTCCGGAACGCAATTAACGATGATCACCGGCAGGCGTGGTCGCACGCCACCCGTGACGCCCAAGGCGATGCTCGCGCCGCCTGCCCGTCACAGCTGACCGGATCGCCGCACGCGAAGGGGGCGAACTCTCCGTGGGTCGGACCCGAGGACGTGGCCCGACGGCCAAGGGCCTTTCGGTCGAATCGGTGAAGTGCCTCGCAGTCCTGCGATCGTCGTCTCCGTATCCTTTACGATGGACGACGCCGACGTTGGATGTTCCGGCCGAGCCTGACCCGATGCCACCGTTCGGCTAGAGTTCGGTGCACGGACACAGGAGGCTTCCCCCATGCGACCGATGTTGGAGTGCGTGTTCATCTGGTGCGTTCTGTTCGTCGTGCTCTCCGGGTGCGGCACCGGAATTGACTTCGATCCGAGCGCGCCGACGATGAACGTCGATCCCGCCACGATCGAGTTTCTCGACGAGTTGGACTCCGACAAGGCGGCCGCGAGTCTGGCCAAGGTCCCGGCCGGGCTCGGCGAGTTGGTGTTCGTCGACACCGACAACGAACACGTCGCCCTCGAGGACTACGTCGGCGAGAAGAACGTCGTGCTCGTCTTCACCGAGGGATTCTCGGGCATGCTCTGCCCGTTCTGCACGGCGCAGACCTCTCGGCTCATCGCCAACTACGAGAAGTTCCGCGAGTTGGACACCGAGGTGCTCGTCGTCTACCCCGGCGCCCGCGACCACCTCGAGGAGTTCCTGACGGCGGCGCGCAGCACGAGTTCCAGACAGGTGGACCGGGTCCCGTTCCCGATCGTGCTGGACGAGGACCTCGCCGCCACGCGGTTCTTCAAGATCGAGTCGAAGCTGGCCCACCCGTCGACCTACGTGATCGACAAACGTGGCAACGTGCGGTTCGCCTACGTCGGGGACGACAGGTCGGCCGACCGTCCTTCGGTCGGGGCGTTGCTCGCCGAACTCGCGGAGATCGACGAGTGACGTCGGACGACTCGGGTGAGGGAGGCGAGGGCACGCTCGAGTTGCCCGAGCTGCCCGAGTTGCTGAGGCTCGCGGTCGGACGGGGCTGGCTCACCGTCGAAGAGGCGACGAAACTGGCTCGCGAGGCCGAGGGGGACGGCCTCGACGTGGTCGATCTCCTGTTGGACCGGGACCTGCTCGGACACCAGCAGATCGACGTGTTGCTCCACCTGCTGGACCCGACCGGATTGGTCCCGGGCTACGAGATTCTCGACGTCCTCGGGCAGGGGGCGATGGGCGTCGTCTACCGTGCCCGGCAACTCGCACTCCAGCGGGAGGTCGCCCTCAAGACGATCCGAATCGCCCGGCTGGACGACAGACAGGCCGTGCAGCGGGCCCGCGCCGAGGCCCTCACGGTCGCACGACTCTCGCATCCGAACGTCGCCGCCGCCTACGACCAGGGCGTTCACGACGGGCGGCTGTACCTGGCCATGGAATTCGTGGACGGCGAGAACTGGGACGACCGCATCTCGCGGGACGGTCCGATGGACGAGCGGATCGTCTGGGGAATCGCCCGCCAAGTCGCTGCCGGACTGGCACACGCCGAGGAGCACGACGTGGTGCACCGGGACGTCAAACCGGCCAACGTGCTGCTGACGAAGCCCGCCCCCGGGTCCGGTCTCCCCGACGGCGTGCCGCTCGCCAAGATCACGGACTTCGGCATCGCGCTCGGCCCTCGCGAGGAGAACGAGACGCGACTCACCCGAGCGGGGGCCGGCATCGGCACACCCGACTACGTCGCCCCGGAACAGCTCCTCAGCTCCGACGTCGACCTCCGGGCGGACGTCTACGCGCTCGGGGCGTCCGTCTGCCATGCACTCCTGGGCGAACGACTCTTCGAGAGCGGCAGCGTCATGTCGGTCGTCCGTGCGAAGATGACGGGGGACGAGTCCTGGCGGCGTTTCCCCGACTCTGCCTCGCCGGCGTCCGTCACGCTGCTCGAGCGGATGACGAGTCACGAACCGAGCGAACGCATCGGCGACTACGCGACGCTGATCTCGGAGATCGACGCCGCGCTCGACCAGCTGAACGGCAGGTCCGGCGGCACTCCGGTCTCGGCCGACACCCGACGCCCCGTGAGACGACGGACCGGCTGGATCGTCGGCGGACTCGTCGCCGCGATCCTGACCGTCGCGGCACTGGTGATCCCGTGGGGACCCGGCGTGGAGTCGGTTCCCCCGCGAGCGACGAACCTCGAACGGAGCGGCCGCATGGTCTACCTGTTCGACGGCGAGTCGACGCCGATCGGACGGCAACGCGGCAAGTGGGAGCCGACACGCGACGAACTCGGCGGGACGCGGCTGTCAGGGACCAACGGCTGGATCACCTTCTCCGTCCCGACCGAGGGGTTTCCGGTCTTCCAGTTCCAGTTCGGTCTCGACCTCGGGTCGGCGACCGCCGTGGAGGTTCACTTCCCCGTCGACGAGCGACAGCCGACGGAGGGGGAGCGACGAGTCGTCCGGCTGACCACCAACGACGTCGAACAGGGTGGCCGTCCGAGCCTGGACGGCGAGTTCCGGCCGACCCGCGAGCGCTCCGCGATGCCGCCGTCCGACGGTGACTACCACTCCGTCGAGATACTCCGGCAGGCGGACGCCTGGTACGTCGACGTCGAGGACACGGAGATCGGCGGTGCGGTCGCGCTCGGCGAAGGAGGCCGCCAGACGTTCCTCCTCCGGGTCGTCGGCGGGACGGCCCACTTCGAGG
>JANQQW010000091.1 GCA_028284885.1 Planctomycetaceae bacterium
AAGAGCCGCTCGACCCGGCCGAATCGCTCGCCGCGCTCGATCCACCGGAGGACGACGCCCGGCAGGGGACGGCCGAGCCGCCGACCCCGGCCCCGCACCCGGGCGACGACACGACGAGTCGCCCGGACGTGGCCAATCCGCCCCGGCTCCCCGGGCCGAACAACCGCATCGACGCACCAACACTCTTCGACAACGCCGACCGGAACCAGGACGGCTTTCTCGACCGGAGCGAGATCCCGGCCCACATCGTCTCCCGGGCCGACCGGAACGGCGACCTCAAGCTCAGCCTGCCCGAGTTGAAGAACGGCCTGAAGACCCAAGGCCGTCAGCTCCTCGACCCACCCCGCCCTGGCGAACCCCGGCCCCGTCTCCCGAACGGCCAACGCCCGCCAAGACCGCGGCCGCGCTGACTCGACCACGTCCACGTGATCGACCAGCCGCGTGAGTTGGGGAGCGACTCGGCGCTACACCGCCTCGGGTTCGCTCTTGCGGCCGCCGAACAGCATCTTCACGACGAAAAACCCGCCGACGAGGGCGACCAGCAGCAGCGGGACACCGATCAACGGGCGGTAGAACAGCCACGCGACGCCGATGGTCAGGAAGCCGCAGGTGATCGCGATCAGCCCGGCGATTACGGCGGACCCGAACTCCATGACGTTGCCGATGAACGGCACGACGTCGGCCAGCACCGAGAGCGGCTTGAAGACCATCATCAGCCCGAAGAACATCATCGCCAGTCCGACGATCCGCAGGATCCAGGTCAGCATGGTGTTCTCGGCCGCCGCCTTGGCGATCATCTCCTCGGCACTCAGCGTCCCCATGTCGAGCCGCAAGAGAGCGTCGCCCGCCTTCGTCTGGTAGGCGCCGAACGAGTCGCCCATCTGCTGGGCCAACACGCTGACGTTCCCCTCTTCCGTCTTCGTGAACGTGATTCGGACGTCGCCCACCTGCGGCGAACCCGGAACGTTCGGCTGCGGGACGGTCGAGGTGTCGACGGCCGGCTCTTCCGTCTCCTCTCCCGTGTCCGGCGTCTCGGCATCGGACGACGGGTCGTTGCCCTCGGCGTCCGTCGTCGTGCTCTCGTCGGCGGTCTCCGTGTCGTCGAGGAACACGACCTCCTCGAGACCCGCGTCGAACGCCGAGTCGTCCGGTTTCTCGCCTTCGTCTCCATCGCCCGACTCGCCGGAGGGTTCTCCGCCGTCGGACCCGTCCGTCGATCCCGCCTCGGAACCGTCGGTCTCCATCGGCGGATCGGTTGTCTCACCCGGCGTCGGGCTGGTCGAGTCGCCCACGGGGTTGGCCGGCTGGTAGTAGCCGCCGCCCGAGACAGCGACCTTCCCGTGCATCGCCTTCGGCAGCATGGCGATGTCGACGGGGACGTTGGTCGAGCCCGAAATCTGGCGTTTCAGTCCGTCGTTCAACGTGAACGCACCGAGCGTCACCTTGCCGGCCGTCCACGAGTCGTCGGTGTACGGCATGGCCGACGGATTCGTGTGGCCTTCCGGCTTACGGAAGCCGCTCGAGTTCTGCAGGCTCGGCTTCCACTCGGTCTCGTACCGGTAGGTGGTCGTCGTCTCCGTTCCCCCGCCGAGCTTCTTTTTCTCCTTGCTCTCCTTGTATTCCACCCACTGGAACATCTGGACCTCTCGTTTGAGGCGGATCGCGTTCTCGACCGTGACCCCGAACAACGGGTCGGTGAGGGTGTCCTCGGTGACGGCCTCGCCTGTGAGGTGGACGAACTTGCCCTCGTTCGTCGAGTCGACCGAGTCGGCCGAGATCGGCACGACCGCCTTCGCCCCCTCCTCGAGACTCCGCGCCGTCGTCACGGCCCGGCCCTCGTTCCAGAACAGCAGCGGGAACGCGATGAGGAACAACGCCCCGCCGACGAGCACGCCCTTGAAGGCGGAGCCGATTCGCGAGAACCAGGACTGGCTGGTGGTTTCCGAGAACGAGTCGGACATCGAGCTTCTCCAGACGCGGGGCTTCGAACGGGGGCGTGGGTCGCGAACGACAAGCTACCCAGAACGGATCACCCGATCCAACGAAAAGGATGCGAACGTTCCGGTCTGGCCCGTTTCCCGAGCGACGACCGCACGAGCCCGCCACCGTTGCCCGGTCAAGTCCCCTCGCCCCTCTGGCAACGGATTGAGCCTGAGTTCTCTGGAGGAGACCGGACCAGCCGAGACCGTCAGGGAGCGCTCCGACTTGCTTCTCGGAGCGATGTCGCAAACGCTCCCTGACGGTCGCGGCTGGTCAGTCCCTCAACATGGTGGCCGAGAAAGAGATGCCGCTCGCGGCAACCCACGTGCAATGCGTTGCCGAGAAGGACAGGGTCAGGGAGAAACCGTGGGGCGACGCGTGCGTTGACGCCCTGCACTCCGCCCGCGACGATCGATTCCGCTGGGAATCCACTCAGGAGAAACGTCGTATGTCCCGCGCTGTCATCGTGTCCGCCTTGTCGTTGCTGCTGGTCGTCGCGTCCTCGTTCGCGGCGAAGGCGGCGGACGTCGAGGTCGGGAAGCCGGCCCCCAACTTCAAGGCTCCCGCGGCGGACGGTTCGACCTTCGAACTCGCCGGGCTGAAGGGCGAGAAGGCGGTCGTGCTGGTCTTCAGCCGCGGCCACTGGTGCCCGTTCTGCAACCGCCACATGCGGGAACTGCAGAAGTCCTACCCGCAGTTCAAGGAGGCCGGGGCCGAACTCGTCGTCGTCTTCCGCGAGGACAACGTCGCCGGCGTGAAGAAGGCAGTCGCCCAGGCGAAGGCCGGGTTCCCCATGTTGGTCGACCAGGGCAAGAAGCAGACGATGGCCTACAGCCCGCAGGGCTACGACGTCTACGTCGTCGCCAAGGACGGCAACGTCGCCGCCGTGCTGGAGGGAACGAAGCCCAAGCGCCCCGGCGCCGCGGCCATCCTCGCCGAACTCGAGAAGCTCGGCAGCGAGTAGGGCAAGAGGACTGGAACCACAGCGGCACGGAGGGACAGAGAAGCCGCGGCCGCGACCCGGTCTCTCTGATTCCCCTCCGTCTCCCCGTGCCTCCGTGGTTCAAAGAAGTAGAACCGGAATCCCAGCGTGATCGTCGGCCTCGGAACGGACATCGTGGAGATCGTGCGGATCGGCCGCATGATCGAACGGCACGGGGAGATGTTCCTCACCCGCGTCTTCACCGAGGAGGAGATCCGCTACTGCACGAAGCGGAAGGAGTTCAACCAGCACTTCGCCGGGCGGTGGGCGGCGAAGGAGGCCGTCATGAAGACGCTCGGCACCGGCTTCGTGAAGGGGGTTGGCTGGCTCGACATCGAGGTCCGCTCTCTGAAGAGCGGCCAGCCGGTCGTCGACGTCCGCGGCGGCGCCGGCGACGTCGCCCGCAACCTCGGCATCGACGAGTTCCTCCTCAGCATCTCCCACTGCCGCGAGTACGCCACCGCGACCGCGATCGCCTTCCGCAACGCGACCAAGGACGACGAGTAGCTGCATTGCCACGCAACGCAGTTGTCACGTGACGCCGGTCAGCTCTCCTCCGGCTCCAACCACTTCTCGACCGGCGGCGGGTGGTGGCCGGCGAGGGCGTCGAGCAGCGGGCCCGGCTCCTCGCCGACGACGACGAGGTTGCGGTGCTGCGGGGCGACGAAGCCCTCCTCGATCGAGTGGTCGATCAGTCGCACGAGCGGGTCGAAGTACCCCGCGACGTTGAGGAGGCCGACCGACTTGTCGTGCAGGCCGAGTTGCGCCCAGGTGACGATCTCGAAGAACTCCTCGAACGTGCCGTAGCCGCCGGGGAGCGCGACGAACTCGTCGGCGAGTTCGGCCATCAGGGCCTTTCGTTCGTGCATGCTGCCGACGACGCGCGTGTCCGGGACGCCTGCGTGCAGGAGTTCCCGGCGGGCGAGCGACTTGGGGATCACGCCGATCACCTCTCCGCCTCGTTCCAGCACGCGGTCGGCGACGGCTCCCATCATGCCCACGCTGCCGCCGCCGAAGACGAGCCCGTGCCCTCGCTCCACGAGGGCGTCGGCGAGGTCGAACGCCGCTCGTTCGTACCGCGGGTTCGTCCCGACCTTCGACCCGCAGAACACGCAAATCCGGGACACGTGGAACTCCGCCGTCCGCCTGGGAACCTTCACGACCGCACGACGTTGTCGCGGACGCACGTTCTGCTCGTCAAGTGCGGCGAGTTCGCCACGTGGGCGTGCTTTTCGGGCTACGGTTCGACGTCGAAGTCACGTCGTCGTTCGGGCCGGGAGTACCCCCGTTCCACGTCGGGAGGGCCAACGTGAGTGAGTCACTGGAGTGGGTGCTGTGGACCACCCTCGGCGTCCTCGTGTACGCCGTCGTCCTGCAGCCGGCCGTCGTACTGGTCATGGCGGCCGTTCGTCGGTCGCAACGCCGCCGCAGGCCCGGCTCGGAACCGTCCGGCCGTAGCCGCCACCCGATGGTGACCGTCGTCACGCCCGTTCGACTGGGCGAGCACGCGCTCGTCGAGCGTGTCACACGACTCGTCGAGGCAGCCCGGGAGGCGGGGCGAACGGACGTGGTCCTGGCGGCCGACCCGGCGGAACTAGGTTACCTGCGGGCCCTGCTGCCGGCGGACTGCCGCGCACGGCTTCGACCCTCCCCGAACGCCGAGCCAACCGCGACGCTACTCGAAGACCTCGCGAACGAGCCGACGAGCGACGCCCTGCTACTCGTGCCGCGGGGGCTGTCGTTGACGGCCGAGACGATCCGGTCGCTCGCCGACGGGCTCGGCGGCGACGTCGGGCTCGTCCAGTGTCGGGTGGAGACGACCCGCAAGGGGACCCAGCGACCGTGGTTGCTCGAGTCCGCCCTCGAAGCACGGCTGTCGGTCGCCGAAGCGGACCTCGGTGGACGCCATCGCATCGGGGACGGCCCGTTCGTCGTCTGCGGAGACGTCGTCCGCACGCTGGCCGAGCGGACCACGCCGACGGCGGCGGTCGACGCGGCGACGCTCTCCGCGGCCCTCGTCGAACTCGGCATGCGGATGTCGATCGTCACCGAGGCCGCAGCCGTGACGCACGGCACCTCACGTGTTGAGTGCCTTCGCGCCGTCAGTCCGGCGGAACGACTCTTCGGCTGGACCGACCGTCAGCGGTCGCGAGCGGCCCGTGCGGCCGGGGCGACTAGCGTCTGCTTTCGTCTCCACGAACGACTGCGGCACTGGAAGTCACTGTTGGTGGTCGTCGCGATCGCGGCAAACATCGCCCTCGCGACGAACCCGTTCTACCTGCGGCTGCTGTTCCTGCAGCAGGCATTCGTCCTCGCCGCGCTGGCCGTCCGGACGCGTGGCCCGGCGAAGCCTGCCGGTCGCGGCCGTCGCACCTTGCCCCCGGCGACGACCCGCATCAACCCCCGTCCAGTCCGTCGGCGAGCCGAGCGGACGGGCTCAGACGTCGTAGTACGCGGTGAACTCCCACGGGTGGGGGTGCTTCCGGAGCACGGCGCACTCCCGCTCGGACTTGTACCAGATCCAGGTGTCGATCACGTCCTCGGTGAAGACGTCGCCGCGGAGCAGGAAGTCGTGGTCGTGCCGTAGGGCGTTCAGAGACTCCTCGAGCGTGCTCGGGGTGCCGGGCACGTCGACGAACTCCTCGGGCCGGAGGTCGTACACGTCCTTGTCGAGCGGCGGGCCGGGGTCGATCTCGTGCTGGATGCCGTCGAGTGCCGCCATCAGGATGGCCGACATGGCGAGGTAGCCGTTCGCCGCGCCGTCCGGGCAGCGGAACTCGATCCGCTTCTGGTTCGGGTTCGGACTGTGCACCGGAATGCGGATGGCGACGCTGCGGTTGCGGAAGCTGTAGGTCAGGTTGACCGGCGCGTCGAACCCGGAGACGAGCCGCTTGTAGCTGTTGGTCGTCGGGCAGCAGAAGGCGGAGAGGGCCCACGCGTGCTTGAGGATGCCGCCGATGGCGTACGTGGCGACGTCGGACAGCCCGCCGTACCCGCCTCCGGCGAACAGCGGCGACTCCCCCTTCCACAGCGAGAAGTGCAGGTGCATGCCACTGCCGTTCTCGTCGAGCAGCGGCTTCGGCATGAAGGTGACCGTCTTTCCGTGGCGGGCGGCCACGTTCTTCACCACGTACTTGAACCGCGTGAGCCGGTCCCCCATCTCGACGAGCGGCCCGTACGCGAGGTCGATCTCGCACTGACCGCCGGTCGCCACCTCGTGGTGCTGGGCCTCCACCTCCACGCCACACTCCTCGAGGACCAGCATCATCTCGGTCCGCACGTCCTGCAGCGTGTCGGCCGGCGGCATGGGGAAGTAGCCCTCCTGCCGGCGGATGCCGTACCCCTTGTTCGCCGCCTCCCCGCCGCGACCCCGGTTCCACTGCCCTTCCCGGCTGTCCACGCGGTGGAACGCCTCGTTGTGGGCGACGTCGAACGCGACGTCGTCGAAGACGAAGAACTCGGGCTCGGGGCCGAACATCGCGTCGTCGGCGATGCCCAGCGACCGCATGTAGTTCTCGGCCTTGCGGGCGACGTTCCGCGGGTCCTTCGCGTAGTCCTCGCGAGTGATCGGGTCCTGGATGTTGCAGATCATCGACAGCGTCGCCGTCGCCAGCGGATCGACGTAGGCGGTCTCCGCGCGGGGGACGACGAGCATGTCGCTCTCGTTGATCGACTGCCAGCCGTACAGCGACGAGGCGTCGAACCCGAACCCCTCCTCGAAGCTCGCCTCGGTCAACGCCTTGACCGGGATCGTGAAGTGCTTCTGCGTCCCGGGGAAGTCGGTGAAACGCAGATCGACGGCGCGGATCTCGCGCTCACGGCAGAGGGCAATGACTTCTCGAGGCGTCACGAGCGGCTTCCGGGGCGGTGCGAGGCGAAGCGGAATGCTAACCCTCGTGCAATCCGAATGCCACGCCGCTTCGGAAGCGGCAACTGCTCGGCACCAACCTGATCCGAACGCAAGACACAGCCAGAACGAGCCTTACACCAAGCCGTCAGCCAGCGGCGGCGACCTGATCGCGTTCCAAGCAGGCCATCGCGGCGAACAACTGCTGTTCTTCGCAGCGGGATGCGTAGTCGGCAGGCATGCCGGACAGCGTCTCCGCGTCCCACTCGACGATGTACCGCGGATCGGCCTTCTTCCCGAGGTACTCGACGATGGTCCCGGTCCAACCGGCGAAGGAGACGTCCGGAAAGTCCGGCGACGTGACGTCGTCGTTGACGACGACTCTCGTCCCGACGGGGAGCTTGGCGGTCTTCTCGGCGGCCATCTGCGACGTGCCTCCCACGACGTGGCTCGACCCGTGTCGCCCCCTCGCCGCGAGGCGGGTCCGTGACGACCGCCTGAAGCTATCGGAACGGTCCGCGACTTCCAACCCCGCGTTCGGGACCGGAGCTCGGTTCAGGGGTCGGGTGCCAGGGGGCAGGAGTCGAGTTTCGTCCAGCGAAGTGAGTGGCCACGGAGGGCCACGAACGAAGCTCGTGAGCCGAGCCGTGTCCGGTCGTCACGAAGACGACGGAACACGAGCACGGCGAACCACGAACCAGCCCCGCTGGTGAAGATCACCTTGCCGCGGGTCGGGTTTCCTGTTATTCCCCGCTCCCCCCTCACCGGCCGCCACTCGCGCGGCGTGCTCTCCCTTCCAACCACGGACGATCCCTTGTCTCGCCACGGCGCTCTGCGTTGCCTGCTCGCCGCTGCGCTCGGCCTCGCGGCCGGCCCGGTCCGAGCGCAAGGTCCACAACCGGCGGCACACGACGGCCTGCACCGCGGATCGCCCTTCTACCAGAGGAGCGAGCCGGCCCCGGTCGAACACCAGACCTGGCCGACCTACGACGCCCACGCGATTCCCGGCCAGTACGAACCGAATGGCGGCGGCGACGTCACCTTCGGTCAACTCGCCCCGCAGGACGGACTGCAGCCCGCGGGATACCAGCCGCCCGAGACGCTCGAACTCCCCGAGCAGATTCTCGGCAACCCGTACGAACAGGCCCCGGAGGCACCGCGGACGTTCCGGCAACGCATCTGGCGGCCCGGCGGCGGGTGTGATCCGGTCGCCGGCTGCGAGGCGACGCCGTGGATCGTGCCGCGGAAGACCGAACTGCGGACGACCGTGCTGCCGGGCAACGGCGACGACCTCGGCCTCGTCAACGTCGACGGCCGGATGACGCTCGCCCTCCCGTCGGTCCCGGGCTTCACCGTCACGCCGGGCACCATCGTCTCGTTCGTGGACGGCCCCGTCCGCACCGACCTGCCGTCCGACGTCTACAGCGTCTGGGTCGAGTTCCAGTACATGAAGCAGTTCACGCCGCAGTGGGCCATGCAGCTCGCCGTCGCGCCGGGGTTGTACACGGACTTCCGGAACACGAGCTCGGACGCCGTCCGCATCACGGGCCGGGCGCTCGCCTTCTACGCCAAGTCCCGGCAGACGCAGATCGCCTTCGGCGTCGTGTTCCTCGACCGCGAGAACGTCTTCGCCCTGCCGGCCGTCGGACTGATCCACTCGCCGAGCGAGACGGTCCGGCTCGAGGCGATCTTCCCCCGGCCGCGGGCCATGTTCCGCGTGAAGAAGGGGGCGACGGGTGAAGGTTGGGTCTACCTCGCCGGCGAGTTCGGCGGCGGGTCGTGGGCCATCGAACGGGCGAACGGCACGGACGACATCGTCACCTACGGCGACCTCCGTCTGATCGCCGGCTTCGAGTGGCGGAACGGCCCCGTCCGCAGGGCGTTCGTCGAAGGAGGCTGGGTCTTCGAACGAGACGTCGAATACGACAGCGGCCTCGGCGACTTCTCTCCCGACCAAACCGGCATGATCCGAGCCGGCGTCGCCTTCTGACCGTCGTCGCCGCTGCGGGCGACGCTTTGGTGGGAACCACGAAAGACACGAAACACACGAAAGAGGGTTGAGAGACCGCGAATCGAACGAATGGCACGACGGGAATTCCAAGGACTTGCCGACGAACGTCCTCCATTCGTGTCACTGGTGCGATTCGTGGTTCCAGCCAAAGGCTCTTCGTGAACGTCAATCCCTTCGTGGCCTTCAGGACGGCATCGAAGTCGGCGACTTCCAGCGCGTTCTTCGAGGTCCCCGAACGAGGCGACACTTTCGTGCCTTTCGTCCATTTCGTGGTTCCCTCCTCCGGCACGAAGCCTCTCAGCCGTCGCGACGATTGAATCACCGCGGCACCGCTGCGACACTGACTCGGTCCATCGAACACCACCGATCCGACCGAGGACCACAGGCATGCGTGCCTTCACCATCGTGACGACCTGCTGCGGACTGCTCGCCTTCGCCCCGTACGCCGACGCCGAGAACTGGCCCAGCTGGCGGGGGCCGAACTACAACGGCGTCTCCGCGGAGACCGGCGTTCCGGCCGAGTTCGGGCCCGGGAAGAACGTCGCCTGGAAGATGCCGCTGCCGGGGCAGGCCGGGGCGTCGCCCGTCGTCTGGGGCGAGAACGTGTTCCTCACGTCGGTCGACGGCGACGAGCTCGTGCTCCTCTGCATCGGCACGGACGGCAAGCAGAAGTGGCGGGCCGTCCTCGGCGAGGGAGACCGCAAGGTCCGCGGCGACGAGGGCAACATGGCCAGCCCCTCCCCCGTCACCGACGGCAAGCACGTCTGGGCCATGACGGGGACCGGGCAGATCGCCTGCTACACCGTCGGCGGCGAGAAGGTCTGGCAGTTCGACCTGCAGGACCGCTACGGCAAGTTCAAGATCGCCTTCGGCATGTCCTCCTCCCCCGTCTTCCACGACGGCCGCCTCCTGCTGCAACTCATCCACGGCGAGGGGAAGGCCGAGACCCAGGAGGCCGTCGTCGTCGCCCTCGACGCGAAGTCCGGCAAGGGGCTCTGGAAGACCGAACGGGTCACCGGGGCCTCCAACGAGAACGAGCACTCCTACGCCTCGCCCATCCTGTACGACTTCGACGGCGTCACCCTGCTCCTCACCCACGGGGCCGACTACACCATCGCCTACGACACGAAGAGCGGGAAGGAAGTCTGGCGGCTCGGCGGCCTGAACCCGCAGGACGACCCGAACAAGAGCTACCACCGCACGCTGCGGTTCGTCTCCTCGCCCGGCATCGGCCCCGGCCTCGTCGTCAGCCCCACCGCGAAGAAGGGCCCCACGTTCGCCGTCCGGCCCGACCTCCAAGGCGACCTGACCGACAACGCGGACGCCCACGTCTGGATGCACGAGCGGAACACGCCCGACGTCCCGACCCCCCTCGTCCACGAGGGACTCGTCTACGTCTGCCGCGAGAACGGCGTGCTCGACTGCTTCGACGCCAAGACGGGCGAGGAGTTCTACAGCGAACGCATCCACCCGCAGCGGTACCGGTCCTCGCCGGTCTACGTCGACGGCAAGATCGTCTGCACGGCCCGCGACGGCGTCGTGACCGTGGTCAAGGCGGGCAAGAACTTCGAGCTGCTCTCCGAGAACAAGCTGGGCGAGTCGATCGCCGCGACACCGGCCCTCGCCGACGGCACGATGTACCTGCGGACGTTCGACCACCTCTGGGCGATCCGGGCGGAGTAGGGCCGGATTTGCGGATTCCGCAAAGTCGGAGGGCCCCGGTGGACGATGTTGGAACCGGAGCGGTCCGCGCGGCGGCCGCGTTCGTTCTTCCTTCGTCTCCGTCTCGCCGTGGGTCGCACACACTCACCGGAAGAGAGCACCAAGTTCGCCGTTGCGGTCGGGAGTGGACTCTCGGACGCCGCGGCCGCGCTTGGGGACAGCCTCCGGTTCGAGGTCTGTGAGTTTGATTCGGGCGAGCCGACGACGTTCGCCGACGTCTCGTGCAACGGTTTCGACGGTCCCGGCCTCGTCGTCGTGCTGGACGCGGGCGAGGACCGCATGGCCATACTGATCCCGTCCACCCTGCCCCTGCCCGACTGGGTGACGGCACCAGACAAGAGCGAGGAGGCTCGGCTACAGAACCTCGCTTTCGAATGGTCGGTCCTTCTGCTCCCACCGGAACTCGAGGCGACTGCAACCGGCACCCGGTACGTAGAGGACCTGTGGTCCATCGTCGAGGAAGGCGAGCCGGACGGTTCGGCAGCCGTTCTCGACCTGACCGTCGATCTCGGCCAGACGACGGCCGGGGCAGCGGTCCGACTCGTCTGGCCGCTGGTCGCCACGCCACAGGACGAAACACCGGAGCCGGGTGAGACGCCGGAGCCCGTCGAATCGGCCTCCCCGGAGCCGCCGCCCACCGCGCCCGTGGGCGCTCCGACCGCGAATGCCCCGGCGCCCGCCACCACAGCGGGCGCGGCGACGTCCGACGTCGTCGCCCTCGCCAAGCGGCTCGGGACGATCCGCGTGCCGATCTCCGTGCGGCTCGCCGAGAAACAGATCGACGTGAAGCAGTTGATCGACCTGACGCCGGGCGTGCTCGTCATGTTCGAGAAGAGCTGCGAGTCGCCACTCGACCTGTTCGTCAACAACCGGCGGTTCGCGATCGGCGAAGCCGTGAAGATCGGCGAGAAGTTCGGTCTGAAGATCGACGAGTACGTGTCCGACGAGCCCGAGTAGCCCGGCGGGCTACTCCTCGGTGCTCGTCTCGGTCGTCGCGGACTCGGGGCGTTCGAGCGGTGTCGGCGGGCGGCCGAGATCCTCCTGCACCTTCTGGTACAACTCGTCGAGCTGGTCCCACTGCTCGTCGCTCAGCTCGGCGGACGAGCGGGCGATGCGGGTGACGTAACCGAGCACCGCTCCGAGCCGGGACTTCTCGCCGCCGGCGACGGCGATCTCCCGGCTGACGGCGGCGACGTTGTACCGGGCGTCGAAGTACTTGCCGAGGACGTAGTCGCTGGGGTCGCCGCTGCTGACGAGCCGGCCGAGCCGCCGTTCGATGCCGGCCCAGCCCCAGATGGTGGCCCCGCCCCGCGACGTCCCGCTGAGGGCCTCGCCGAGCTTCTTCGGGTCGACGGGGTCGGTTCCGCTCTCGGCGAGAATGCTGGCGGCCGCGACCTGTCCGTCGAGCGAGGTCGGCTTCTGCTTCAGCACGGCGGCGACCGCCTCGAGGGCGTCGTCGTACTCGCCGGCCGCACGGAGAATCTGGGCCCGCTCGAGCTGGATCGTGACGAGCCGCTCGGGCGGCGCCTTCTCCACCACCGTCTCGTAGACCTTGGCCGACTTCGAGTAGTAGGTGCTCTTCTGCGTCTCGTCGTCGATGCTCGCCGCGAGGGCCGCGTAGGTGGTGGCGACGAACTCCAACGACCCGGCGTCCAGCGTCGCCGACTGCTCGACGAGTTTCGTGAGGAGCGCGTCGAACGAGGAGACGAAGCTCGTGATCCGCTCAGTGTCCCCCTCGGCCTTCAGCAGCGTGAGCTCCTGGCGGAGTTGCTTGCCGAGGTTGACGTAGACGGCGGTGACGCTGCCGGAGCCGCCGCCAATCGTCTCGAGCGTCTTGACGACCTTCTGGGCCTCGTCGAGATCCCCCTTGCCGACGTAGGTCCGCAGCAGCAGCTCGTGAGCCGAGGAGGCGAAGTCACGGCTCTTGATGCCGGAGGCGGGCCGCTTCGCCCCCACCCCCACGTTGGTCGCCGGGACGACCGGGAACGGCTCGCCGACGAGCAGCTTCAGCGTCGTGTCGTACTCGCCGGCGCGGTTGTGGAGCTGGGCGAGGGCGTACTTCCCCTGCACGAGGTTCGTGTCGACCGTGCCGGCCTTCAACCCGGCCTCCTTCTTCTGCACCCCCTCGGTCAGCCGCTGCTTGGCGTCCGCGAGCATCGCGGCGAGTTCCTCGGCCGTGGGGGCGTTCTCCCCCTTGCGGACGGCGGCCCGGGCGTACGCGGCGAAGGCGGCCCGGCCGCCGACGAGTTGGGCGTCCACGTGCTTCGGCGACTTCGCAGGCACCTTCGCGTACCAGGCCGCGGCGTCGTCCGGGCGGCCGTTCGCGAACAGCTGACCGGCGACCAGAAGCCGTGCGGTCTCGGCCTGAGCCGAGTCGGGGAAGTTGTCGTGCAGGATCGACGTGACGGCGCTCAGCCGGTCCAGCTCGAAGTCCCGGTCCTTGGCGGGAGCGGCGGACAGCATCTTGTTGTAGGCCAACAGGGCGATGTAGCCGGCCCCCTGCGAGGTCTTCGCGTCCGTCTTCGCCAGCGAGCCGGCCACCGTCTCGCCGACGAGACCGGCGTCGGGATACCGACCGACCTGGTACGCGGTGTAGCAGAGCAGGTAACGCAGCTTGTCGATCCGGTCCGGCGGGGTGCTCGCGTCCGCGTTGCCGAGCGCCACGGTCATCATCCGCAGCGCCTCCTGGACGACGTCCTCGGCCGCCTGCGTCAGCTCGACCTTGCGGGCGGCGTCCTTCTCCTCGTCGGCGGCCTTCTTGTCCTCCTTCCACTGGGAGACCATGAAGGTCGCCTGCTCGTACGCGGCGTCGAAGGTCTCCGGGTCCGGCGGCGGGCCAGTGTCCTCGCCACGGCCGTCGTCGGCTCCGTCGCCCGCCTGCCCCAGCGACAGCACGGCGAACGAGAGGGTCGGGTCGGCCGCGGTGGCGGGACCGGCGAGAACGAAGGCCGCGAGCACGAGGCCCGTGCCGAGTCGTGGGGAACGAACCAGACGCATCGATCAACCTCGGGGAGCTGAGGGCGGGTTCACGTCCTGCCAGGACGAGTCGTCGACGGTTCGAGTCTAGCGGTCCCGAAGCGGAGAAAAAACGTGGCAGCACCGGATTCACGCGAACCAGCACCGGACGGCAGCCGTTCTCCCGTTCCCGAGTTCCCTCCTGGAAAACAGACCTTTGACCCGGTTTTCGAGACGCTCCTATAATTCGGCGTGAGAGGGAGGGCCGATCTCCTTCGATCCGCCGTCCGGCCCCTGTTCGGCCAACGCGGTGACGCCTCCCTCGGGACGAGACGACGATGACCCGACGATCTGCCAGCCGAACCGACGCCGTTCTCTGCCTCGCGCTGCTGACCTGGCTCGGCGTGTCGGCGAACCTGTTCGCCGACGACGACCCGAAGCCGATCGCGGCGTACATCCCGCTGCGGACGCCGCTCGACGCGAAGACCTTCGGACTCGTCCGCAACCGCACGTTGGAGATGCAGGAGCAGGCCCAACGCGAGGACCGGCCGGCCGTCCTGTTCCTCGAGATCCCCTCGGGAACCAGTGACTTCCCCGAGGTGCTCCGGCTCGCGAACGTGCTCGTCGATCCCGAGATTGCCCGCGTCCGCACCGTCGCCTGGATCCCGGAGGACGTGACGGGGAACCACGCCATCCTGGCTCTCGCGTGCCGCGAGATCGTGATGCACCCCGAGGCGAAGCTGGGGGACGCCGGCCGCGGCAAGCCGCTCGAGGAGTTCGAGATCGGCTTCGTCGAGAAGCTGGTCGAGAACCGACACAATCCGAAGGTCACGCCGGGGCTTGCCCGCGGCATGTGCGACCCCGCCGTCACGCTCATCCGGGCGACCGTGACCGAGGGCGACACGACCGAGGTGAGCGTGCTCACGAAGGACGAGATCGAGGAGTTCCGCAAGGGGGTCACCGGCGCGATCAAGACCCGCGTCCTCTCCGAACCGGGCGACCCGTTCGCGATCTCCGGCCAGGACGCCCGCGACGACGACGTGCTCGTGGTGGCGACCGCCGAGGACCGCAGCGACGTGGAGAAGCTGTACGGCACGCCGCTGCTGCTCCCCGAGGGGGACACCGAGGAGGAGCAGGTCGCACTGGTCAAGATCGACGACCGCGTCGACACCGTGATGGCACAGTTCATCGAACGGCAGACGGCGCGGGCCGTCGGCCGCGGTGTGAGCACGATCGTGTTCGAGATCGAGTCGCCCGGCGGCGTGTTCAACGACTGCTGGGAACTGGCCGAGGCGATCGCCGCGGTCGACGAGTCGGTCCGGACGGTCGCCTACGTACCGAAGGGGGAGAACGTCGAGGGGGCGCTCGGCGGGGCCGCCGTCATCGCACTCGGCTGCGACGCGATCTTCATGCAGGAGGGGGCGACGATCGGCGACATCGGCGCCGGGCTGGACGGGGCCGACGCGGACCAGATCAAGCAGGGCATGGAGGACCTCGCCCGGAAGAAGGGCCGCCCGCCGGCGATCGCCCTCGCGATGGTCGTGCCGACGAAGGTCGTCCGGGTCCGGCACGTCGACGACGGTCGCGTGACCTACATGACCCGCGACGAGATGGCGCTCGCGATCGGCGAGTGGATCGAGGACGGACCGAACCCCGTCATCCCGGAGTCGGTCGGCGAGGAACTGCTGAAGGTGGACGCCCAGCGGGCGGCGGAACTGCAGATCGCCGAGCCCCCCGTCGCCGACTTCGCCTCGCTGAAGGCCCGCGTCGGCGTGCCCGTCGGAATCGAGATCGAGGCGGCCGAGAAGAACTGGGTGGACGACGTCGTCTTCCTGCTGAACACCAACTGGGCCCTGTTCATCCTGCTCGTGGCCGGGTTCGTGCTGATGTTCCTGGAGGCCCACCTCATGACGGGGGCCTTCTTCTTCGGCTCGGTGATGTGCTTCGTGCTGCTGTTCTGGAGCCGGGCGCTGGGCGGGACGGCCGGCTGGCTGGAGGTGATCCTGTTCGTCGCCGGCGTGACGTGCATCGCACTCGAGGCGTTCGTCTTCCCCGGCTTCGGCTTCTTCGGCATCACCGGCGGGCTGCTCGTGTTCGGGTCGATCGTGATGGCGACCCAGACCTTCGGGAACATCGAGCCGAACGAGGACGTGGCGAAGCTGTCGCGGACGATGACGACGATGGGAGCCTCGGTGCTCGCGGTCGTCTGCATCGGCCTCGTGGCGAGCCGGTACCTGCCGCACATCCCGCTGTTCCGCCACATGATCCTGCAGCCCCCGGGTGGCGGCGAGGACACCGCTCCGCAACTCAAGCGCGAGCTGACCGACACCTTCGCCGGCGTGTCCCGCGGCGACGCGGGGGTCGCCTCGACGACACTCCGCCCGGCCGGGAAGGCGACCATCAAGGGGACCTACCTCGACGTCGTCAGCGACGGGCCGTTCATCCAGGCCGGCGAACCGGTCGAGGTCGTCTCGGTCGCCGGCAACCGCGTCGTCGTGAAACGCGTCTGAGGGCGGCACGTGGACGGTTGAGGGTTGAGAGTCTCCCACGGGGCGCTACAGTTGCCGGATGCGAGTCCGAACTCTCTGAACTCTCCACCCTCAACACTCAACTCACCATGACCTTCCTCCCGACCCTGACCGCCGAGTCCGCCCCCGAGGAGTCCCAGAAGACCTTCGAGCGAATCAACGACATGCTGGGGACCGACAGCGTTCCCGACGTGTTCGCCCAGTTGGGGCACGTGCCGGCATTCCTGAAGGACGTGTACATGAACTTCAAGAAGTTCGTGCACTCCGAGGGGAAGCTGGACCGGCCGACGCGGGCGGCGATCGCGCTCGCCGTGGCGAGCTACCAGCGTTGCCGGCCGTGGCAGGACTTCCTCGCCGCGCACGCGAAGGAGGTCGGGCTGAGCGACGAGCAGATCGCCGAGGTGGTCGCCGTCGCCTCGATCAACGCGACCTACAACGCGTTCTTCAAGTTCCGCAGCATCGCCGGCAGCGACGTGTTCGAGGGGATGCCGGTCGGCCTGCGGGCTCACACGTTCGCGAACGTCTCGCTGGACGACAAGACGGTCGAGTTGATCAGCATCGCGATCAGCGACGTCAACGCGTGCAAGCCGTGCGTCGCCGGGCACGTGGCGAAGGCCCGCAAGCTGGAGGTCCCGGACGAGGGCATCCTCGAGGCGGTCCAGTGCGCCTCGACGATCCTCGCCGCCGTCCAGTACGCCGGGGCCGTCGGCTGACCTGATGGGTTTCCTCGCGCCCTTGAGGAGTGGGTAAGGGAGAGGGGGCCGGACGGACGGCTCGGACTTCATCGTCGGACTTCGGATGCACCCGCGTGACGCGTGAGCGGGAGCATCGGGAAGGTCTCCCGGCTAGAATGGCGGCGCCGACGACCGGCGGCGTTTCGACGTACGAGATCCCATGGCAGCGAACGACTACTACTCGGCACTCGGCGTGGACGAGAAGGCCACTGCGGAGGAGATCCGCAAGGCGTACAAGAAGATCGCCCGCGAGAACCACCCGGACGTGAAGCCGGACGACGAGGCCGCCGCGGAGAAGTTCAAGCAGGCGACCGAGGCGTACAACGTTCTGAAGGACCCGGAGAAGCGGCAGCAGTACGACCGCTTCGGCGCTGCGGGCGTGGGCGGGGCCGGTGGCGTGCCGCCCGGCTGGGGAGCCGGGCAGCAGGTCGATCTCCACGACCTGTTCGCACAGACCGGGTTCAGCTTCGAGGACCTGTTCGGCGGGGGAAGCCCGTTCGGCGGCGGCGGCTTCCAGCAGCGTCACGCCCAGCCGCGGGCCCGCAAGGGAAGCGACGTCGAGATCGAGGTCGACGTGCCGTTCCACACCGCGGCACTCGGCGGCACGCGCGAGATCACGCTCGGCCGCGGCGGCCGACGCGAACGGCTCGACGTGCGTATTCCCCCGGGAGTCGACACCGGCAGCGTCGTCCGGCTCGCCGGGCAGGGAGAGCCGGGCGTCGGCGGCGGGCCGGCGGGCGACATCCGCATGAAGGTCCGCGTCGCCCCCCACCCGTTCTTTCGCCGTGAAGGCCGGAACCTCCTCGTCGACGTCCCGCTGACCCCGGCCGAGGCGGCCCTCGGCGCGAAGGTCGACGTCCCGACACTCGACGAGGGGACCGTCGTCCTGACCGTGCCACCGGGCACGTCCACCGGCTCGAAGCTGCGGCTCCGCGGCAAGGGACTTCCCGACCCCAAGGGGGGCGAACGGGGTGACGAGTTCGTCGTGGTGAAGATCGTCGTCCCGCGCGAACTCGACGACGCGTCCCGCGAGCTCTACGAGCAGCTTCGCGAGACGCAGGCCTCCCCCCGCGACGGCCTCTGGACCTGAACGATGCCGATGCGGCCGACGACCGCCAGACGACTCGGCCTGCTGGTCCTTCTCGCCGTACCGCTGGGACCCCCGGCGAACGCCCGAGCCGACGACCCTCCGCCCACCGGCGTCGCAGCGGAGTCGCCGGACGGCGAAGGCGTGCCGACCGACGAAGACGAACGCCGGGCCCTCGTCGTCCAGACGCTGCTCTGGATCCTGCTCGGCATCGCGCTATTGGGCGGGGTCGTGATGGTCGGCATCCTGCTCTACGGCGGCCACGCGAGGCGCATGGCTCGCACGCCGCTACCGAACCAGTCGGCGGAGGATCCCTTCTGGTACCTTCGGAAGGGCGATGCCGAGGACGTTCCGCCCACGAAGGCCGACGAATCGCCCGACGAGACCACGCCGGAAGACCGCCCGTGACACGGTTCACGTTCGACAAGTCGCAGAAGCTCCGCGAGTCGCCCGAGTTCGACCGGGTCTACGCGGGAAAGGTCCGCGCGGGCGACGGCCTGCTGCTGATGTTCGCCGCCCGCAACGACCTCGGCGTCACGCGGTGCGGCCTCAGTGTCTCCCGCAAGCAGGGGAACGCCGTCGTCCGGGCCCGGAAGAAGCGGCTGCTCCGCGAGGCGTTTCGACTCGAACAACACGATCTGCCGGTCGGGCTGGACCTCGTCCTCATCCCACGACGCGACGCCGACCTGTCGCTCCCCGCGCTCAGGAAGTCACTCGTCCGCCTTGCCGGCAAGGCGACACGCAAGCTCGAGAAGGAGACGACTCCGTGACGGTCCTCCGTTGGCTGTGGTTCCTGCCGTCGCACGTCCTCATCGGCGGCGTGCGGCTGTACCAGGTTTTCCTCAGCCCGATCTTCGGACGACAGTGTCGCTTCGAACCGACTTGCAGCCACTACTTCATCGGAGCCGTCAAGAAGTACGGCGCGGTGAGCGGAACGATCCGCGGCATCGGTCGGATCCTTCGCTGCCACCCGTTCTGCAAGGGCGGGTACGACCCGCCATAGGCGACCGGGTGTCAGGAGTCAGGGGTCAGGGTACGCCGGTCGATCGCGACTGACGGGACCCGACCCTCGACTCACTCGACGACCAGCACCGGTCGCGGGGCCGGGCGGGGCGACGGATCGATCACGAGGGCGTCGCTGTCGCTCTCGTCGAGCACCTCGAC
>JANQQW010000104.1 GCA_028284885.1 Planctomycetaceae bacterium
CGAACAACGTCCACAGGTCCCCGTGGCGGCCGTGCACCGGGTCGCACTCGATGACGGTGGACGGCTCGCGGTCGGCCACGTCGTCGTACAGCAGCAGCCGGACCGCGGTCGCGTTGCGGCTGAAGACGGCGAACTGGACCCCGTCCTCCTCGACCGTGGAACCGTACGGAAACGTGTGCAGGAACTGCACGGGCCGTGTGGATGACAGCATCGAAGTCCTGCGACAGAGCGTTGGGGGGCGACGGAGGGATTCTTCCGAGACCGGCCAAGGGGTCGAGGCGGCTTCGCCTCGCCGGGTCCGGCTTCTTCTTCGCTGGCGGTGGCCCTTCCACCCTCGACGTCGATCGAGGCCGTGGCGGGAGGCGGGGCGACTCTGGACCGAGCACGTCCCGAGTTCGGCCGCCACGGCGTCTCTTTCCCAGAACTCTTAGTGTCCGCAGGCGGAATTCGCAACCGCGCTTCGGTCGCCCGGCTCGTCCGCACGCCTCCGGGTCTCTACGGAATTTTCACACTTCGACGGGCGACGCACTTGTCACCATCGGGTAAGACACGTCGAGGCCACGCACCGGACGAGACGCCGCTACTCCGTGGAGTTGCGCTGGGATGTCGAGAATCCTCGTCGTCGACGACGTACCCTCCGAACGACTCCTCACCGGGGGGCTGCTCGGAAAGCGTGACGACTGGACCGTCGCGTACGCCGAGAGCGCCCAGCAGGCACTCGACCTCGTCGAGAGCGACCCGCCGGACGCCATCGTCACGGACATGGTGATGCCCGGCATGGACGGGCTCGAACTCGTCAAGAAGGTCCGCGAGGCGGCCCCCCAGATCCCGGTCGTCCTCGTGACCGGGCTGGGCAACGAACTGCTCGCCGTACGGGCCCTGGAGCACGGGGCCGCAAGCTACGTCCCCAAACGACAGCTCGCCCGCGAACTGCCAGCGACCGTGGAACGCGTTCTGGGGACGGCCGCCGAGAACCAGCACCGTTCGCGGCTCGAGAACGCCATCGTCGAGTCCCGCGTCGAACTCGAGATCGGGAACGACGCCGAGCTGCTCTCGCCGCTCGCCACCTTCCTCTGCGAGCAGGTCGAGATGACGTGGGGCCTCGCCCGGCACGACCGCATGCGGGTCTGCATGGCGCTCGAGGAGTCGCTCTCGAACGCCCTGTACCACGGGAACCTCGAGCTCAGTTCCGAACTCCGCCAGTCGGAGCACGGCATGTTCTACAAGCTCGCCCGCGAACGTGCCCGGTCCTCTCCGTGGAACGAACGCCGGATCCGCGTGACGATGGAGTTCGGACAGGACGAGGTCGCCTACACCATCTGCGACGAGGGACGGGGCTTCGATCCGTCGAAGCTCCCCGACCCGACCGACGAGGACCGACTGGACCTCGCCTTCGGCCGGGGGATCATGCTGATGCGGTCCTTCATGGACGACGTGCGGTACAACGACCGCGGGAACGAGGTCACCCTCGTCCGCCGCCGCGAACACGTGCCCGCCTCGTCGCGGAAGTAGCCCGTCCGGGACGACTCCTACCGTCGCTCGAACTTCAGCGGCTCGGTCCCCTGCACGTCGCCCAGCATGTAGAAGGTCATGCTGGTTCCCTTGAGGTCGATCTTGGCGAGCATCACGCCGTCGTCGTTCATCTCCAGGGCGAGCACGCCGTCCGCGTCCAGGGCGTAGACGCCGCGAACCGTCTGGCTGCGACCGCCGGCCGAGTACTTCCACGTGAACGTGCCGTCGTCGCCGAGCGTCATCTCGAAGGTCTCGCCGCTGCTGCGCCGGGCCGCCCAGGTTCCCACGAGGGCCTTGGGGTCCGGCTTGGCGACGTTCTCGGGCGGCTTGGTGATCTCGGGCTGGGTCGGGATCTTCGCCTCAGGGTCGATGCCGAGCAGCAGGTCGGCGGCGAGCGTGTCCTTCGGGTTCAGCTCGACGACCTTGGCGAACTCCGCCTTGGCCGCGTCCTCGTGCCCGCAGGTGACGTAGTGGTACCCGAGGACGAAGTGCAGCGCCGCGCTGTCGGGCTTCGCCTTCGTCGCCTCTTCCAGCTTGCGGAGCTGGGCCGTGTAGACGTCGGCTTGCGGGTACAGGCTGCTCATGGTGGTCCAGTCCCAACCGGGACCGACGCTGAGGACCGGGTACAGCGTGGCGGCCGCCTCGTCGTACCGCTCGAGCGCGAACAGGACGAGCGCCCGGAACTCGTGGACGACGGCGTCGTTCGGCATCTCCTTCAGGGCCGCGTCGGTCGAGGTCAGGGCCTTGGCGTAGTCGCCGCCGTAGAACTCCTGCTGGGCCCGCTGGAAGTCGGTCATGGCCGCGTCGGGCACGCCGGCGCTCGCCCCGGCGGTCTCCGGGTCGGCGGAGAGCGTCGTCTCGTCCGGGTACATCACGATCGGCTGCGAGTAGTCGTAGACGCTGTTGTCGACGACGGTGGTGCTCGAGTAGTAGGGGTTCGAGTAGGAGTTGTAGCCGAACGCCCAGCCGACCCGGTTGACGGCCCACGTCGTCACCCGGAACGCGCTGAAGACCGGGTAGTTGCTCCACCAGTAGTTCCAGCGGGCTCCCGGGGCGCCCCAGTATCCGCCGCCCCAGCCGCCGTGGTACCAGCGGCCGTGGTGGGCGTAGTGTCGTCCGTGGACGGCTCCCCACTGCCTGCGGGCGTCGACGTTGATCTGGCCGATGTTGACGTTGTTGCCGATGCGGTTGCCGATGTTGTTCCGGTCGACGTTGGCGAAGCGGTTCTGGAGGTTGTTTCGCCGGTCGCCGACGCTGACCCGGTCGCCGCCACCGGGTCGTCCCACGCCCGGAAGAGCGCCCACTCCCGGCAGGCCCGTTCCCGGTCGATTGCCGATGCCGGGCCGGTCGCCGATGCCCGGCCGAGTTCCGATTCCGGGTCGGTCGCCGACTCCGGGTCGATTCCCGATACCGGGGCGGTCACCGATCCCTGGCCGATTGCCGACACCGGGCCGGTCGCCGATCCCCGGTCTGTCGCCGATACCTGGTCGCGTCCCGACCCCAGGCCTGTCACCGATTCCGGGTCGGTCGCCGATTCCGGGACGGGTCCCCGGAGTGGGCCGAATCGTCGGGCGTTCGCCGTTGCCGATCGACGGCCGGTTGCCGGAACCGATGTTCGGGCGATTGCCGCTTCCGATGTTCGGCCGGTTCCCGGACCCGATGTTCGGCCTGTTGCCACTGCCGATGTTCGGCCGGTTGCCCGATCCGATGTTGGGGCGATTCCCACTCCCGATGTTCGGCCGGTTGCCGCTGCCAATGCTGGGGCGATTGCCGGAACCGATGCTCGGCCGGCTTCCGGAGCCGATGCTCGGCCGGCTGCCGCCGCCGCTGGGTCGGCTGAACGACGGCGAGGACGGCCGGCTGATCCCGCCGCTGGGGCGACCCCCGCCGCTGGGCCGGCTGATCCCGCCGCTCGGGCGGCTGATTCCTCCACTGGGGCGACTGAACCCGCCGCTCGGGCGACCGCCGCCGCCACCGAGTCGTCCCCCTCCGCCGCCCCGGCCCCCTCCGCCGCGGCCACGGGCCTCGAGGAGGTCCGTGAAGCAGAAGGTCATCGCGACGGCCAACAGCAGCATGATCGGTTTCTTCACGGCTTCGTCCCGTTCTCGGTCTCGTGGATTCGGGTGGTCGTGGCGGTCGTCGTCGAGTTCACTTCTCGCCGGGAGCCGGCGGGCGGCGAACGAGGACGACCGGTGCCATGTTCGTGCGGAGTTCGTTGCCGACCAGCAGGCCGCGGTACTGCCACGTGATCCGCTCGGCGTCGTGAACGGTGTAGGCGGACAGCCCCGAGGCGGCGCGGCCGTCGGCCGTGTAGCCGCTGGAGACGACGAGCCACTGGTCGTCGGTCCGCGTCCAGGTGCCGGTGACGTGCCCGCCGGCGGAGTCGAACGTCCACGACCGCAGCGTCCGCCGCACGGGATCCCAGCCGATCCGCTGGACGCCGCTCATCACCGGTCGGCCGGCGAACTGCACGGTGAACCGGCGGAGGATGTAGTTGCCGTCGTCGGACCACTTCGCCTCGGTGTGGACGACCGAGTCCTCGTCCTCGCTGACCCACTCGCCCACCATCCAGTCGAGTTCGGCCAGCCGCTCCACGCGGGAGTTCCGTTCCTGGGCGAAGTCGCGGAGCGTGTTGATCCGCCACTGGCCGTCCTTGCCGCGGACGTGGATCGCGACGTACCTGCTGACCGAACGGGGCCCGCCGGCGAAGTCGACCGACGCGACGACGCCCTGTTCGATCGCGACGTTCGCGTTGACGAGTCGGACCCGCTCGACGTCGATCTCCTCGACGAGCGCGTCCGGCGAGTCGGCGAAGACCCCCTCGAACAACTCGACGATCGCCTTGCGACCGGTCGTCCGCTCGCCGTACTCGTCGTGGAACTCGGCGTCCTCCGTGAAGAGTTCGCCGATCGCCTCGGCGTCCTGCTTGGCGTAGGCGTCCACGAAGACCTGCGCACTCTCGCGGAACGGGGCCTCGAGCTTGGTCGCGTCGTCGCCAAGAACCCCGGTGGACGGCAGCAGGAGAACGGTGCAGCAAAGAAGCAGTCGATTCACGATGCGACTCCGAGTGGAGAGTAGGACCACGGCTCGATTCTTGCCGCTTCGGTCTCGCGGGAACAGGATTCGGTCCGCTTTTCTGCCCGACTCTCACCGCTCGAACGTCGACTTCCGTCGCAGTGTGTGGTGGTAGTGCTGGGCGAAGCGGTGGGCCTCGTCGCGGACGTACTGCAGCAGCCGCAGGGCGAACGAGTGCCGGCTGAGCTTGCGGGGATCGGACTCGCCGGGCAGGAACACCTCTTCTTCCCGCTTCGCCAGCGACAACACGAACGGCGGTTCGACGTCGACGTCGCGGAACGTCTGCATGACGGCCCCGAGCTGCCCTTTGCCGCCGTCGATCAGGAGGATGTCCGGGAAGCGTTCCCCCTCCCGCTCCAGTCGGCGGAAGCGGCGGCTGACGACCTCGCGCATGCTGGCGAAGTCGTCCACGCCCTGCACCGTGCGGATCTTGTACCGCTTGTAACCCGGCTTGAACGGCAGGCCGTCGATGAACTGCACGAGGCTGGCGACCGTCTCGCCCCCCTGCAGGTGCGCGATGTCGATCCCCTCGACGACCCGCGGCTCCTCGGGCAGGTCGAAGATCTTCTTGAGCCCGCGAACCCCCTTCTTCGGGTCGACGTAGAACACCTCCGGCTGGGCGTGCTCCTCCAGGTCGCCTCGCAGGCTCGCGTTCTCGAGGGCCTTGATCTCGTCCCGGATGCGGGCCGCCTTCTCGAACTTCAGCTCCTTGGACGCGGCCTCCATCTCCCTCTTCAGGTCCCTCAGCAGCTTGTCCTTCTTTCCCTCCAGGAACATCCGCAGCCGTCGGATGTCCTTGCGGTAGTCCTCCTTGGAGATGCGGAGGTTGCAGGGGGCCGTGCACTGGTTGATGCTCGCAAGGAGGCAGGGCCGGAACCACCGCCAGCGTTCGTCGCCGTCGTCGATGTCGAGCGAGCAATTGCGGAAGCGGAAGACCTTCTGCATCACGCTGATCGCTCCGCGGAGCTTCTTCGCGCTGGTGAAGGGGCCGTAGAGCTTGACCCCCTTCGTCCGCGGCGTGCGGGTGAACTCGACCCGCGGGAAGTCCTCGCCGGTGACGATTTGCAGGTAGGGGAACGACTTGTCGTCCTTGAGTTCCTGGTTGAACTTCGGCTGGACGTCCTTGACGAGCCGGGCCTCCATCAGGAGGGCGTCGACCTCGCTGTCGGTCTCGACGTGGTCGAGGTCGGCGATCTCGGTGACGAGGTCGGCCGTGCGGCGTTCGACGGCGGCCGCCTCGGTGAAGTAGCTGCCGACGCGGCTGCGGAGGTTCACCGCCTTGCCGATGTAGACCACGACCCCCTTTGCGTCCTTGAACAGGTAGACGCCAGGCGTGGTCGGCAGTCGACGGACCTTCTCCCGCACGTCGAGCGGTTCGTCCGTGGTCTCGGGGCCGGCGGGGTCGGTCATCGGCGAGCGAGTCGTCGCGGGAGTCCGGGGGCGCGTTGGCGCTCCCGAATCATAGGACTCACCGCATCGACGCCAAGCCGCGTGGGGCACACCTCTGGTCTGCCTTGGTTCCGGGGATGGGCGCGGTCTCGCACACCAGAGGTGTGCGCCACGTCACCACGCGAGTTGGAAGCCGGGCAGTTCGTCGTTCGGCAGCGCCGTCCCGCGGTACTTCGCCCCCGGGTTGTGGTACAGCCAGAACCCCGGCGCGTAGGTGTACCACGGCCGGTAGGTGAAGTACGCCGGCGGGTAGGTGTAGTACGGCCGGACGGTGCGGTAGCCGGGCGGCAGGGTGTACGTCGGCCGGTCGGTGGCCGGGCCGTACGACGAATAGGCCGGCGGTCGGCTGAAGACCGGACGCCGTTGGTACGGGTTCGGGCGGTACGGATTCGAGCGATACGGTCCCTGGGCGAACGCGGTGGTCGCGGAGAGTGCCAGCAGCGTGACGGACAGAATCTGGCAACGGACGGACATGTTGGCGGTCCTTCTGTGGATCGCCCTCCACCGTAGCCGTCGGTCTCAGGCGTTGTCGACGTCTCGCGCGAGCCGGAAGCCGGAGAACTGCCAGCGGGCGTGGGACGGGAAGAAGTTCCGGTACGTCGAGCGGACGTGCGACCGCGACGTGGCGACCGATCCGCCGCGGAGGACCATCTGGTTGCTCATGAACTTGCCGTTGTACTCGCCGAGTGCTCCGGGCAGCGGGCGGTAGCCGGGGTAGGCGACGTACGGGCTGGCCGTCCACTCCCACGTGTCGCCGAACATCTGCTCGAGCGGCTGCAGTCCTGGGGCGGGGCGGGGGTGGACCAGTCCGCCGGCCAGCGCGTCGTCGACGAAGTGGCCGGTCGTCTCGACGGTCCCGGCGGCGTGCTCCCACTCGAACTCGGTCGGCAGCCGGGCGTCGGCCCAGCGGGCGTAGGCGTCCGCCTCGAAGTGGCCGACGTGGCAGACGGGGGCGGCCGGCGCGAGCGGCAGCCTGCCGTGCAGCGTGAACTCGGTCCACTCGCCGGAGGACTCGCGTCGCCAGTTGAGTGGTGCCGTCCACCCCTCTCGCAGAACGACGCCCCAGCCTTCAGAGAGCCAGAACTCGGGTCGCTCGTAGCCACCGTCCTCCACGAACGCCGCGAACTCACCGTTCGTGACGAGCCGCCCCGCGAGTTGGAACGGCTGGAGGTGCACGCGGTGCCTGGGGGTCTCGTTGTCGAAGGCGAAGTCGTCGCCGCCGTGCCCGATCTCGACGAGCCCGCCGTCGAACGTCGTCCACTCGACCGCCGCGGGGCGTTCGTCTCCGCCGGCGTCTCGCGGCGCCGGCCGGTACGCCGGTTCCAGCGGGTTGCAGGAGAAGAGGTGCTTCAAGTCGGTCAGCAGGAGTTCCTGGTGCTGCTGTTCGTGGTGCAGCCCGACCTCGAGCACGTCGCGGAGTTCGGTCGAGAGCCCCCCTTCGAGAAGACCGGCAACGGCGGCGTCGACCGCCTCGCGGTACGCATACGTCTCGGCGACGGTCGGCCGTGTGATCAACCCACGTCGCGGGCGGGCGTGTCGCTCGCCGACCGCCTCGTAGTAGGAGTTGAACAGGTAGCCGTACGCGGGGTGGAACGGCTGGTGGTCCGGGTTGGCGGCGGCGAGCAGGAACGTCTCGAAGAACCACGTGGTGTGGGCGAGGTGCCACTTGGCCGGGCTGCAGTCGGGCATCGACTGCACGCCGAAGTCCTCGATCTCGAGCGGCTCGCAGAGCGTCGTCGAGAGAGAACGGACCGCCCGGTAGCGGTCGAGCAGGGTCGTGGTCGCGGACGGGGTCTCGGTCAGCGGGCGGGTCGCGGTCAACGTCGCGTCTCGGCGGGCGGGGCGTGGGCGGGGAGCGATCCACCGCCCCCGGACTCCCACGACTACACGCGATTCCGGAGACGCTGACAAGCGACGCCCGAAGGACGACACGAGCCGACGTGACGACTCAACGGCTGGCGACGACGCCTTTCCCGGCTTCCGGGACCGGCCGCGACGACTGTCGGACGAGGACCTTGCGGATGTCCTCGACGAGGCGGACGGTGGAGAACCAAGGACTCAGGGCCTTCATGGCTTGCCCCAGTACGTGGACGAAACACCCGTGGCTACGAACGAGCCAACTTCGACTCTAACCTGCGAACGCTGTGGGAAGGGCCTCTTCGGCTTCATCGGTTCTTCACAATCGAAGGCGTGAGTTCCGGTTGGATCACCTCTGTGGATTCTCACTCCCGCTACGCTTCGGGGAACTCGAACAACGACTGCGTGCGGACCACGGCACAGTTGGCCGGGAACGTGTGGAAGGCGTGCACGAGCAGATGCCGGCGCTGCACGTCGATCCGGACGAGGCTGACCGGGTCCGGGGCGAAGCGGTTCGACGAACTGAACCGGTGGGCGACCTGCGACTTGCCCGAGTCGACGAGGAACTCCTCGTGCAGGTTCAGGTAGACCTCGGGATCGACGTGTTCGACCTGGTGGTGCCCTTGGAAGCGGACGCCGGTGGAGACGAACTCCGCATCGACCGACCGGCTGCCTCGCATGGCCCGCGACATCCGCCGGTTCGAGGAGGGGAGCGGGACGTCCTCCGGCAACGCGACCTCGGTCTGCGTCCCCTCCGCCGTACGGACGGCGACGACGTGTCCCGCGTTCGTGATCCGGACCTCGACGCCGTACTCCGGTTGGTCGGCCGACCAGACGGCGAAGGTCTCGAACAGCTCCGGGTGCACCGGCCGGTCGAACAGCCTGAACACGAGTTGCGAGACGTCCGGACGTGCGAAGCCGACACTCACGAGATCACTCCGAGACGACGCGACAGGCGTCGCCGAAGCGTCGATTGTACGACCGGCCGGAGTGGAAGCGAAAGGGCGTTCTCGGCGGCTCAGGAACTCGTGGTGACGGCCGCCTCGCGGCTCAGCATCTCGTGCTTCAGGTCGGTCCCGGTCGGCGCGCTGAAGCCGCCCAGCCGTCCGTTCGCCGCCAGCACGCGGTGGCAGGGCACGATGATCGGCACCCGGTTTGTCGCCATCACCCGGCCGACGGCCCGTGCCGCTCGCGGCGACCCGGCTCGGGCGGCCAGCTCGCCGTAGGAGGCCGTGTCGCCGTACCGCAACCGGCGTGTCTCCTTCACCACGCGTGCCTGGAAGTCGGAGCCGGCCCGCTTCTCGATCTTCACGTCGGAGAAGCCCGACTCCTCGCCGCGGGCGAACGCCTCGAGCCGCCGCCGCAGCTGCGGGTACCAGTCGAACTGCTCCGGCTCCACGTCGCCCTCGAAGACGGAGTCGGCGAGCACCGTCTCCCAAGCCGCCTCGGCATCGGGATGTCCGATCGTCAGCCGGTGGACGACGTTCTTCTGCCCGACGAGGGCGAACCAACCGAGTTCGGTGGGAAAGAGAGAGGCGTACATGAGTGTTGCTCGGGATCGCGTGCGATCCGCAGAGCGTGAGTGCTGACTTGGTCGGAGTCAAGGTCCGGGTCTTTGAGCAAACTGACCAGCCGCGACCGTCAGGGAGC
>JANQQW010000184.1 GCA_028284885.1 Planctomycetaceae bacterium
ACCCCGCACTGGCGTTGGTCGGCTCGAAGGCCGCCGGCCAGCCGTCCGGGCCGAGCACATCGGCAACCGACAGGCTCGACGTCCGATTTCGCCGTCGGCTGGTCGCCATCGAACGTGACGAGGCAGCCGCCGGTGGCGGCACAGAGTCGCGACGCGAGATCGTCGAGCGACTGCTCACCGGGCGCAAGGGCATTGCACTCGCCCGCAACGCGAACAACCTCCGGCAACAGGCGTTCGAGCGATCCGCGTGGGCGTCGCGACTCGTCGATCTCGCCCGCGGTTCTCTCGAGGAGTTCTGGGGGCCGCCGCGTGAAGGTGCGCCTCCGGTCGTCGTCCAGCACGTGACGACCCTTCTGGACGTCGCCGTCGAGCTCGACACGGCCCAACGCAACGAAGCCGACCAACTCCGCCGACGACTCGACTCGGCCGTCACCGCCAAGCTACTCGTCGACGCTTCGAGCGGATCGCCCGTCTCGCCGGCCGACCGCCTCGACGCCGAGTTCTCCGTCTCGCGGGAACATCCGGGAGACGGCATGCCGCAAGGCACCGCTCGCGTCGCCTTGTCGGACACGCGTCTCGACGCACCGGAACGTGCCTGGGCGGTTCCGCTCGGTTCGATCACGCAGGAGCGACCGTTCTCGCTGACGGTCCCGCTCGCGCCGGAGACGGTGGCGGCCCGGTTCCAGAGAAGCGGCCCGCTGTACGCCGAGATCGGGTTTCGCGGCCACCACTTCCGGAGCAGCTTTGAGGTGGCCCCGGTCGGTGGCCGCGTCGTCGAAGTCGACGTCGGGCCGTCGACCCCGACGACGTTCACGGTTCGCAGCTCGCAGCGACGCCGAGCCTCCGTGGTGTTCGTGCTCGACTGCTCGGCTTCGATGCACGAGTCCCTGCGCCGGGAAGGTGGGTCGGGCGAGGTCCGCAAGCTCGCGGCCGCCGTCGAGGCGCTGCAGGGGCTGTTGAAGGAGTTGTCGGGCCGCCCCGACACGAACGTCGGCGTCGTCCTGTACGGGCACCGCGTGAGCCACGCAGGCAAGGGCCCCGCCCCACTCGTCCAGCAGCGGTACGCCGACGCGTTCCCGGTCCCAGCGGGCTTGATGCCCTACGCGGACGTGGAGACGGTCCTCGTTCCCGGCCGTTTCGGACCGGCGGAGTTCGGACACGTTTCCGGCCGACTCGAGAAGCTGCTGCCTTGGGGCGAGACGCCGTTGTATCTCGCCGTCGACCGGGCGGTCGCGTCGCTCGCTCGCACGAACGACGACGGTGAGCGACACGTCGTCGTGATCACGGACGGGCGAGACTACCAGTTCAACCCGCCACCCGACCGTCGCGTCTCGTTGCAGCAGGTGCAAGACCACGCACGCTCGGCCGAAGCCCACGTCCACCTCGTCGGGTTCGGTCTTTCGACCGAGGAGCGGTCGGCCGCCCGCCCTGCGTTCGAGTCACTCGCAGACAGGACCTCGGGCTCGGCCGTTCTCGACGTCAGTCGCGCGTCGGAACTCGCCGCTCGCCTTCGCTCGCTCGTCGGGCCGTCGTACTTTCGTTGGCAGTGCGACGAAGGGGAATCGCACTCGGCCGAGGTGAACCGACCGGTCACCTGGCGTGGGAGACTCCCGGCCAGACTCCGGGTCTCGTACGGTGGCCGGTCGTCGGTCGTCGTGCTACAGGGTGGCGAGGCCGTCGAGCTTCTCGGCAACGTGCCGAGCACACCGAGCCGACTCGGATCGGCGAGCTACGACCGGAGAACTCCGCTGATCGTCCCCCTCGACGGCCGGCCCGAGTCCAACCCGAACTTGCTGTTGGGCGTCCACGCACCGAGTCGGACCGGTGACGCCGCCGAGTTCGAGCTCTCCCTGCGTCGCTCCGACGGTGGATACGTCCCGCGTCCGTCGGCCTACGCAATCCACGTGCAACCACTCGACGACCGCGGTGTCCCGGTCGGGCCGCCCTACCTCTGCAACGGAAGCGAGTTCGTCGACGGCATGCCCGCCCCCGTCGTTCGGCTGCGGGCCGAGCAGTGGCCGGAGACGGCAACCGCCGCCGCCGCCTCGTTCCGCGTGCAGTCCAAACCCCGCGACGACGCCGAGCGGATCGCCGTCCCGAAGGACGTCACCTTGGCCGCCGGAACGAGCGACGCACGACTCCCCGAACTCCGCTGGGAGATTCGAAGGACCCCCGACTTCACGCAGGTCGTGCTCCGTCACGAGCCCGGTTCGCTCGGCGTGGCAAGCGTGCGCGTCGAGCCGACGGCCGGCCCGGCGATTCGGTCCGTCCGCCGTCGAGTCGACGTCGTCGCGGGCGTCGCGAGCCACACCTTCTTCAACGCCCGTCCCGCACTCGCCGCCGACCCGCTCGCGTTTCGTCTCTCGGGACTCGGCGACGACGACTCGGCACTTCGGACGACCCGGCCCGTTCGCGTCCGCATCGGCGACGATCCCGACCTGGTTCGCCCGGACGCCCGCTGACCGCCGTTGTAACCATTTCAACGGCGATGAAATTCCTGCAACCTCGGGTTGACCGAGACGGGCGAATCACCAGAATCCTCGCCCGTCACGGCGAGGGAATTCACCCTCCTGGGACATACGACAACGTCCCGCCGCAGCACACCTTCCGCCGAGCTTCTCGGCAGCCATCCGTCCCCGATCACGCCCACTGCACCAGCCTTCCGGTGCTTCA
>JANQQW010000186.1 GCA_028284885.1 Planctomycetaceae bacterium
CTCGACTCGAAGACGGCTGCGGCCGCGTGCGTCGAGACGGCCCGCGAACTCGTCAAGGCCGACCGAGAACCGGAGGCGATCGAACAGTACGAGCGTGCCCGCCGCCACCAGCCCGACCACCCGGGAGTCGCCCGCGAGCTGGCCGTTCTGTACGACCGCCAAGGCCGGGACGAACTCGCCGTTCGGGAGTACGACCGCGCCCTCGCAGAGGAGGGGCGGTCGGCCGAACTCCTGAACGACCTCGGCTACTTCCACCTGCAGCGCGGCCGGCTCGACGAGGCCGAGCGCGTGCTCCGCGAGGCCGTCCGAGCGAACCCCCGACTCGAGCGAGGGTCGATGAACCTCGGTCTGGTCCTGGCCGAGCAGCAGCGCTACGACGAGGCCCGCGCGGAGTTCACGAAGGTCGTCTCCGCAGCGGCCGCCGAGCACAACGTCGGCCTCGCGATGGCACGGCGCGGCGACTACGCCTCGGCGAGAGCCGCGTTCGCCCGAGCCGCGGAACTCGACCCCGGCCTGCAGGCGCCCCGAGAGCTCCTCGCACAACTGCCGACCGAGAACCGGCAGCGCATTCGGCTCGCGAGCTTCGAGAACGAGTCCGACGACTGACGGTCGGTCCGAGCGACGCTGGACGGGCAGGGCTTCACGGACCGACTCTGAACGGCCTCTCGCCGCTGTACTTGCAACGGCGTTGCAGGGATAATCCGGTTGCAGCGCGATCGTCGCGTACCCCGACCGGAGGAACCGTCCCGTGCCATCCACGAAGTGCAGACGACGCGGCCTCGTGCTCGTCGAGTTCGCGATCGTCGCGTTCGTGCTGACGCTGCTGCTCGCCGCGATCCTCGCGTTCGGCCTGCTGTTGTTCGGCGCCAACGTCGCCCAACAGGCCGTCGACGTCGGCGCCCGCGAACTCGCCCGCACCCCCCTGCCCTTCGACGCCGAGTTCCCGGAACTCGGCTCGACCGGTCACTCGTCGACCGACCCGTCGTCCGCGACGATTCCGTCCCAGCTTGACCCGAGCGGCACGACGATGGTCCCGAACGTCTTCGCCGATCCCGACGTGCAGTCCCAGATCTTCGACGAGCGGTACCTCGTCGTCACGATCGGCGGCAGTGGCGTCGAGGATCTGCCGGCGAACTACACACGGAGTGACGTCGACGCCCTGCTGGGTCGCATGCCGCTGCTCAACCGGCTGCTCTACTCGTTGATGATCTTCGACTCGGCGAACGGGGTGATCCGTTACCCGGGAGCCCTCGTGACGAACTCGAGTACCGGCGAGCAGACCGTGCTCGTCCCGCTCGTCCTCGACCGGGACGACGACGGCCGGGAAACAAACTTGGAGTGGCGAGCCGTCGTCGAGGAGGTGCGTGACGGCACCGGCGTCGGTCCGCACAGCCTCGTCGCCACGCCGACGGGAATCGAGCCCGGCTTCGTCGCCTTGCGGGTCAACTACCCGAGCCAACCGGGCACGCTCGTCGCCTACCAGTTCGAGCACTCCGACGGATCGATCGACGGCCGCGCCGAACTGGGCGAGGACGTGGTCAACATCCCGGTAACGGCCGAGGACCCTGCCGGGGTCGACCCGCCGAGCCCGTACTCGCTCGCCGTCGCCGCCGACTCCGGCGTGGGGCCCAACGCGGGGCGATTCGGACTCGGTCGAGCGTTCGCCTTCGGCCGGACCGTCCGCCCCTTCCGCCGCGTGCTGACGATGCAGGCCGTCTACCGCCGGGAGATCTTCGAATGAGGCGGCCTTTCGATCGTCGGTCTCGGAGCGGAGCTCGCTCGCGCGCAGGGGTGGTCTACCTGCTCGTGGCGATTGCTCTCTTCGCGATCCTCCCCCTGCTGGCACTCGTGGTCCACACCGGCCTCGTCTCGCTCACGCGGCGGCAGATGCAGACGGCCGTCGACACGGCTGCCCTCGAGGCCTTGCGGTATCGGGACTCTGGCGACCCGGCAGTGGGGTTTCGACGTGCGCAACTCGTCGTCGACAACCAGTTCGACGACGACTTCAATCGGGACAACGGCGACCCGTTGGATTTGGGCGCTGGTCCGCTGGTCCGCTTCGAGCCCGGCAGCGGGACTCCGTTCAGCGGCTCGAACTTTAGAGCCTCCGCGAGGATTGTGTCTCCAGACGCGACACGTCCCCCGGTCTGGAAGCCCCGCCTCGAACTCAACGACGGAGACACCAACACGGCTGCCAACGACATCGCGGGGGACATGGTCGCCGGCAACTACCAGAACGGGATCTCAGACCACTCCGAGGCCCCCCTCAGCGCGGCCACGCCGTACGAACGCGCCGACTTCCTTGTCGCCACACCAGAAGAGCGCGTGGCAGGCGACTACGACAGCGTGCTCGTTCGACTTCGCCGTTCCGCGGAGTCTCCGGTCGAGGACGTCGTCTCCGTCGGACCGCCCGTCCCGTTCCTCTTCGGCCGCGGCCCGTACGGTGATGCCACGCTGCTCGACCGACGAGAGCGGGGAACGGTCGTGCGGGCGACGGCGATCGCCACGGCTCGGCCTGCCGTGGTCGCGGGGCCCCTGCTCGGTCCCGCGGCCCCGAACGTCCCACAGGGCCTGGCGAACTTCTGGGTGGAGATTGCGTCTTGGCGTTCGGTCACGGACATGCAGAACCTGCCTGTGAACGTCACCGTGAACCTCGACGGGGACGGCACCTTCTCGGGCGGTCTCGACGGAGGGTTCGTCACCGACCTCGACGTGTCGCGGCCGTGCGTCCTGGGCGACTCGCTCTCCGATCGCGGAGCCGACGCACCCGAGGCCGCCAACGATCGATTCGTCCCGATCTACTCGGTCGTCTCCGGAACACCGCGCGTGGTGGCGTTCGGTCTCGTGAACGTCACGGACTCGTCGAGCACGACGATGGACCTCCGGATCCGGACGGACACGCTCGCCTCCGCGAACGCCTCCGCCGGCTTCGTACGCCGAGTTGCGGCTCCGGCTGCCGACCTCGCCGTCGTCATGGCCGAGTTCCGGACGTTCGCCGACAGCCCCTACGTGCTCCGGGCAGCGACGTCGGTCCGGTCAGTCGACTGACCTCAACGACGGGACCGAACTCCGCTTCGCGCGTTCCGCCTCCGCGCCGCCTGACGGGCAGTCGGATTCGACGACGACGGGACCGCGCGTGGAAGCCCGCTGGTCACGAACGCCCCGCCGTGGTGTGACGGACCAGTTGCACCGCGCAGTGCTTGTAGGACGGCTGTCGAGAGTGGGCGTCGAAGTCCGCCTTCGTCAGGCGGTTCGTCTCCTCGTAGTGCATCGGGACGAAGACGTGGCCCGGTCGCACGCCGGGGGTGACGAACGCCGTCGCCGACGTCGATCCGCGGCGCGTCTCGAGCGTGACCGTCTCACCCGTGACGATGCCGAGTCGCTCGGCGTCCTCGGGACCGACTTCGACGTAGACCCGGTCCGGGTACAGCTTTCGGAGGACGGCCGACTTGGCCGTGCGCGTCTGCGTGTGCCACTGCGACGCGGTCCCTCGTCCGGTGAGCAGCACGAACGGGAACTCCGCGCACGTCGGTTCGGCCGGCGGTCGGGGTTCGACGAACAGGAAGCGAGCCCGTCCGTTCGACGTGTAGAACCGGCCGTCCTCGAAGAGTCGCCGCTCGGCGCGTTCGTTGGCGGACTCCTCCCCGGAAGGAAACGGCCACTGGACGCCGCCGCGTTCTTCGAGCACTTCGTAGTCCGCGATGCCGGTGATGTCACACGGCTGACCGGCGGAGCAGCGCTTGAGGATCTCGAAGACGTCGGCCGGGGACTTCCAGTCGGCGAACATCTCGCCGCAGCCCCAGTAGTGGGCGACGAGTTCGAGGATTCGGAAGTCGGACAGCGCCTGGCCCGGAGCCCGGCGGACCTGCTTGACCGTGCCGATTCGTCGTTCGGAGTTGACGAACGTGCCCTCCTTCTCGCCCCAGCCGGCAGCCGGCAGCACGAGATCCGCGATGCGGGCCGTCTCCGTCGTGTCGTACATGTCCTGGACGACGAGGAAGTCGAGCTTCTCCAGGATCTCGCGGCCCTCGGACTGGTCGATCCACGAGTGGGCCGGGTTCGTGCAGATCACCCAGAGCCCACGGATCTCGCCGCGGCGGATGCCCTCCATGATCTGGTCGTACGCCCAACTCGCCTCGTGCGGAATGCGGGACTCGTCGATGCCGAGGACGTCGGCAACCTTCCCGCGGTGTTCCGGGTTCCCGAAGTCGTGCCCTCCGAGCAGGTTCGTCGTGTTCGAGAACAGCCGGCTGCCCATGGCGTTGCACTGCCCGGTGATCGAGTTCGCCCCGGTGCCGGGTCGGCCGATGTTCCCGGTCATCAGGGCGAGGTTGACCAGGGCCTGGGCCGTCCGCGTCCCCTGGTGACTCTGGTTGACGCCCATCGTCCACCAGAACGAGACTCGTCTGCCGTCGGCGACCAGGTTGGCGAAGCGGTGGATCGCCTCGACCGGGAGTCCCGTCTCGGCGGCCACTCTGTCGTCGGTGAAGTCGCGCACGAACGCGGCGAACTCGTCGAACCCCTCGGTGTTGGAGTCGACGAACTCGTGGTCGAGGGCATCCCGTTCGATCAGCAACCGGGCGACGCCGTAGAACAGCGACATGTCCGACTTCGGCGCGAGAGGCAGGTGCAGCGTCGCGTTCATCGCCGTCTCGGTGGCCCGTGGATCGACGACGACGATCTCCGGGTCGTGCGGGTTTCGCATCACCCGTTCCCACATGATCGGGTGGGCGATGCACGGATTCGCGCCGACGAACACGAGCACGTCCGACTCCTCGAAGTCGGCGTAGGTGTAGGGTGGTGCGTCGAACCCGAAAGACTGCTTGTAGGCGGTGACGGCGGTCGCCATGCACTGGCGAGTGTTGCCGTCGCCGTGCTTCATCCCCATGCCGAACTTGGCGAGTGCCCCGAGGAAGGCCATCTCCTCGTTGACGATCTGGCCGGTCGAGAGGAACGCGACCGAGTCGTCGCCGTACTGCCGTTGGATGCCCTTGAACCGTTCGACGAACGTCCGCATCGCGGTGTCCCAGTCGACCGGTTCGAGCCTTCCGGAGTCGCCGCGGAGCAGTGGCGTCGTCGCGCGGTCGTCCGCGTCGAGGACCGTGAGGGCCTCCCAACCCTTCGGGCAGGCCATCCCGAGGTTCACGGGGTACTCGGTCGTGGGGGAGAGCGAGACCGCCTCGCCTCCGCGAAGGTGCAGGTTCAGCGAGCAGCCGGTCGAGCAGAACCCGCACACGGAGGTCGTGACCGCATCGGGCGAGTTGGCCACCGGCAGTTGGCCGAGCCCGAACCGACCGGGTTCCTGCAGCAACTCGCGCGTGTACGGGCCCGTCGTCTGATGCAGTTGCGGAATCACGTCGTCACCGCCCCCGGCATGCGTGGCGGCGAGACGGCCGCGAAGAACAGGTAACGTTCGAGGAAT
>JANQQW010000189.1 GCA_028284885.1 Planctomycetaceae bacterium
CCCCCGAGGCGGCCGGCGGCGTCTTCAACATCGGGTCCGACGTCCCGACCACCGTTCTCGAACTCGCCCGAATGGTCCGCGACAAGGTGCAGCCCGACCTCGACATCGAGTTCGTCCCGTACACCGTCGCCTACGGCTCACCCGACTTCGAGGACGTCCGCCGCCGGATCCCCGACGTCGACAAGCTCGCCGCCACCATCGGCACGGCGCCGCGAACGTCCCTCGACGAGATCCTCGACGACGTCATCCGCTGGAAGCGCGAGTCGGCTTCTCCGGACCGCTGACCGTGCCGCCGGTCACTCCTCGACGGCGTTCGCCTTCGCCGCCTCGCGAGCCTGGTGACTCCGCAACTCCTCGCGGTACCGCTTGAGCGGATCGACGAGGTGCTTCCGCAGGTAGCTCGCCCGCTGCTCCCAGTCCTCCGCGGGGACCACACCGTTCGCGGCGAGCTCGCCGAGCGACTCGAAGGCGACCCGCTGCGCGGCGAGCGTCCGTCCGACGTCGTCGATCGCCATCTCGGCCGGCAACGCCGACGACCCGGACCGCGACTGCCAACGGTTCACCAGGAGCTGCATCAACCCGTTCAGCACGTCCCACCGCGCGGTCGGATCCGGGACGGCCTCCGGAGTGGTCGCGACGAGCTCCACCGCGGCCACCACGTTGTGCACGGAACGGTCCGAGCCGTCCCCGTGCAGCAGCAGCCACAACCGTTCCTCCAACTCGTCGCCCGGCAGACGCTCGGGACAAGCGGCCAACAGCCGCACGGCCTCGCTCCGGGCGAAGTACTCGAGGTACGGGTCACGTCGGCCGGCGAACTCCCGCAACGGCTCGATCGTGGCGAGCGTCGGGGGGCTCCCGGCCAACGCCTCCCCGAGCGAGACCAGGTAGTCGAGCCGGCGGCGGTCCTCCGGGTGAATGCTCGAACGCCCTGCGACCGGGGTGACGGCCCGCGTCGACGACGCCAGCCGCTGCTTCAGGTGCTTGCGGTAGACCCACCACTCGTCCGGGTAGTCGCGGACGATCTGTGCGGCCCGTTCACGGTCGGCGATCCGCGACTGCGCGGCGATCCGTGCCCGGCTCTCGACCGGCAGGAAGTCGACCGGCCGCGTGGCGACGGCCGCCAACGCCTCGACCTGCTGGCCGAACTTCCGGCCCCACCGCATCGCCTCGACCGGCAACTGGTACCGGAGGTCCCCGGTGAACCGCTCCGGCGTCTTCGCGACCAAGGCGTCGATCGACTGCTCGTCGAGCGTCGCCAGTCCGAGCGGCGTCGACCAGTCCCAGTTCGCCATTGCGAACACGTGCTCCACGTGCGGGGCCCGCAGTCGCTCCGCCAGCGAGGCGACGTCGATGCCACCTTCCTCCTTCGACCCGACCAACAGCAGCTCTCCCGGTCCACCCGCCATCACGAGCACGTCGGGGAACGCCCCACGGAACTCCTCGAGCAACGCGACGACTGCCTCCGGGCCGAAGTCCACCGACCGCAGCCGCTGACAAAACAGTCCGCCCTCGGCGAGACGGTCCCGACAGCCGGCGTAGAAGTCCGAGTCGTACCACGGCGCGACGCGTGCCAGCGTGGAACTCGGCGCGTCGGACAACACGACGTCGTACCGGGCGTCCGTCTGCAACAGGTGAATCCGCGGCTCTCCTTCGTCGACGCGAAACCGGTCGTCCGTGAACGGCGACTTGGAGACCCCGCGCCACAGTCGGTCGCGGAGCAGCGCGATGCGGGTCCGGTCCGGCTCGACACACTGAATCTCGCTGACCGGGAAGTCGAGTGCCGTCGCGATCGCGACGCCGTCGCTCGCCCCCAGCACCAGAACACTGCGGGCCTCGCCGTGCAGCAGCAGCGGGAGGGCGGCCGTCATCGTGCCGACCGGCGACTGCGGGCAGACCCGTGGCATGCGACTCGCCAACCCGGTCGGGACGCCACTCGTTCGCCACTCGTGCTGCAGACCGAAGTGGCTCCAGACGGTGTGCGTCCCGAATGGCCCCGTCTCGGTCTCGACGAGACGGGCCGCGTCGGACTGTTCCAGGGCCGCCGGGGTCTCGCCCGACCGCACGGCCCTGGCGACGTGGCTGGAGAACAGCAGCTTGGCCGAACGGTCGTGACGGACCGTGCCGACCAGCCACGGCGATGCGAGCAGCAGGAC
>JANQQW010000202.1 GCA_028284885.1 Planctomycetaceae bacterium
GTCGACGGAGGTCGGAGGTCAGCCGGCGTCGTCGGCCGGTTCCTCCGCGGCGGGGGGGCGGGCTTTCCGCTTCGCCAGCACGAAGCCGAGACCGACGCAGCCGCCCGTCAGTGTGCCGATCAGCAGGCACGTTCGCCAGAGTGCCAGCGGGTCTTCGTACCCGGCGACCGCCTGCCAGACGAGCCCGACCGCGAACCCGGTCGCGGCCCCGTAGACCGAGCCCGTGCGCACGTTGAGGACCAACCCCTTCTCGACCGATGTCGGCGACGGTGACATGCCGACATTCTATCGCGTGACCCTCCCCAAGACAGTCGGCGGGAGCAGCGCGTGGACTCGAAGTCCCCGAGCGAGCCAAGTTCGCCGTCACGAGGACGTCGATCCACGAACTCGGGGAACCGCGGAACGGCGTCGCGTCACCGCGTCCAGTTCAGCCACTTCTGGAACAGCCCCTTCACGAACGGCGTCAGCCGCGTGCGGCTGTACTGGTCGCCGATCTTGCGGATCGCCTCGGCCTGCGTGGGGTACGGGTGGATGGAGTTCGCGATCTTGCCGAGGCCGATGCCGTTCGTCATGGCGACGGAGATCTCGCCGATCATGTCGCCGGCGTTCCCGGCCACGATGGTCGCCCCGACGATCTCGTCCTTCCCCTTCCTCGTCAGGATCTTGACGAACCCGTCGGTCTCGCCGTCGAGGATGGCCCGGTCGACGTCGGCGAGTTCCTGGACGTAGACGTCGACCTCCGTGCCGGCCTCCTCCGCCTGCTGCTCGGTCAACCCGCAGTGGGCGAGCTCCGGCGAGGTGTAGGTGCACCACGGGATGACCAGGCTGCTCGCCTTCGCCCGCCCCATGAAGAGGGCGTTGCGGATGACGATGCGGGCCATGAAGTCGGCCGCGTGCGTGAACTTGAACCGCGAGCAGACGTCGCCGGCGGCGAAGATCCGCGGGTTGGTCGTGCGGAGCTTGTCGTCGACGGTCACCCCTTGCCGCAGGTCGTACTCGACGCCGACGTTCTCGAGACCGAGGCTCTCGACGTTCGGCTGCCGGCCGATGCCGACGAGCACCTCGTCGACGCGGATCGCCTCCGACCGGCCGTCGATCTCGACGTGCACGATCCGCTCGTCCGCTTCGCGTTCGATGCGGACGACCTTCGCGTTCAGCTTGAACTCGACTCCGTCCCGCTCCATCGAGGCCTGAACGACCTTGGCCGCGTCCGGGTCCTCTCGGGCGAGCACGTGGTGGTGCTTCTCGATCTGGACGACCTTGGTGCCGAACCGGGCGAACGACTGGGCCATCTCGCTGCCGATCGGTCCACCGCCGATGACGGCCATGCGGGCCGGGAGTTCCGTGAGCGAGAAGACGGTCTCGTTGGTCAGGCAGCCTGCCTCGGCGAGCCCCTCGATTGGCAGCTGGGCCGCCCGGGCACCGGTCGCGACGACGGCCTTCTTGAACCGCAACGTCTTGCCGCCCACCTCGATCGTGTCGTCGCCGGTGAACTTCGCCGAGCCGAGATAGACGTCGATGCCGAGGTTCTTGAACCGCTCGGCCGAGTCGTTCGGGGCAATGCCGGCACGGAGCTTCCGCATCCGCTCCATCACCTTGCCGAACTCGACGGTCGTGCCGCCCGGCACCTCGACGCCGAACTCCGCGGCGTCCCGCACCGCCGCGGCGACGCGGGCCGCACTGATCACCCCCTTCGACGGGACGCAGCCGACGTTCAGGCAGTCGCCCCCCATCAGGTCCCGCTCGATCAACGCGACCTTCGCCCCCAGTCCCGCCGCCCCGGCCGCCGAGACGAGCCCGGCCGTCCCCGCTCCGATGACGACCAGGTTGTACCGACCGCTCGGCTCGGGGTTCGCCCACGTCGGCGGGTGCACCTGTTCGTGCAGCGAACGGTTGTGCTCGTCGTACGGCTGCAGCGGCGGCAGCTGCTTCGACCCCGTGTCGAACTCGCTCGTCTCCGCCACCGCAATCGTTCCGGTGGGTGATTCCGGCTGGGTCGTGGACATCGGCTGCTCCCCGTTCGCTGTGCGCACTGAATGGTCGTCGCCCGTTCGACGCGACGACCGGCCCGGTCCTTACCGAGGTTCGAGCGCGGCGAACCCGGAGTGTCCCGACACACCGTCGAATCTAGCGGAATCGTCGGCGAACGTTGTGAGCCAAGGCACGAAACGGGGCAGAACTCCGTCGTCGGGAACGACCGGCGACCGTTCTCACCGGTCGCCAGCTGCGGTTACACTCGGGACTTCGCTGCCTGCCGCCGCACGAGATCCCGCCGATGCCCGCCCTCCCCACGTCGCCCCGCCTCGTCCGATTCCACCTCGCCCTCGCGGCTGCGCTGTGGTCGGCGTCTTCGCTCACCCACGGCAGCGAGCCTGCGTTCGCCGTACCGGGCGACGTGCAGGCCGTGCTCGCCAGGCACTGCGTCGACTGCCACGGCCCGGACGCCGCCGAGGCGGGCGTGCGGCTCGACACGGTCGCCTCGCTGAAGCTGGACGCCAGGCTGGCCCTGCTGAACCGGGTGCAGGACCAGGTCTTCTTCCGCACCATGCCGCCGCCCGAAGAGGCCCAGCCTTCGAACGCCGACCGCGACCGCGTCGCCGACTGGCTCCGCACCGAACTCCGCAGACACGGGGCCAGCGAACTCGACAAGAAGCTGACCTACCCGGACTACGGGAACTACGTCGATCACGACCTGCTGTTCGGCGGCACGGTGACCGACGCCGCCTCCACGCCGGCCCGCCGTTGGCTCGTCAGCCCGCAGATCTTCCGCGAACGCGTGCTCGACGTGTTCGCCCTCGAGGGGCGTGAGCGGGAGAACTACCGGCAGCGCGGCTTCTACGGCGTGACCAACCCGTTCGTCCTGCCGGACAACTCCGGCGTCCGCGACTACGACATCGGCACGCTCGGCGGCGGGCACCTGCTCGTCATGCTCTCGAACGCCCAGTGGATCGCCGAGAAGCAACTGCTGGCCGCCCGCATGGCGAACGGCGAACCGAACGAGAAGCTGCTCCCCAACCCGAAGGACCGCTGGTACCCGCGGACGGTCCCGGCCGAGTTCGAGGCGATCGTCGAGAAGACGGAGAAGCCGACCGACGAGGAGATGGTCGCCGCCGTCCACGCCCAGTTCGACCGCGTGCTCCGCCGGAAGCCGAGCGACGAGGAACTCGCCGAGTACCTCGAACTGACGCGCTCGTCGATCGGCCTCGGCGGCAACGTCGCCGGGCTGCAGCAGATGCTCGTCACCGTCCTGCTCGAGTCCGAATTCCTGTACCGGCTGGAGTTCGGGGCCGGCGAGCCCGACGAGCACGGCCGGCTCCGGCTCGCCCCGCACGAGGCCGCCTTCGCCATTTCCTACGCCCTCGGCGACCGCGGACCCGACGCCGAACTCGTCGCGGCGGCCGCGAACGGACGGCTGGAGACGAAGGAGGACTTCGAACGCGAGGTCCGCCGACTGCTCGACGACGACCAGTACTACCGCGGGCAGGTCGACTCGTCGCTCAACGGCAAGCACTACCAGTCGAACGTCACCTCGCACCCGAAGACGATCCGCTTCTTCCGCGAGTTCTTCGGCTACCCGGGGGCCCTCAAGGTCTTCAAGGACCCGCCCCGCAGCGGCGGCAAGTGGCAGAACCCCGGCCGCGGCACGCACGGCTCGCCCGGCTGGCTGACGTACGAGGCCGACAGGATCGTCACCTGGCACGTCGAGAAGGACCAGAACGTCTTCGAGACGCTGCTCACCTCCGACCAGTTCTTCGTCTACCACAACATGGACAACCAGGCCGGCGTGAAGGTCCTCGACGAGTGGCGGACCGCGTACGAGAAGCTCGCCGACACCGAGTGGCGAACGAAGCCGCAGCAGGTGCTGGACGAGAACGTCGAGTTCCTCAAGTCGCTGAAGTCGCTGCGGATCAACGACGCGTCGAAGCCCGGCGAACTCGTCAACGTCATGCACTACTTCGAGGAGTCGTTCGGCGAGGGCCGGAACCCGTTCACCCGCTGGCCCTGGAGCCACGGGTACTACTACCACCACTCGCCGTTCTACGGCCTGCCCCCCACGCCCGTCATCGGCCGGTACGGCAGCTGGAAGTCCACGAAGTACGAGGACAAGCTCGAGCCGAAGGAGTTCTGGGACTACGTGCCGGTGCAGCCGTTCGCGATCGCCAACCGGAAGGGCATCCTCACGCACCCGGCGTGGCTGATCGGCCACTCGTCGAACTTCCACACCGACCCGATCCGCCGCGGCCGCTGGATTCGCGAGAAGCTGCTCGCCGGCCGTGTGCCCGACGTGCCGATCACCGTCGATGCCCAGGTCCCCGACGACCCGCACAAGACGTTCCGCGAGCGAGTTGAAGACGTGACGACGGCGGCCGAGTGCTGGAAGTGTCACCAGCACATGAACCCGCTCGGCCTCGCCTTCGAGATGTACGACGACTTCGGCCGCGACCGGACCGAGGAACTGCTCGAGCACCCGGACAACCTGCTGAAGAAGGGCAACGGCAAGACGACCTTCGACGAGTACCCGACGAAGCCCGTCGTCACGACCGGGACGCTCAGCGGCACGGGCGACCCGGCCCTCGACGGCGACGTGGAGAACGCGCTCGACCTGATCGACCGCCTCGCGAAGTCCGAACGGGTCCGGCAGTCGATCATCCGGCACGCCTTCCGGTTCTACCTCGGTCGGAACGAGATGCCGTCCGACTCGCAGACGCTGATCGAGGCGGACCGGGCGTACGTCGAGAGCGGCGGGAGCTTCCGGGCCGTCGTCGTCTCGCTGCTGACGTCCGACTCGTTCCGTTACCGCACACCGCCGGGCGACGCGACCTGACGGCTACTCGAACGACTTCCGGAAGAACGCGTCCGACGTCTCGAGCATCTCGTCGAACCACCTCTGCTTCCCGAGAAACGGGTGCGGGGCGTCCTCGATCACAGTCAGGCCGGACCGGATCTTCAGTTCCGTCATCCGTTCGCGGAAGGCGTCGGCGTGCGTGCTGGAGTCGTCGTTCTCGCCCGTGACGAACCAGCAGGGCGGGTCGTCCGCGTCGAGGTGTGCGAGCGGCGAGGCGAGCCGGTAGACGACCGGCTTCTCGGCCTGCGTCCCGCCGAGGAACTGCCGCCAGATGCCGCCCCGCTTTTCGTTCGCCGAAATCTCCCGCGTCCGCTGGGACAGGAAGTCGGTCTGGGCCCCCATCGGCACGGCCGCCTGGATCATGCTGCTGAACTCGGCGTTCCCGCCGTCCCCTTCGAGCTCCTTCACCCCGCCCGACGTGGCGAGCAGCGCCGTGAGGTGGCCACCGGCGGAGAGGCCGATTGCGCCGACGTGGTCGGTGTCGACGCCGTACTCCGCGGCGTTCGCCCGCAGGAACCGGACGGCCGCCTTGCAGTCGTGAATCTGGGCGGGGAACGGGGCCTCGCCGCTGAGCCGGTACGAGATCGTGGCGGCGACGTAGCCCCTCGCCGCGAGCGCTTGGGCGACCTTGCCGTGGCTCGCCCGGTTCCCCTTCGCCCACCCGCCGCCGTGGATGCAGACGACGGCCGGCAGCTTGCCCCACGCCGTCTTCGGCCGGTAGACGTCCATCTCCAGCGTGCGGTCGCCGTACCGGGCGTACGTCACGCCGAGCTTCGCGTTGAGTCCGTCGAGCGTGGACTTGGGGACGACCGTGCGACCGTCTGGCTGGTCGGCGGCCTCAGTCTTGAGAACGAAACCGGACAGTACGGCAGCAGCGAGGAGCACGCGGCGAACGACGTCGATCATGGAGCACCTCCGAGTGTGGCGAGCGTCACTTCTTCGGCATCGGCTTTCGCTTCGGCGGCTTCGGCTCCCAGCGGAACGACTCGCCGTCGAGGACGAGCCGCAGCGAGGGCTTCGGTGTGCCCGGTTCGGCGAACGTCTTCGGGGCCGACTGCTGGAGCGTCTGCTTGATCTCGGCGAACTCGTCGTCGCCGGCGAGGTTCGTCCACTCGTGCGGGTCGCGGCGGACGTCGTACAGTTCCTCCGTCCCGTCGTCGTACCGGATGTACCGCCACTGCTGGTTGACGACGGCGTACGCCCCCGGCGTGAGGTAGGGCAGGTAGACGTTCCGGTCGACGGCCGTCTCGGGCTTCTTCAAGACCCCGGCGAGCGACTCGCCCTCGAGTCCGTCGACCTTCGCGAGGCCGCACATCTCGACGAACGTCGGGTACGTGTCGATCAGGCTGACGCTCGCGTCGCTCTTCGCGTTCTTCGCGACGCCGGGGCCGGCCCAGACGAAGGGGACGTTCGACGTGCGCTCCCACAGCGTGTGCTTGCCCCAGTCCCCCTTCTCGCCGTGGTGGTAGCCGTGGTCGCTCCAGAGGACGACGATCGTGTTGTCGGCGTGCGGGCTCTCGTCGATCGCCTTCAGCACACGGCCCAGCATGGCATCGGCGTAGGAGACGCACGCGAGGTAGCCGTGGAGGGCGTCCTCGACGGCGTCGAGTTCGACGAGCCGGTCGTGGTGCCGCTTCTTGCGGTTCTCCTTGATGCGTCGCATCCGCATCGGCAGGTCTTCGAGGTCGTCCTCCTTGTACGGCGGCAGCTTGATCTTCTCGGCGTCGTACAGGTCGAAGTACTTCTGCGGCGCGTAGTTGGGGAAGTGCGGAGCGTAGAGGCCGACGCCAAGGAAGAACGGCTCGTCGTGGTCGCGGCCGATCACGTCGCACGCCCACGCGACCCGCTTGGTGTCGGCCATCTCGGCCTCGCGTTCGTTCGGGATGCTGCCCCACTCCAGGAACAGGCCCCCCGTCACCTTCTGGCCGCGGTTGTAGACGCTGGCGGGGAACGGCTCGGGGAAGGGCGTGTCCTCGCCCCACGAGTCGAGCGGCCAGCCTTCCTGCTTGGCGGCTTCGTTCCGCAGGTAGAACTCGTCCCAGCCGCGGAGGTCGACGTAACCGGCCGGGTGGTGGAACAGCTTGCCGGCCCCGTAGGTCGCGTAGCCGGCCTTCTCGAAGGCGACCTGCATCGGCTGCAGTTCCGGGTGGTCGTGGAAGTAGACCTCGTTCTGATAGCAGCCGGTGGTGGAGGCGAACCGGCCGGTGAAGATGGCCGTCCGCGACGGGGCACAGAAGGTGCCGGCGGTGTGAGCGTTCGTGAACAGCACGCCCCGTTCGGCGAGGGCATCCACGTGCGGCGTGACGGCCTGCTCGTCGCCCATCGCGCCGACCCAGTCGCAGAGGTCGTCCACCGCGAACAGGACGACGTTCGGACGCTCCGCCGCCGAGGCAACGGCAGGGAGGAGACCGAGCAGGAGGAGGACGAGGGATGTTCGCACGGAAGTGGTCCGAGGTGTTCTTGGGCGGTCTTCAGTCGAACGTTCGAGACTAACCGAACGACTCGGACGACGGCCACGCCACGGCTGGCTTCGTTGAACGGGCCGCCCGGCGACGGAATACTCGAAGTTGATCCGATCCACCGGAGCACGCCGCGTCCGCGGAAAGGTCCGGCCGCTTGGCCGAGGCGTTTTTGCACGCAACCCGCGCCGTCTTGACGGCAGCCTTCGATCGTGGATGATGAAGTTCGGCGGTCGAGCCGCAGCGGTAACCCGTAGGGCACAGCTTGGTGAAGTCCCCTCTCCTGATCTTGTTCCCGGCCCTTCTCGTGGGCCCCGCGCGGGCCGACGACTCGTTGAACGCCGACGAGGCCGGGTTCCGAGAGTCGGTCCGGCCGCTGTTGCAGCGGTTCTGCACCGACTGCCACGGCCCGGACGCGAGCGAGGGCGGCGTCCGGCTCGACACGATCTCGGCCGACGTCGTACGGGGCGAGAGCACGGCGTTGTGGAGGGACGTGCTGCACCGGGTGGAGACGCTCGAGATGCCGCCCAAGGAGGCCGATCAACCGACCGACGTCGAACGCACCCGGTTGTCCCGGTGGACCCGCACGGAGCTGCGGAAGCACATCACCGTGCAGCGGGGGCTGCCGGGCCGCGTCGTGCTGCGGCGTCTCAGCCGGAACGAGTACCGGAACACCGTCCGCGACCTGCTGGGGCTCGACTACGACGTGGGCCGCAGTCTGCCGCCCGACACGACGTACCACGGGTTCGACCACGTCGGCGAGGTGCAGGAACTCTCCCGCGAACAGCTGGAGACCTACCTCCAGCTCGCCCGGTTCGCGATCGACAAGGCCCTCGTCTCCGGTGACCGGCCGACGAGCTTCCAGTTCCGCATGCAGCCGGAACTCGGGAAGGAGGGGAACGAGTGGCGGGTCGTCACGCACGGCGTGCCGGCCAACGAGGAGGCCGCGACAGCGTTCTGCAACGACTACCGCCCCGGCCGCGGCGAGGCGAAGCCGGTCCCGAACGAGTGGAGCCGAACCTACCGATTCGACTTCAAGCAGGCGGTCGGCAAGACGGGCGACGTCCCGAAGACCGAGACCGGTGTGTGGTTGCCCGCGCCGCGGGACGCGTTCGCGACCAAGGGAGCCGCCTGGGGGCAACTCCGGTTCCGCCTCCCCCCCGTCCCGCGCGGCGACCGGCTTTACCGGCTCCGCGTCAAGGCGGGAGCACTCCGGAAGAACGACCTCGGAACGCCTCTGCTGAGCGTCTGGCTGTTCAAGAAGCACCTCGGCGACTTCGAGATCACGGCCTCGGCCGACGACCCCGAGTGGTCCGAGTGGGTCTTCGCCGAGCGCGACCTCCACAACGTGCAAATCCACTCCGACGACAACCGCTTCGCGAAGACACCCGTCACGGATCTCGTCGTCCACAACGGCTACGAGCACGCCGGTGAGCAGCGAGGACACCGCGGTTGGATCGCTCCCGACGACGTCGAGCTGCCGGGCGTCTTCGTCGATGCGATCGAGCTCGAGACCGACTACGTCCGGGCGTGGCCGCCGGGCAGTCACACGCGGCTCCTGTTCGACTCGCCCAACTCCGACCAGCCCGAGACCTACGCCCGCGAGGTGCTGGAACGGTTCCTCACCCGGGCCTACCGTCGCCCCGTCCGCCCGGAGGAACTGGAGAGCAAGCTGGAACTCTTCCGGGCGGCGTACGCGGAGACGGACGACTTCGTCACGTCGATCGAGGAGCCGCTCGTCGCGACGCTCGTCTCGCCCCAGTTCCTGTTCCTCGCCGAGGACTCCGCGACCGACGAGAAGGCCCACCGACCACTCGACGACCACGAACTCGCCTCCCGGCTGTCGTACTTCCTCTGGAGCACGATGCCCGACGACGAACTGTTCGACCTCGCCAACCAAGGGCGGCTGCGGGAACCGAAGGTGCTGAAGCACCAGACCGACCGCCTGCTCGACGATCCGCGGGCCGCCGCCTTCCACCGCGGTTTCACGTCGCAGTGGCTGGGGCTCGCGAAGCTGGACGACGTGATGATCGACGACGACCGGTGGGTCGTCCGGAACGGCCTGCGGAACGCGATGCGGGAGGAGCCCGCCCGGTTCTGGGCCACGCTGCTCGACGAGGACCACGGCCTCGAGAACCTGCTTGCCAGCGACTTCGCCGTCGTCAACGAACGGCTCGCCCAGCACTACGGCCTCCCCGGCGTGTACGGCCAGCACTTCCGCAAGGTCCCGCTGGAGCCCGGCTCCGGTCGCGGCGGGCTGCTCACTCAGGCCGCCTGCATGACGATCACGACCGACGGCATGGTCACCAGCCCGATCTACCGCGGGAAGTGGATTCTGGAGGCCGTGCTCGACATGCCCCCGCCGCCCGCCCCGGCGAACGTCCCGCCGCTGGAGGACGCCCCGAAGGAACGGCTCAGCCTTCGCGAGCAGTTCGCCAAGCACCGTGAGGACGCCAACTGTGCCGCCTGCCACGCCAGGATCGACCCCGTCGGCTGGCCGTTCGAGCGGTTCAGCGTCCTCGGCGAGTACAGCGACCTCGGCTGGGGCCCCAACTGGTCCGCGTTCCACGACCCGAAGCGCAACAAGAAGGGCGAGACGCCCGACCTCCACGGCACGCTGCCCGACGGCATACGTGTCGAAACCGTCGCCGACGTGCAACGCGTCCTGCTCGCGGAGAACACGGACGACCTGCTCCGCAGTGTGACGAAGAACCTGCTCGTCTACGCCCTCGGCCGGCCGCTCGACGTGACGGACGACGAGGCGGTCACGGCGATCGTCGAACGTCTGAAGTCGCGCGACAACCGCGCCCGCGAACTCGTCCACGCCGTCGTCACGAGCGACGCCTTCCTCCAGAAGTGACCCCGAGAACGAGCGACTCGACATGTTCGACGACCAAACCCGCCGTGCCTTCCTCCGCGGCACCGGTTCGCTGTTGGCGCTGCCGTTCCTCGAGAGCCTCGCCGGTGCCGCCCCGAAGCCGGTCGAGCGGCCGAAGCGGTTCGTCGGCATGTACCACACGAACGGCGTGAACCCGTACAAGTGGTATCCCACTTCGGCCGGCCGCGACTACGAGATGCCGGAGAACCTCGCCCTGCTCGCGGACCTCCGGGACGACCTGACGGTCTTCTCCGGCCTCGCCCACTTCCGCTCGCCGCAGTCGGCCGGGCACTGGGGGCTGTCGAACCTGCTGACCGGGTGCGGCAACGGCGGCGGCGTGAAGTTCCACACCTCCGTCTCGCTCGACCAGTACCTCGCCCCGCACATCGGGTCGGACACCCGCATCCCCAGCCTGAACCTCTCCTGCAAGACGGGCGTCGGCGCGCTCAACGAGCGGATCGTGACGATGTCGTTCGGCGAACGGGGCAACCCGCTGCCGACCGAGTCGAGCCCCCGGCGCGTCTTCGAGCGACTGTTCGTCGAGCCGACTCCCGAGGCGAAGGCCGGCTTCCGCAACCTGCAGTCCCGCAACCAGAGCATCCTCGACAACGTCCGCGGCGAGGCCCGACGGCTGAACCAGCGGCTCGGCAAGAACGACCGCCGCAAGCTGGACGACTACCTCACCAACGTCCGCAGCGTCGAGCAGCAGATGCTCCGCGACGAGATGTGGCTCGACACGCCCCGCTACGCCGTCGACGAGAAGACCGGGCGGGCGTTCGCCAAGGCCGACCGGTACGACTTCGACCTGATGCTCGACCTGGTCCAACTCGCCCTCGTCAGCGACACCACCCGCGTCGTCACCTTCGTCCCGATGGAGGAGGGGGGCCTGTACCACGGCACGTCCCACTGGAACAAGAACCCGGAGAAGAGCCTGCCGGAGATGGACACGTGGGACAAAAAGTGGATCGGCGGCCTCGCCAGGCTGGCCGGGCGGCTGAAGGACGCCGAGGAGGAGGACGGCTCGATGCTCGACCGGACGACGATCGTCTACGGCGGCGGGCACGGTCGCCGGCCCCACTTCAGCCACGACCTGCCGTTCGTCCTGCTCGGCGGCCGCGACTTCGGCTTCCGGCACGGCGGCCACCTCGCCTTCGCCCCGCTCGAGGACGACGGGCTCGAAGGAGAACGGGGCAACGGCAGCGCTGACTTCGCCAAGGACCGCGGCGAGTTCGACCGGACCCCGCTCGCCAACGTCTACGTCTCCGTCGCCAACGCCATGGGCGTCCCGACGGAACACTTCGCCGACAGCACCGGCCCGATCGACGGCCTGACCTGAAACCTCACACGCACATCGACACCATGACCCGCCCGACCCTGCTGCTGCTTCTGCTCGCGTTCCTCGCCCCACCCGCCTCGGCCGCGGACGACTGGCCGCCCGGCTGGCTACCGGTCCGGAAGCTCGACGCGAAGCCGACCTGGCGCGAGGTCCGCGACGACGAAGAGCACGCCCACCTGTACCTGCCGCACGGCGACCAGCCGGTCCGCGGCGTCTTCGTCTGCTACGTGTTCCACAGCGGCGACCCGCGGGAGCTGGCCGACCTGTGGAACTTCGCGCTCGTCACCGTCCCGCGGTACCTCGACTACGACATCGGCGGTCGCGACAAGCGGACCAAACGGCACGAGCTGGGACACGAGCCAGGCGACATGGGACGCCTGCTGGAGTACCTCGAGATCGCGGCGAAGGAGACGAAGCACCCCGAGCTCGCCACGGTGCCGATCGTCGGCTGGCTGGGCCAGAACGGTTCGCACCTGTGTGCCGACCTCTACGAGCGCGCCCCGCACCGGGTGCTGGCGTGGAGCGACTCGTTCCCCAACCGGCTCCGGCAGTTTCCCGAGATGACGAAGAACGTGCCGTTCCCGTTCGCATGGGAGATCTCGAAGAAGGAACTCCGCGAGGGCGAGCGACGGTACCGCGAGGACGAGCTGCGGCCGCTCGACCTCAGCTGCCGGGCGAACACCTACGGGTTCGGGCACGGCATCTACTCGAAGTTCAACTTCTTCATGTTCTACCTGGACCGCTGCATCCAGGCTCGCCTGCCGGACGAGGTGCCGCCCCCCGGTCAGCCGGTGAAGCTGAAGCCGGTGACGCGGAAGGAGGGCTGGGTCGGCGACTTCGACCCGATCGGCGGTTGGAACCCGATCGCCCCGGCGACGGACGACCTGGACGCCGCGTACCCGGTCTGGTTCCCGGACGAGTACGCCGCCTGGGCATGGCGGTCCTACCACTCGACCTGCGACGACATCGTGATGACCGGCCCGAAGGAACCGTACTCCAAGCGGGACGGCAAGTGGGGCGGAACGCGGTGCGGGCTCGGCTACGGCGGGTACCTCGACGCCTCCGCCGAGCACACGTTCTCCGCGAAGCTGAAGGGCGAGTACGAGAAGGTCCTGTTCCACGACGGCCACCGCGTCGTCGGGGAGGCGACGAAGGAGCCGTGGGTCGTCGAGGGAGTGAAGCTCGAGCCCGGGCTCCGCGTGATGTTCGCCGTCGGCGTTCGCGCGGACGGCACTCGCGTCGCCAGCCGTCCCGCCATGGCCATCGCCCGCTGAAGCCGCCCACCCACCTCACCCCGCCGAGAGACACCATGAGAGTTCCCGCCACCGTCGCCCTGCTGTGCGTCGTCGCCTCGGCGTCGTTCGCCGGTTACGAGCAGCCGAACTTCGTCGACGGCTGCCGTTCCATGGGCGGCCGCTTCGAGGTGACGGCCAACCAGACCGTGAAGGCCCGGAGGATCCACGGCCCGCACGCGTGGGAGTTCGTCTGGAAGGACAACAAGACCGGCGAGACGCGGACCTACCCCGCCCGCGGCGTGCAGGGCGGGCAGATCTACGCCCACCTGTACGTCGCCCCGGACGGCGAGACGTTCGCCCTGTGGAACCACGTGACCATGTGGTGGCCGGAGCAGTCCGCGTCGCACGCTTCCGGCAAGCTGCCCAAGAAGCCCGAGCCGGGGACCGAGACCGCCGAGTGGAAGAACCAGCAGGTCTTCTCCCACCGGGTCAACGTGTACCGCAGCAAGGACGGCGAGCTCGTGAAGTCGCTGGCCGTCGTCGACCTCCTCCGGCCGGAGGAGTGGGAGACCGTGCTCCCGGTCTTCAACCGCGTCCACTGGTGTCGCGAGTACGTGCGGGCGGACGGGGAGAAGAAGATCAACTTCAAGAAGGCCCCCCGGCCCGGCTACGCGTTCCACCGCGTCAGCCCGGACTACACGGTCCTCGAGTTCCAGGCGACAACCTCCCGCGCGAACCGTCGCGAACCGCCGAGGGTTGTCCGCGTCGACCTGACGACCGGCACCGTCCTGCCGCCGGAGAAGTGGCCGACCGAGGAGGCGAAGGTGCCCGTGCGGCCGTACGTCGGCGACGACGAGATTCCCGCGGAGGGGAAGGCCAACGTCTGGAAGGAGGCCTTCGTCCCCAGCCTGGACCCGGTGCGCGAGGCGTACCGGTACGACGTCGACGCCTCCGACTCGACGACGCCGACGAGCTTCGAGGAACCGGCCGCCGAGACGAGCGAGACGCCGCTCGACCCGGCGTCGTTGAAGCTGGAACTCGTCGCCGGCGGGTTCAAGAAGGCCGACACGCCGGCCTGGGTCCCCTCGGCCGAGCGGCTGTACTTCACCGACCTCACGCTGGGCGAGGTCTACGAGTGGACCGGCGAGGGGAAGCCGGAGATCGTTCGCAAGGAGGCCGTGCGGGCCAAGACGGGGCCCGACGGCCGGCTCTACGGGATTCTCGGCGGCCGGCTCGCCGCGTGGGAACCGGGGAGCGAACCGGAGGTCGTCGCCGAGACGGCGGCCGGGGGACGACCGTTCTCGCTGAACGACATCGCCGTCTCGAAGTCGCACGTCTACTTCAGCACGCTGAAGGATCCGGAGAAGGGCCGACTGTCGGTCGTCGACCGGGAGACCGGGAAGGTGACCGTCGCCTTCGACGGCGAGGCGGTCCCGGAGATGGCGAACCCCAACGGCGTCGCCCTCTCGCCGGACGGCCGGTTCCTGTACGTCGGCATCTCCAACTACAAGGCCCGCAAGCACTCCGGCGTGTACCGGTTCTCGGTCCGGCCGGACGGGTCGATCGACTTCGACGCCGGTCGCTCCGAGCGGTGGGCCCCCGTGAAGGCGCCGGACGGCATCGCCGTCACACCGGACGGACGCGTCTGGTTCACGGCGGGCGGCGTCATCCACGTCTTCTCGCTGGACGGCAAGCCGGTCGGCAAGGTCAAGATCCCGAAGGGGAGCGGCACGAACCTCTCGTTCGGCGGCGACGACGGACGGACCCTGTTCGTCACCACGTGGAACGCGTTCTACGTCGCCCGACCGTGAGCCGTCACCGCAGCACGGCCCGGAACCGCAGGCGGACGTAGTCCATCGTCCAGTTCCCCTCGTCGTCGGTGAGTTCCGGTCGGAGCAGGTCGCGGACCCGTTCGAGGAACGGCCGGCGGTCCTCCTCCAGCAGCGCGTTCGTGAACGGCTCGCCGAACATCTCCAGCCAGCCGATCACGTCGGTCGGGATGGGGGTCGGCCGGGGGAACCGCACGATCGACTCGACGTCGAAGCCGGCCCAGTCGAGCAGCCGCCCGTACTTCGCCTCGCTCGGGAAGAACCACGGGTCGAG
>JANQQW010000218.1 GCA_028284885.1 Planctomycetaceae bacterium
GGCAGGACCCAGCAAGGACCCACCGGCTGTCACGCAACACAATCCTGCCGAAACTCAACAGGAATCGTTGAACTCACCAACCATGTTGTCAAAGAACAGGGGAGTCTCGACGTAGGCGTGGCCCAGTCGAAACCCCCGTGCGAATTGCAACGATAGCTATCGCGGGTCGCTCGTCAAGGAACTGCGAAGTTTTTTCGAGCGAATCGACGAGCCGCCGGGCCTCACTCGGAGTGTCCTGTGCCCTTCTGCGGTGTCCCGCACGAGGCGAGGTACGCGACGAGGTCACGCAAGTCCGCCTTGCTCAGCTGCTTGACAAGGTCCTCGGGCATGCCGGACTTTCCCTTCGCCCGGTCGTCCACGTCGTCTTGGGGGACTACGACCAACTGTCCGTCCGGCTTCATCAGCGTCAACGACTCTTCGGTCTCCGCCTTGAGGATGCCGGCGTGCACCTTGCCGTCGGTCGTCGCGACGACCACCGTGTCGAACCCCTTCGCGATCTTGGCGTTCGGGTGGACGATCGCCTCGAGCAGGTAACGGCGGTCCTTCTCCTTGCCGATCGCCGAGAGGTTCGGCCCGACGACTCCCCCGCTTCCCTGCACCATGTGACAACGGCGACAGGACGCGGCGCTCCGGCCGAAGAAGATCGCCTTGCCCCGCTCGACGCTCCCGCCCTCGATGCACTCGGTGAACTCCGCGAGCGTGTCGTCCGGGCTACGCGAGCGGTCGTACTTCCGGACGAAGGCCGCGAGTTCGACGTCGTTCGTGGCGGCCAGTGCCTGCAGGACGTCGAGGTGGACGGCCGACGGAAGCTCCCGAGTCGCGAGTTGGCTTCCGAGCGAACCGAGCAGTTCGCGGGACGCGGCGAGTGGCAGTGTCTTCAGCTGGGCAATGGCCTCCTGCTTCTCGAACGTCGTGCCGTCGACGATGGCGGAGCCGAGAAGCTCGCTCGCACGTGACGGCTGCCGCTTGACGAGAATCCCGCGCGCGGCCGCCCGCACCGCCGGGGCAGCGTCGGCCAGGGCACGGCTCGCAGTCTCCTCGAGATCGTCGAATCCGACCGCGTCGAGCGCGTTCAGGGCATCCGCGCGGATCTCTGCGGTCTGCTCGTCGTCCTCGAGCAGCCGGACGAGCGTGGGGGCGACGTCGTCGATGCCGTAGTCGGCGGCCAGCGCCACCCCCGCCTTCCGCAGTGGCGGCGAGGCGGCGAGCAACGTGCCGAGGATCTCGCGCACGGCCGGCTTGGCCTCGTCCTTCGACCGCGTGTCCAACGGAGCCCAGCGTCCGGTGACGCGGTCGATCGGGTGCGGTTCCCCCCACGTTCGCAGCTGCTCCACCGCCTCGAGCCGCGTCGCCTCTGGAAGTTGAATCTGCTTGACGAAGTCGGCGACGCGATACGCTCGCTCCGTGCCGCCGAGGCGATAGTTGGCGTTCATGACTCGTCGGGCGGACGCATCGGACTGAAACTGCCACGTGAGTCCCTGCTCAGCGAGCCGCTCCATGCCCTCTGGGATCGGGACGTCGTGAACGGCCCGGGCCGCCTCCCAGGCGATGCGGAGAACCGAGTCGTCCAGGAACTCGGCAACCTTCGGCGACTTCAGCCGTCGGAAGGCCAACAGGACGCTTGTGCGGCCACGCTCGGCCGGATGCTCCACGAATTCGTCGAGAGCCCCGGCGTGTCGCTCGGCGATACCGACCAGCCCCATGACGACGGCATGCCGAATCGCCGGATCCTCCTCGCGGTCGGCAAGTGCGAGCAGTTCGGGGACCTCCTCGGGACGCCCGCAGGCCCCCAGAGTCATCGCGGCTTCGTACCGAACAGAAGCGACCCCATCGCGGAGAGCGGCCACGAAACGACTCGCGTCACTGCCGAACTCGGTGCCCTCGGCCCGTCGACACCACTCGTTGACACGCGGATGCTCGGCCGAGTTGCGGAGTGCGAGCGCGCGGATTTCTGGACTTGGGTCCGTCAGCCACGCGTGAAGCGGCAGCCCCTCTGCTTGGCTGTGAGTCAGTCGAAGAATCCGACCAACTGCGGCGAGTGCGTGCCAGCGAACTCGAACGGGCTCCTTGTTGCGTTCCACCGACTTCCGCAAGAGCAGGTACCACAACTCGCTTCCGTCCTCCGTGAAGACGGACGTGGGTCCGGTTTCAAGGTCGGCCGGTGCAGGCTGCAGTACGCGATCGACGATTTCCAAGTGGGCCCGTTGGCGGACACGGCGGTCGTCGTGGTCGAGGAGTTCGAGCAACCGCTCTTGCTCGAGTTCCCCGAAGCCTGCGGCGAACAGCGCGGCCGTCTCCTTGGCTGCCGATCGGTGCTCGGGGTCGAAGTAGCGGTAGAGTCGCCCCTTGCCGGGGCCGTCCCAGCCGGCGACCCAGTCGGTGGCGTACATGCTGCCGTCGTAGCCGAAGTCGACGTCGGTCACGAGTGTCTTCCAGACGAACTGGTGGGAGTCGACGAGTTCGAAGCTCGCCCCTTTGGGTTTCACGCCGAAGCTGCGGATGCCGCTGTTCGACGGGTTGCCGCGGAAGTCGCAGAGGAAGAAGTGGCCGTCGTACCGCTTCGAGAGGCCGACGCCGGGATAGGCGACGAGGCCGGACGGGCCGTCGCCGAGGTTGGCGACCGGGGGCACGATGTAGGCCGGCTGCAGGTCACGGGCCTTCGATCCGGCGGGTACGTTGCCGGGGCCCTTTTTCGTGAGCTCGCTGTCGATCGGGTACCACATCATCTCGCGGTTCCACGGGCCGCGGTCGGGGAGGTACTGGAAGTACATCCGCCAGCCGGTGTCGCTCCCCTTCAGCACGTGCACCCAGCGGGCCTGGTCGCCGGAGTCCGAGTTGTTGTCGCCGGTGAAGAGGTTGCCGTAGTCGTCGAAGGCGAGTTCCTGCGGGTTGCGGAGCCCGTACGCGAAGACCTCGAGCTGCGAGCCGTCGGGTTCGCAGCGGAACACGGCCCCGGTGTCCGGCCGGACGAGCCGCTTCCCCTCCTTGGTGGTCACGTTGTAGCCGCGGTCGCCGATGCTGAAGTACAGCCGGCCGTCCGGGCCCGTCACGAGGCCGTGCATGTCGTGCCCGCGAAAGGCGACGCGGACGCCGTAGCCGTTGTGCAGCGACTCCCGCCGGTCGGCCACGCCGTCCCCGTCCTCGTCACGGAGCTTCCACAGGTCCGGAATGCAGGTGTAGAAGACGTCGCCGTTCCGCGCGAGCAACCCGGCCCCGGTCCCGTCCTCGATGCGGTTGAAGCCGTCGGCGAAGACGGTCGCCTTGTCGACCACGCCGTCGCCGTCGGTGTCCTCCAGCAGCCGGATCCGGTCGTGCTCCTTCGTGTAGTCCTCGACCTTGTCACCGAGGTGTTTGCGGAAGAAGGCGACGCGGTCGGCCACGGTCTGGGCGGCGAGGTCGTCGTGCAGCCAGTTCATGTGGCTGCGGTTGTCCTCCACACCCTTCTTCTGGCGGAACGTCTCGCCGACGTAGAACCGCCCCTTCTCGTCGATGCAGAAGCAGACCGGGTTCGCCAGATCCGGCTCCGCGGCAACGAGCTCGGCCGTCATCCCCTTTGGCAGCTGGAACGACTGGATGGCGTTCTGCCCCTCGTTCGAACGCCCCGCGATCGGCGGCGAGTAGGGCTCGTCTGCGAGCGCGGGAACGACGAAGAGCAGGGCGAAGGCGGCGGCGAGCAGGCGGTTCACGGCGGTTTCCATCGGGTGGGCGAACCAGACGATCGTATCAGTCGCGTCGGGTTTCGTGGAACCGTTGAGATTCCGTGAAGGTTGGCGGTTCCGCCCGCTGAACACGGTCCGCCGCCGTGGAATCCGCGGCAGGGTTCGGGTAGTTTCGAGGTGTTCCCGCCAGACGAACGATCCCCTCGGTCTCCTCATGCGAAATCTCGTCGCGTTGGTCCTCGGCGGCGGTGCCGGCACCCGGCTCCGCCCGCTCACCACCTACCGGTCCAAGCCGGCCGTCCCGCTCGCCGGGAAGTACCGGCTGATCGACATTCCGATCTCGAACTGCATCAACAGCGACGTCCGCAAGGTGTACGTGTTGACGCAGTTCAACTCGGTCAGCCTGCACCGGCACATCCGGCAGACGTACCGCTTCGACCGATTCAGCGGCGGGTTCGTCGAAATCCTCGCCGCCCAGCAGACGGTCGAAGGCGAGCAGTGGTACGAGGGAACGGCCGACGCCGTCCGCAAGAACCTGCGGTACATCGAACAGTACGGGCTGGATTACGTGCTCATCCTGTCCGGCGACCAGCTGTACCGGATGGACTACGCGGAGATGCTGCGGACGCACGTCGAGTCCGGGGCGGACGTCACCATCGCCGGGCTGCCGGTCGACGACGAGAAGGCGGCCGGCTTCGGCATCATGCGGCTCGACGACGCCGGCCGCGTCGAGGGCTTCGTCGAGAAGCCGAAGACCGCCGAGCAGCTCGACCCCGTCCGCATGACGCCCGAGCAGTTCGAGAAGCTCGGCATCGAGGCGAACGGCCGCACCTGCCTCGCCAGCATGGGCATCTACCTCTTCAACCGCGACCTGCTCGTGGACCTGTTGAAGGGGGGCACCGAAACCGACTTCGGCAACGAGGTCTTCCCGAAGGTCATCGGCGACAAGCACGTCCAGACGCACGCCTTCGACGGCTACTGGGAGGACATCGGGACGATCCGGTCCTTCTACGAGGCCAACCTGCAGATGGCCGGCGAGCACCCGCCGCTCTTCTTCGAGGAGGTGGACAAGCCGATCTACACCCGCGCTCGCCACCTCCCCTGCACGCGGATCAACGACGCCCACACCCGCCACAGCTTCATGGCGGACGGCTGCAACATCGGCCGCGGCACCGTCATCGAGAACAGCGTCGTCGGACTCCGCTCGCAGATCGGCGAGGACGTCACCGTTCGCGACTCCGTCCTCATGGGGCAGGACTTCTACGAGCACCCCGAGGAGGTCCGGGCGGACAACGCGGCCGGCCGGCCGAAGATCGGCATCGGCTCCGGCACCATCATCGAGAAGGCGATCGTCGACAAGAACTGCCACATCGGCCGCAACGTCCGCCTGAAGATCGAACCCGGCACCACCCCCACCGAACGCGACGGCGTCTGGATCAGCGACGGCATCATCGTCGTCGAGAAGAACGCCGTGCTCCCCGACGGATGGGTGCTGTAGTTGGTGATTCGGCGTCGCCGGGCATGACGACGCCTCGGTGCAACGCCTAGAATCGCCCGAATGCCTGGAAACTCCTTCGGACAAGCATTTCGCGTTACCACGGCCGGTGAGAGCCACGGCCCGGGGAACCTCGCCATCGTGGACGGCGTGCCCCCCGGACTGCCGCTCGCCGTCGAGGACATGCTGCCCGACATGCAGCGGCGGCGACCTGGGCAGAGCAAGATCGTCACCCAGCGGAACGAAGGGGACGTGCCGGAGATTCTCTCGGGCGTCTTCGAGGGACGGACGACCGGGACGAGCATCGCGATCCTGATTCGCAACCAGGACCAGCGGAGCCGCGACTACTCGGACATCAAGGACAAGTACCGGCCCGGCCACGCCGACTACACGTTCGACGCCAAGTACGGCTTCCGCGACTACCGCGGCGGCGGCCGGTCCAGCGCCCGAGAGACCAACGTCCGCGTCGCCGCCGGGGCGATCGCCAAGAAGCTGATCGCCGCGGCCTTCGGCGGAAACGTCGTCGGCTACGTCTCGCAGGTGGGCGACATCCTCGCCGACGTCCCCGACCCGGCGGCCGTCACGCTCGACCAGGTCGAGAAGCTCCCCGATGGTGAGCCGAACATCACCCGCTGCCCGGACCCCGAGGCCGCGGCCAGAATGGTCACGCTGATCGAGACGCTCCGCAAGGAGGGGGACTCCGTCGGCGGGGCGGCCCACGTCGTCGCGACGAACATCCCGGCCGGTCTCGGCGAGCCGGTCTTCGACAAACTGAAGGCCGACCTCGGCAAGGCCCTGTTCACGCTGCCCGCCGTGCTCGGCGTCGAGTACGGCATCGGCTTCGGGTGCGCGTCGATGCGGGGCAGCGAGAACAACGACGCCTTCGTCCCCGGCGAGGGCGAGACCCCGACCGGCGTCCCCGTCGCCGACACGGCCTCCAACCGACACGGCGGCATGCTCGGCGGCATCTCCAGCGGCCAGCCGATCGTGCTGCGGGCCGCCGTGAAGCCGACGAGCAGCCTGCCGCGGGAGCAGCCGACCGTCACGCGGTCGGGCGAGGAGACGACCATCAAGACCGGCGGCCGGCACGATCCCTGCCTGCTCCCGCGGTTCGTCCCCATGGCCGAGGCGATGGTCGCGATCGTCCTCGCCGACCACTGGCTCCGCTGGCGAGGTCAGGCCCCGATCGAGGAGGCGTGACCGATGCCCTGGTTCCAGACGACCGTCCGTCTCGCCGCCCGCCGCCGCGGCTTCCACCTCGTCACCGACGAGATCCTTGCAGCGATACCCGAGATCGAGTCGCTGTCGGTCGGCCTGCTGCACGTCTTCATCCAGCACACGTCCGCCTCGCTGACGATCAACGAGGACGCCGACCCGGACGTCCGCGTCGACTTCGAGACGGCCATGAACCACGCGGTGCCAGAGAGCCTGCCGTACGTGCACACCATGGAGGGCCCGGACGACATGCCGGCCCACGTGAAGGCCTCCATGATGGGCAGCTCCGTCAGCATCCCCATCGCCAACGGCCGACTCGCCACCGGCACCTGGCAGGGCATCTACCTCTGCGAGCACAGGAACCGGGCGGGGAGTCGGTCGGTCGTTGTGACCGCTTGGGGCGAAGCACGATAAGAGCCGGCATCTTGTCCGCCGATCGACTCTTCCTCGCAAGCGAAGCCGCCAACGCCTCGAGACTCCCCCGCGTCCGGAATGCCGGCTCCACAATGCGAGCGCGACGTGACGCGTCCGTCGCGGAAACCCCTTGACAAGTGTGCAACTGCTCGATACGACGCCTGTTGGGGTCCCAGTCATCTTGCATGGGAGACAATAATGAGACTTGTACCGGTGGTCGCGGCATTCATCGCCCTTTCCACGTGTCAGTTTGCCCACGCTCAGTCGCGCGACATCGACTTGAATGTTGCCATCTTCGCATACCTGCCTGATGCATCCGCTGCCATAGAGAAGCTTGAAGAAGCATTTGAGCAGAAGTACTCTTCGATTGATCTCGACTTGGAACTGTGGAACCCGTACGACGATGCCTTTGAAGACGATGGGCTCTCTCAGATTGTTGACTTTGACATCGTCGAGATTGACACCTGCCGTATCGACGAGCTAATGGGCGGCGCGTTTGGCGGACTCGATAAGATTCCAGCAGAGATCCAGCGTGCTCCAAGTGCTTACGTCGGTCCTGCGAAAGCAATCATGGCGACGAACATCAAGGGCTACGTCTACCCTCATTGGGTGTGCGGCAACTTCGTCCAAACGCGGGCAAGCAACACGGCTGTCGTGAACGCCAACACGTTCAAAGAGTTCTTGGCTGCCGTTGACCCCGCCGCAGGAAGGCCGGTCTTGGCCGCAATGTGGGGCAGCACTGGTCTCGGCGAATACTACGCTGACGCGTACCTGGACGTGCACGGCCCGGACAAGACGCGTCTACACCTAATGGCGATCAACGATGGCAAGACAGGACTCGACGCCGACGCGAAGAACGCCGTGCTCGCTCTGACCCAAGAGCTAACACCTGAGAACCAAGGCAATCTATCGCACTATTACAGTCACTCGTATTTTCTTCCGCGTCAATTCGCGACGATGACAACCGCGACCATGATCGGTTACTCCGAACGACTCTATTACACTGAACGTGAACTCCAACTTACCCCAAACAACTATCCTCCAATCCTCAAGCCGGAAGACGTTGTAGTCAAACAGCTCGCCTTCGGAACCAAGTCGCAAGGCACGCCTTCATGGGTCGATGGGTTTGTGATTCCCAAGGGGCGGTTGGCTAAAAAGCATGCGGCAATCGTAGCGTTTCTCCAGTTCGTTCAGGGCAATGACGCATACCTTGCGTTCGCTGAACCCGCACAGTACTTCGCCCCAAGCTACCTCCTTCCCGCAACCAGCGATGCATACGGCAAAGACTCCGAGATCGTCAAGAAACAACCAATGCTCCCGAAATTCCACGCTGCCTTGAGCGACACATTTCCTGTCGCCAACTCCAAGGTATGGCAAGGTATGCGCACCGCTGGCAGCAAGCTGAAGGACACTATCAATCCGTAAGCGAATGCAATCTAACCAAACGCTGAACCGGTTGGCCGGTCGGTGTGGTGTGTTCTGATTCTTTGCCGTCGCGCGAGGCTCGCGAGCACTGACAGGACCTGTGGTACGCACGCCATCCCAAATGGACAATTCCACGTGAGCATGTCATGTCCAGCCGCATCTCCTCCCGCCAATCTCTGCGATGCTTCGTCGGTCTCGACTTTCACGTGCCGCGGTCCGTGCGGGAACTCGTCGAGCAGTTCGCGAACCTCGACCGAACCGTGCGGGCGACGCCGGTTGAGAATCTGCACGTGACGCTGAAGTTCCTCGGCCACGTCGAGGCCGAGGAGATTCGGGCCGTCGACGGGGCCGTGCGGGAGGCGGTCGCGGGGGTCGATCCGTTCGACTTCGACCTCGTGGGAGCCGGGGCGTTTCCGCACGTGGAGCGGCCGAACGTCTGTTGGATCGGGGTGGAGCGGGCGGAGCCGATCGTGCAGCTGGCCGCGGCCGTCGAGGAGCGGATGCAGCCGCTCGGCTTCCCGCCGGAGCGGCGGGCGTTCTCGCCGCACCTCACCATCGCCCGCGTAAAGGCCCGGCCGCCGGAGCGGTTGTTCGAGTTGCTCACCGAGAACGCCGAGCGGTCGTTCGGCACCGTGAAGGTCGATCGCGTCGTGCTCTTCGAGTCGACTCTCGACAAACGCGGCCCCACGTACTCGAAGATCGCAACGCACGAGTTGGGTCGAGGGTCCAGAGTCTAGAGTCAAGAGCCGGACGCAAGCGTACGACGACGCGGACGATTCGGCCGGACGTCCGACTTCTGGCTCTTGACCCTCGACTCTTGACTCTTGACCCTCCCCGAATGTCCGACTTCGTCCAGACCCGCCACGAGCCGCCGACGTCGCTGGACCGGCCGCGGGAGATCGTCGTCGTCTGCTCGCCGCTCCGCAGCAACGTGAACCTCTCGCGGATCGTCCGCACCGTCACCTGCTGTGGCATCACTCGGTTGATCGCCTGCGGCAACCCGAAGATCGACTCGGAGATCGCCCGCGACGGCCTCGACACGCTCGACTTCCAGGTCCGCCGGTCGCTTGCGCCGGTGCTCGACAAGCTCCGCGGCGACGGCTTCCGCCTCGTCGGCCTCGAACAGACGACCGGCTCCGTTTCGATTCACCGGTACGAGTTCGACCGCCGGACGGCTCTCGTCGTCGGCAACGAGCGCTCGGGCATCGACCCGGACGTGCTCGCCAAGCTGGACGACGTCGTCGAGATCCCGGTCTGGGGGCTGCCGCACGCGTACAACGTGGCGACCGCGACCTCGATGGCCCTCTACGAGTACTGCCGCCAGTTCCCGCGGGGCTGAGATACGTCGACGCTCTCGGGATGAATCGGGGACGGTAGCGGCCGATCATCTGCAGGTCGGGGTTTGCGGGGGAAGCCTCGCGTTCCGAAAGCGGGCTTCTCGGTCCCGCCTCGGGCCCGTTGTCCGGTGAGGGACCGGGTACTCCGACTTTTCACGGAAGCGGAGGGTGCGATCCGAGCCGGCGGTTGGCAGAATGCCGAAAACCGTGTCCCTCCGGGAGAACCCGCCGTGCCTCTCGCCCACCGCTGTTTCGCCCTCGTTCTGCTCGCCGCCACCGCCGCCTCGGGGCACGATCCCGAGCGCTCGGCCTCGAATCCGAACGCCCGGTACGAGCCGCTCGTCGTGCCGGACCGCATCGTGCTGACGTGGACGGGCGACCCGGCGACGTCGCAGGCCGTCACGTGGCGAACGGCCGCACTCGGGCACGACGCCGTCGCCGAGATCGCGGTCGCCGGGGACGGACCGAAGTTCGTCGCGAACGCGGAACGGGTCGAGGCGACGACGCAGACGCTGGACGCCGACCTCGGGAAGGCCGAGCACCACACGGCCGTCTTAACGAAGCTGAAGCCGAACACGAAGTACGCGTACCGGGTGGGGTACGGCGGGTACTGGAGCGAGTGGGCCCAGTTCACGACCGCCTCCGACGAACCCGAGCCGCTCCGCTTCGTCTACTTCGGCGACGCCCAGAACAGCATCAAGTCGATGTGGTCGCGGGTGGTGCGGGAGGCGTACGCCGACGCGCCGCGGGCCGACTTCTTCCTGCACGCCGGCGACCTCGTCAACCGGGCGAACAGCGACGTCGAGTGGGGCGAGTGGTTCTACGCCGGCTCGCACGTCAACCGCATGATCCCGGTCCTCGCCACACCGGGGAACCACGAGCAGTCCGGCGGCCGGCTCTCCCGGCACTGGCGGCCCACCTTCGCCTTCCCCACCAACGGGCCCGAGGGACTCGAGGAGACCTGCTACTTCCTGGACGTGCAGGGTGTCCGGCTGATCTCACTCGACTCGAACCGCGACCACGAGGAGCAGGCGGCTTGGCTGCGGAAGGTGCTGGAGGAGAACGACCAGCGTTGGACGATCGTGACGTACCACCACCCGATGTACTCGTCCGGCAACGGCCGCGACAACCCGCACCTGCGGAAGCTGTGGCAGCCGCTGTTCGACGAGTTCGGCGTGGACCTGGCGCTGCAGGGGCACGACCACACCTACGCCCGCACCGGCCTCGTGACGACGGCCGACAACGTCCCCGGCGGCGCCCGCGTCCGCGACGAGCAGGGGGGCGGGACCGTCTACGTCGTCTCCGTCAGCGGCCCCAAGATGTACAAGCTGCAGCAACGCGACATCGTCAAACGCTCCGCCGAGAACACGCAGCTGTACCAGATCGTCACCGTCGACGGCGACGAACTCCACTACGAGGCCCGCACCGCGACCGCGAAACTCTACGACGCCTTCACGCTGAAGAAGCAGAACGGGAAGCCGAACGAGTTGGTGGAACGCATCCCTGAGTAGGGGCGCTCACGTCGACCACCGACCCAAAGTGGGTGGCTGGGGTCGGCCGAAGGACGCCCCCAGACCATGGCAGTCGAGCGGGTCGCACCGGACCGTGAGTCCAACCACGGGATCACCCCCTGGGGGCCTCCGCTGTCGGACCCCAGCCACCCGCCGGTCGGAACTTCCAGAAGCGAGCGAATATCAGTCCGGTCATATGCCAGCGACCCAGCCGGAGGTTGCATGAACGCACACGCATGCGTACCCTGCTGATCACGTGTCCGCTTCTAAACCTCTCTTAGGGTGCAGCCGTGACATTCTCTCTCGATAGCTCGCAGTCCGCATTTTGTAACTCAACCGCAGACCGGATTCGCCTTCTCGCACCCGCGGGAAGCGGGAAGACTGCTTCCTTGCTATGGCGGTGCAAGAAGCTGCTGGGCAATTCTGATTCGAGCACACAGCGATGCCTTGTATTCACATTCACCCGAGCTGCACGAGACGAGTTGGCGGACCGCATCAGCTCGAGTTCCGACTATGCATCGATACGCGACTCCATCAGAGTGGACACGCTGAATCGCTGGGGCAACTCCTATCTACGCAACCAAGAGGCTGGACTCGTCGTCAAGTCGTCGAAGCAGGACAAGTTCTATCTCGTGAACAACCTTCTAAGACCACTGTGGTCGAAGATCGCGCTCATTGAGAAGTCGCTAACAAAGAGACGTAATCGGTATGCGGAACTGATCGATGTGATGACAACACTCAAGACGTGTGGCTTTCGTCACGACGCCGAAGACCTCATGGGTAGTTTCTCGGCACATCTGCAGTGGATTGAAAAGAACGGGCTTGGACGTTTCTTCGAGACAAGCGTCCTCGAAGTCCTCGACTCGCTTCAATTGCTCAAGAACTCTTCGGACCCCTTGGAGCGCTTGAAGCCATTCGTGAAGTTCTGGGCAAAGTCCTGCGATCACCTTTGGAGTAGTGCCACGCTCACATTGGAAGATCAAAAGTACTGGGCGCTCCTGAAACTCCAGCATAAGTACGCTGACTCCTACTTTCCCGACCCGAATCGGTCGCACCACATCTTCGTCGATGAATTCCAGGACGTCAATCCACTTGACATTGCCTTGGTACGCGAACTCGTACGAGTGAACAGGAGCACCTTAACGATTGTCGGCGACGACGACCAAGCGATATTCGAGTGGCGCGGAGCAACTCCCGCATTCATCCTTGACCCAGACGAGCATTTGGGTGGGGACTTCGAGACACATACCCTAGCAGTCAACTACCGCTGTCCACGGAATGTGGTCGGGATCTCGCAAGAACTGATCGCCAACAACACGATCCGCGTACCAAAGGCCGTTTCTGCGCATAGCTCAACTGATGCCGAAGTCGTACTGGAGTTGCTCGATTCGCACGACGACGTCGTTGACTACGTACTTGAGCTAGCTCGTGATGCAACTGCGGCTGGGCACGCGAAGGCGCTCGCCGTGCTTGCCAGGAAGAAGAGCCAGTTGTTGCCTTTGGAGATCATGATGACCGCTGAGGAGATTCCGTTTTACGCGAAGGAGGATCTCAATGTTCTGCTGAGCGACGCGTTCCGTGAGCTCAAGGTATTGCTGGAGGCGACGGCAACTCAGCATCAACGACTCCCCTCCCACCAAGTCGCTAGCCTTATGGTGGAGTGCTGCAACAAGGTTGAATCGTACGCACTTCGAAAGTCAGAACGGGAGGCACTGTACGCGCACTTCGTAAGAGCACGCCCTCGGACGATCCATGATTGCCTGGCTGAACTTCAGTCATATGGTGGGAACCTGGGATCGCAGACTGGCGCGAACGCTGGCGTGGCTTTCGCTTTCCCGATCGCCGAAGTTCTCGAGGCGAAGACCGTCGGGGATTGCATGTCGAGAATCGAGAGCCGAATGGCCGGATTGCAGCGCCACTTCTCAAAGTCGGAGGACGACGTGTTCTACAAGGATCCGCCGTTCATGTACTTGGGAGACTACGCAGAACGGTATGGCGACAGGTTCTTTGACTTCATCGACCATGTCGAAAGTGCGACCGCGGAGATGCAGATCCAGGCGGGTGGTGACGAAGCAGGCAGTGACGAAGCTAACCGTGCGGTCCACCTGATGACAGCTTTGCGGGCGAAAGGCAAGGAATTCGGAACTGTTGTCATCTTGGATGCGAACGACGGGGTGTGGCCGATTCGGTTTGCTGAGTCCGTTGCGGAGCTTGAGCAGGAGCGGCGTCTATTCTACGTCGCGGTAACGAGAGCGCAGTCGAGGCTGGTCTTCTTGCCAGTCCGACGGCTTGCCGGGCAGCATGTGACCGCTTCGCCGTATCTGGGCGAGTTGGGGTTAGAGATTCCTGAGTAGCAATTTGCTTTCCTGCGCCATCGGCGACGGGGTGGCCGGGTTTGGAACGTTCTCGCGAAAACCCAGTGGTCGAGCACCGTGCGACGTTCCGGGCCTTCCCTTCGGTCCAGGCCCGGCCACCCCTGGGCGGAAGACCTACGCCCGCAAGCGGCTCGCAACCCACTCGACGACCTCGTCCGCCTTCACGCGTTGCTGTTCCAGCGTGTCGCGGTCGCGGATGGTGACGGTGCCGTCGGTGAGGGTGTCGCCGTCGACGGTGATGCACCAGGGGGTGCCGATTTCGTCCTGGCGGCGGTAGCGGCGTCCGACGGCGCCCTGTTGGTCGTAGAAGGCGTTGACGCCGGCCGCGCGGAGGGCGCGGTAGATCTCGCGGGCCTTCTCGGGCATGCCGTCCTTCTTCACCAGCGGGAAGACGGCCGCCTTCACCGGGGCGAGGCGGGGGT
>JANQQW010000231.1 GCA_028284885.1 Planctomycetaceae bacterium
CTCGACCTCGCGAACTGGCTCGTCGATCCGGACGGAGCCGGACCGCTAACGGCTCGCGTGATGGCGAACCGGTTCTGGTATCTCGCCTTCGGCAACGGCCTCGCCGGCGACCTCGACGACTTCGGCGGACAGGGCGAGCCCCCGACCCACCCGGAGCTGCTCGACAACCTCGCCGTCGCGTTCCTGGAGAGCGGTTGGAACGTGAAGCACGTGATGCGGCTGCTCGTGACGAGCCGGACGTACCGGCAGTCGTCGGTCGCCTCGCCGGAGCTGCTGAAGCGCGATCCGCAGAACCGGCTCTACGCGCGGCAGTCCCGGTTCCGGCTGCCGGCCGAGATGGTTCGCGACAACGCCCTGTACGTCAGCGGGCTGCTGGTGGAGGAGGAGGGGGGCCGCAGCGTGAAGCCGTACCAGCCGGCCGGCTACTACCGTCACCTCAACTTCCCCCCGCGTCGCTACAAGGCGGACACGGGCGAGGACCAGTGGCGGCGGGGCGTCTACGTCCACTGGCAGCGGCAGTTCCTCCACCCGATGCTGAAGGCGCTCGACGCCCCCAGCCGCGAGGAGTGCACGGCCCAACGCCCCCGCTCGAACACGCCCCTCGCCGCCCTCGTCCTGCTCAACGACCCCACGTTCGTCGAGTCCGCCCGCAACCTCGCCGAGAGAGCGCTTCGCGAGGGCGGCCAGACGACGAGCGACCGCCTCCACTTCGTCTACCGCCACGTCCTCTCACGCGACCCGGACGAGGTGGAGACCCCACTCTGCGAGACCCTGCTCACCGAGGCCCGAGCCGACTTCGCGAAAGACCCGGAGGCCGCGACGAAGCTGCTCGACGTCGGGCTGTCGAAGCGGGACCCGTCGGTCGACCCCGCCGAACTCGCCACGTGGACGACCTTGTGCCGCGGCGTCTTGAACACGAGCGAGGCGGTGACGCGGAACTGAATGGGTTGGGTTGAACCACGGAGACAGAGGGGCACAGATACGAATCCACTCCCCCGTTCGGGAACGAGGATCGCCAGTGGGCAGGGCCGAATTCGAGGGAGGTGAGTTTGACTGGTTCGCTGTCGATGCGGACGGGCACGTGGGGCACTTCTCCACTGCTGGGTTCGGGCCAGTTCCGCTGCCCGTCCTCGAACGGTTGGATGCGGAGCATGCTGATCCCGTGTGGTTCTTGCAGGAGCGACTCATGGAGCTGCCCATCACGAGCGAGGCAACGGGGCATCTCCCGGGGAGGATCGACGACTGGCTTGCGCTCGCTGGCCGCGGCCTGTTTGGCTTCGACTGGAGTCTCTGGGCAGGCCCATATCTGCGTGCCGCAACTCCGAGCAAGCCGCTCGTGGTCGATGAGCTGCCGGAAGAACTCCGCCAACTGGTGGTTCTCGTCGAGTGGCCAACCCTGCAATTGTCCGAGCTTGAGTCGGTCGAACCACAGTCGCATTGTCCGTGCGGATAGTGCCCGGCCGACGCTTCACAATTCTCTGTGACCCTCTGTGTCTCCGTGGTTCAACCCACCGACCCATGACCGATCAACACCCCAATTGCAGAACGTTCCTCTCCCAAGGCGGCATAGGTCTCGGCTCCATGGCCTTCTCCGTGCTCTGTGGCCTCGCCTTCGCGACCGTCTCGCAAGCGGCCGACGGGCCGGAGGAGCTCGTGCAGTTTGACAGGCAGCTCCGGAAGCAGAGTTCGACCTACGCCAAGATGGCGGAGAGTGTCGCGAAGACGTTCTCCTACCGACTCGGCTTCACCGACGACTTCGCGCTCGGCAACGTCGACGAGGATCGGGACGGGCTCCGTGTCGAACTCAACCCGAAGGTCCCGCCTCGGCGGCGGGCGACGATTCTCGTCTGGGAGATGGCGAACGCCTACCAGCGCGAGAAGTTCAACGAGATCACTCGGAGGGCGAGGTCCGGCGAGATCAAGACCCACCGCGAGTACGGGATTCGCATGGAGATCGTCGAGTACGGCAGCCACCGACTGCACCGCGAGGTGCTCGCCGAACTGCAGGCCGCCGGGACGACCGTCGACGGCGACTACCTGTTCTTCGTCAACCCGAAGCTGAAGTCGCTGGCCGAGTACCGGATTCCCTATGCCCACGACTACCTGGAGGCCCAGGCCCGCGGCGGCCACACCCGTCACTACGAACGGTGGTTCTACCGACAGACGGGACAGCCCTCGCCGTTCGAGGCACCGCAGGACGACGCGGGCCGTGATGGGAAGGGCTGAGAGAACGCAGCGTGGGTTATGGTTGAACCACAGAGACACAGAGGCACGGAGGATTGTAGGGTGGGCTTTGCCCACTGCACTAACGAACGATGTCCCATACGAGCGTGGTGGGCACAGCCCACCCTACATCACTCCGGTTGAGCAGTGAGATGAACAGCGACCTGCAGATTGTGTGCTGGTTGGATACATCGCTCTCGCGCACGAAGTGTTCGATCACATTCGTGAGCACGTCTCAACTGTGATCGAGACCTCTCCGACGGCAGGAACGTATCTCGGGAACGTCCTTGAGGTGAGAGCGAACATCGCCAGCGATCAACAGCGTGCTGACGAACCGGAGCATGGGTATATGTACTACCCAGTGATCGTCAGTGTGTTTCCCATCGCGCTTCGCAACGTCGATGAGCAAGTGGAGGCGTTCACCAGTCTCGTCCAGGTGGTTCAGGAACTGTCTTCTCGGATCGCATTGTCATCGCCGTCTGACGATTTGTTGGAACTCGTCGAGTCGAAGTGTGGGATCTCGGAAGATGGAGGCAGCTGGCAAACTTCCGACATGCTGTGACCCTCTGTGACTCCGTGGTTCAACCCAACCGACCCATGATCGATCAACACTCCAACCGCAGAACGTTTCTCTCCCAGAGCGGCGTCGGGCTCGGCTCGATTGCTCTCTCTTCATTGCTCGCGCAGGAGGCGGCGGCGAAGGCGCGGGGGCCGATGGACGCGTTGCCCGGGTTGCCGCACCACGTGCCGAAGGTGAAGCGGGTGGTGTTCCTGTGCATGGCGGGGGGGCCGTCGCATCTGGAGACGTTCGACTGGAAGCCGAAGCTGGCCGAGATGGACGGGAATCCGATGCCGGCCGAGTTCACGGCGGGGCAGCCGATCGCGCAGCTGCAGGGGCAGCAGCTGAAGTGCCAGGGACCGCTGACGACCTTCGAGAAGGTGGGCGAGAGCGGGCAGGAGATCAGCGCGTTCCTGCCGTGGCACAAGAAGATGGCGGACAAGCTCTGCATCGTCCGGTCGATGGTGACGGAGCAGATCAACCACGACCCGGCCCACACCTTCATGAACACCGGGACGGCGATCAGCGGCCGGCCGTCGATGGGCTCGTGGATCAACTACGGGCTGGGCAGCATGACGGAGAACCTGCCCGGCTTCGTCGTGATGACGAGCGTGGGGGGCCGGAACCCGCAGCCGATCGCCAGCCGGCAGTGGGGGGCGGGGTTCCTGCCCAGTCGGTACCAGGGGGTCGAGTTCAGCGGCAGCGGCGACCCGGTGAACTATGTGAAGAACCCGCCCGGCGTCGGCCGCGGCACGCAGCAGCGTCTCGTCGACACGATCGGGGCGCTCGACCGGCACCGGAACTCGAAGGTCGCCAACCCGGAGATCGACACCCGCATCGCCGCGTACGAGATGGCGTTCCGCATGCAGACGTCGGTCCCGGAACTGGTCGACCTCTCCGACGAGCCGAAGCACGTGCTGGAGAAGTACGGGGCGACGCCGGGCGACGGGTCGTACGCCTCGAACTGCCTGCTGGCCCGGCGGCTGCTCGAACGGGGGACGCGGTTCGTGCACCTGTACCACCGCGGCTGGGACCACCACGGCGGGCTCGAGAAGTTCATGAACGTCTGCTGCGACCTGACCGACAAGCCGACGTGGGCGCTGGTCACCGACCTCGAGGAACGGGGCCTGCTGGAGGACACGCTGGTCGTGTGGGGCGGCGAGTTCGGCCGCACGCCGATGTTCCAGGGGAAGGGGGGAGCGGGCCGCGACCACCACATCAAGGGGTTTTCGATGTGGCTCGCCGGCGGAGGTGTGAAGGCCGGCACGACCGTCGGGGCGACCGACGAGTTGGGCTACAACGCCGTCGACGACGTCGTCCACGTCCGCGACCTGCACGCGACCATGCTGCACCTGCTGGGCATCGACCACGAGCGGTTCAGCGTGCAGCACCAGGGGCTGGACAGCAAGCTGACGGGCGTCGAGCCGTCCCGCGTCGTCGAGGGAATCGTCGCCTGACTGGTCGGCCGTGCGCTGCCGGTTTCTGGACACGGCCCTCCTCGTCGCGGACACTCGGTGGACCGTTCGACGAACCCCACCACGGCCCTCCACCTCGCAACTCGGGGGAACCATGCCGAGTCCCACCCTCGCTTGGCGCTGCGCACTTCTCTTCGTCACCGGCTTCCTCGGGACGGCGGCCACCGTCGCCGAGGAGTACACCGTCGGCGAGCTGACCGACGAGATCGCCGCCGAGTACGACCTCGACCCGGACTTCTACGCGAAGGTCACGAAGGTCGACGGCATCCTGATCGCCACGTCCGACGAGGTGCCGGACCTCGTCCACCACGAGGCGGCCTACCTGTTCGGCATGATGATGCAGCGGGTCAACCCGGGCATCGCCGAGCGCATCCGCGGCGAGAAGGTGCTCTGCCTGGTCATCGGCGACGAGGAGCTCACGTCGCAGCTGCCGCAGTTCGCCAGCGACAAGACCGGCGAGGAGCTCGACTTCTACAACTGGCGGAACCGCGGCTTCCTGACCCGGAAGAAGGGGCGTCCGGTCTTCGTCTTCGCCGAGGAGGACGTGCTGGAGTACGAGGGGGGGATGCAGTTCGAGAGCATCCTCGTCCACGAGTTCGGCCACGTCGTCGACCGCGTCGGCTTCGACGCCGGGCTGCGGAAGCGGCTCAACGAGTGCTTCGAACGGGCGAAGGAGAACGGCATCTGGAACGACGGCCGGGCCGCCCACCGGTTCCGCCGCGTGAAGAGCAAGACGCCCGTCAGCCTGTTCGAGACGCTCGTCGAGTCGTTCCCGGAGCAGTCGCCGTTGCTGATCAAGGCGTGCCTCGAAGGGGGCGACGTCCTCGTGAACGGCGAGCCGACGACGTCGGCGGACGTGAAGGTCACGGTGGAGGACAAGGTGCTGATCGTCTTCGGCGGGCCGAAGCGGTGCTACGCCCTGCGGAACCCGGCCGAGTACTTCGCCGAGGGCTTCCAGTGCTGGTACGACACGAACCGCACGATGGACCACGACCACAATCACGTGCACACCCGCGAGCAGCTGAAGGAGTACGACCCGCCGCTCGCCCGGCTGTGCGAGGACGTGCTGGGGGACTCCGAGTGGCGGTTCGTCTCGCCGCGGGACCGGGCCGGCAAGGGGCACCTCGTGGACTTCGACCCGAAGACGTCGCCGAAGGTCGTCGATCCACCGCACATCGAGAAGGCGGCCCTCGACTACTACGACGAGTACTGGCACGAGTTCTGGGAACGGCTGCAGGAGAAACACGCCGACGCCTTCACCCCGCACCCCGTGCCGGACAGCCCGAAGTGGCAGATCTACCCGGGCGGCGAGGGGCCGGGCCGCGGGAAGCACGTCGTGCTGGTGGCGGCCGACCAGGAGTACCGCAGCGAGCAGTCGCTGCCGATGCTGGCCCGCGTCCTCTCCAAGCGGCACGGCTTCGACTGCACCGTCCTCTTCGGCCAGAACGACAAGGGGCTCGTCGACCCGACGATGAAGATTCGCTGGGAGGACAAGACCGTCCAGCACGACATTCCGGGTCTCGAGCACCTCGCGAAAGCCGACCTCGTTGTCTTCTTCACGCGGCTCGTCACGTTGCCGGACGACCAGATCCAGCACGTGGTCGACTACCTCGACTCCGGCAAGCCGATCGTCGGCATTCGCACGGCGAACCACGGCTTCCTGCAGAACTTCCCGTACGAGAAGGACGGCACGAAGGTCCGCTTCGGCGACGACGTCCTCGGCGGGGCGTTCCGCAAGCACCACGGCAACTGGCACCGCGACTCCACCCGCGGAATCGTCGTCGAGGAGGCGAAGGACCACCCGATCCTGAGAGGCGTGACCGACGTCTGGGGCCCGTCCGACGTCTACCGGACGTACCCCGAGGGGGGCCGGCTCCCCGAGGAGTGCACGCCGCTGTTGACGGGCCAGCCGCTGCTCGGACGGAAGCCGGACGACGAGCCGAACCCGAAGAAGATTCCGCTGCCGATCGCCTGGACGAAGACGTGGACGGGCAACGCCGGCAAGACGGCCCGCGTGTTCCACGTGACGATGGGGAGCGCTCGCGACTACCAGAACGAGGGGCTCCGCCGGTTGACGGTGAACGCCGTCTACTGGGGGCTCGGCATGGAGGACGCGATCACCGCCGACGCGAACGTCGACCACGTCGGGCCGTACGACCCCCTCGAGGCCGGCTTCAACTACGAGAAACTCGGGGTCGTCCCCCGCAAGCCGTGGGATCTCCGCTGATGACGACCGTTCGTTCGACTGTCGCAGTCGTCGGGCTGCTCTTGGCCGTCGGGACCGCCGACGCGCAGACGTTGTCCGAGCGTCTGCAGAAGGAGTCGCCCGATGCCCTCGCCCGCGCCGCCCGCGAGAGCGGCAGCGCCGTCCGCGGGGCGATCCTGTTCACCGGTCCGAAGCTCGGCTGCCCGCAGTGTCACGCCGTCGGGGCGAACGACCTGCTCGGCCCCGACCTGACCCGCCTCGGCGGCGACGTGAAGGACGCGTACCTCGTCGAGTCGCTGCTGCTGCCGTCGAAGGCGATCCGCAAAGGACACGAGGCGTCGACCGTGCTGCTCGTCGACGGCAAACAGGTCAACGGCCGCGTCGTCGAGCGGACGGAGAAGAAGATCGTCGTCCGCGAGGCGACAGAGAAGCGACGGCTCGTCACGATCGACGCCGCGGACGTCGAGGAGGTCGTGACGAGCAAGACGTCGAGCATGCCGAACAACCTCGTCGACCAGCTCGCCGACCGCGGCCAGTTCCTCGACCTGCTGCGGTACACCATGCAGCTGACGGCGACGAAGTCGATCGCCGGCCCCGTCCACCCGCCCGGCGGCCGGACGCTCGAACCGGAACTGCAGGGACTCGTCCTGCTGAAGGAGTACGGCTGCGGGTCGTGTCACGCGGACGACCTGCCGGCGAACTCGATCACGCCGAAGCTCGCCCCCGACCTCGCGTGGTCGAGCGGGCGGATCGACCCGCGACACGTCGAACTGTTCGTCGCGAACCCGCTGAAGACGAAGCCCGGCACGACGATGCCGGACGTGTTCGGCGAGCGGTCCGACGAGGAGCGGCGAGAACTCGCGACCGACCTGACGCACTACTTCGTGTCGCTGTCCCGCCGCTCCTTCAAGGCGCTCGCGGAGGACCGGTTGGCGGTCGAACGCGGTCGCGAGGTCTTCCACTCCGTCGGCTGCGTCGCCTGTCACTCGCCGCGTGACGCCGACGGGAGGGAGCTGCACGCCGAACAGTCCGTGCCGCTGGGGCCGATCGGAAAGAAGTACAGCGTGGCGAGCCTCGTCGAGTTCCTGGAGAACCCGCTCGCATCACGTCCGTCCGGCCGCATGCCGAACATGCAGCTGACGCACTGGGAGGCGGTCGACGTCGCCCAGTACCTGCACGACGACGGGCCGGTCGTCGAAGCCACGCCGGCCTACTTCACCGACGAGGTCCGGGTCCGTCGAGGTCGCCGGGCCTTCCGGAGTCTCGGGTGTGCTTCCTGCCACACGCGGGGCGAGGCGCGGCCGGAACCGTCGTCGGTCGCCCTCTCGAAGGTGCGGCCGGACCGCGGTTGCCTCTCGACGGAGAAGGGAGCGTGGCCGCGGTTCGGTCTCGACGAGTCCGAGCGGACGGCGATTCGAGCGGCGCTCGCGAACTCGGACGCGAAGCCGACCGCCGAGCAGGAGATCGAGCTGACGATGACGGCCCTCCGCTGCGTGAACTGTCACCAACGGGGCACGCTCGGCGGCGTCTCGGAGCTTCGTGATCCGCACTTCCAGACGACGAACCCGAACCTCGGGCCGCAGGGACGGCTTCCGCCCACGCTGACGAACGTCGGCGCGAAGCTGAACCCGAAGTGGCTGCGGCAGGTCCTCGTCGAGGGCCGATCCATTCGCCCGTACGTGAAGACGCGGATGCCGAAGTACGGGACGGCGAACGTCGAGCATCTCGTCGAGTTGTTCGGCGAGGTGGACGAGTTGCCGCCGATCGAGTTTCCCGAGGTGACGGACGAGAAGACGCTCAAGCAGACCGGGGCGGAGATGGCGGGAACGGGCGGGCTGAACTGCATCGCCTGTCACACGTTCCAGTTGAAGCAGGCGGCCAACATGCCGGCCGTCGATCTGACGGAGATGGCCGAGCGGCTGCAGAAGACGTGGTTCCACCGCTACATGCGGGAGCCTCAGCGGTTCAGCCAGAATACGGTGATGCCGTCGTTCTGGCCGGCCGGCGTGGCGATGCGGAAGGACGTCCTCGAGGGGCAGACGGACCGGCAGATCGAGGCGCTCTGGCGGTACCTCGAGGACGGCCGGCAGGCCCGCACGCCACGGGGCCTGATCGTCGAGCCGATGAAGCTGCTGGCGACCGACGAGGCGGTGATGCTGCGTCGCAAGTGGCCGGACGTCGGCAAGCGGGGCATCGGCGTCGGCTACCCGCGGCAGGTGAACGTCGTGTACGACGCCGAACAGATGCGGCTGGCGACCATCTGGCAGGGCCCGTTCGCCGACCCCGGCGGCGTCTGGCGAAGCCAGGGACACGGGCAGGTCCGGCCGCTGGGCAGCGACCTGGTCCGGTTCGCCAAGGGGCCGGACGTGGACGACGCAGTGTCGCCGTGGGTCGTCGACGACGGCCGGCCGCCCAAGCACCGCTTCCGCGGGTACACGCTCGACGAGAAACGACGGCCGAGGTTCCGATACGAATTCGACGGCGTCGCCGTCACGGACCACGTCGTCGACGTGGAGAACGAGTCGACGGAACGGCCCTCCCTGCGGCGAACGGTGACGTTGACGGCCGCAGGCGAGGCCCGTCGGGCCGTCTTCCGTGCAGCGGACGGTGCGAAGATCGAGGAGAAGGGGAAGAAGGTCTTCGTCGTCGACGGCGTCCTGACCGTGCGGCTCGTCGGTGACCATGCCGGCAAGATCGTCGAACGTGACGGCCGCCAACGCCTGCACGTCGACGTCGAGGCGACCACCAAGCCGACCGAGCTCGTGGTCGAGTACGTCTGGTAGGAGTTCACGATGACACGACACGTCACGCTCGCGCTCGTTCTGTCGGCACTCGCCGCGGCTCCGGTCGCTCTCCGGGCGGAGCCGCTCGGGGAGTACTGGAACACGGCGGAGCAGGAGGCGGCGTACTACCGCATCGTCGAGATCCCGTTCCCGAAGGAGATGGCGATCGAGGCGGGCAGCTTCGAGGTGCTGCCGGACGACCGGCTCGCGATCGGCACCCGCCGCGGCGAGATCCTGATCGCCGACGGCGTCTTCGGCGAGAATCCGAAGCCGACGTTCCAGACGTTCGCGGCCGGTCTGGACGAGGTGACCGGGCTCGCCTACCGGGACGGGGCGTTCCTCGTCACGCAGCAGACGGAGGTCTCCCGGATCACGGACGAGGACGGCGACGGGCGGGCGGACCGGTTCGACACGCTCAGCGACGCGTGGGGCTTCCGCAACTACCACGAGTTCTCGTTCGGCTCGAAGCCGGATAAGGACGGCAACACCTGGGTCGCCCTCTGTCTCTCCGAGTCGTACCGCAGCAAGGTCCCGTTCCGCGGGTGGTGTGTGAAGGTGACGCCGGAGGGGAAGACGATTCCGGTCTGCAGCGGCATCCGCAGCCCGTGCGGCATCGGGCCGAACGAGCACGGCGTGATGTTCTACGCGGAGAGCCAGGGGCCGTGGAACGGGTCGTGCTCGCTGAAGGTGCTGGAGCCGGGCGGCTTCATGGGGCACCCGGTCAGCTTCAACTGGTACCCGCTGGCGAAGGACCTCGGCCCGGCGCCGGTGGTGCCGAACACGCCGTCCCGGCTGGAGGTGGAGCGGAAGCGGGTGAAGGAGCTGGTCCCGTACGCGGTCGTGTTCCCGTACATCAAGATGGGGCGGTCGATCTCGGGGTTCGTCGTCGACCGGACGGGCGGGAAGTTCGGTCCGTTCGAGAACCAGATCTTCGTCGGCGACTTCAGCCTCAGCGTCGTCATGCGGGCGACGACGGAGAAGGTGAACGGCGTCTGGCAGGGGGCGTGCTACCCGTTCCGCGGGGGCCTCGCGACCGGGCTGCTCTCCTGTGCGTTCACGCCGAACGGCGACCTCGTCGTCGGCGGGACGAACCGCGGCTGGCCGGTGCGGGGGCCGCGACCGTACGCGCTGCAGCGGCTCGACTGGACCGGCAAGGTGCCGTTCGAGATCAAGGAGATCAACGCCCGACCGAAGGGGTTCGCGATCACGTTCACGAAGCCGGTCGACCGCGAGGTGGCCTCGAGGCCGGAGACCTACGTGCTGAAGACCTACACGCACATCTACCGGCAGGCGTACGGCAGCCCGGAGGTCGACCACACCACGCCGACCGTCACGAAGGCGACCGTCTCCGAGGACGGGCTCCGTGTGGAGATCGAGGTCGACGGGCTCGTGCAGGGGCACGTGCACGACTTCGACCTGCAGGGCCTGCGGTCCCGCGAGGACGCCCCGCTGCTGCACGTGAACGCGTACTACACGCTCAACGAGATCCCCCGGGAGAAGTGACCTCCCGCCCTGAACCCGACTAGACTCGACCACTCGCCCAGCCCGCCCGGAGTCTCCTCCACCATGACGCAGCGCTCGAACAGGCTCACCCGTCGGACGTTCTTCGGCACCTCGGCGGCGATGGCCGCTCCGTTCTTCGTCCCGGGGACGGCACTCGGTCGTGGTCGGACTGCGCCCAGTGAGCGGATCACGGTCGGCGTGATCGGCACCGGGAAGATGTACAGCGGGTTTCACACCAACACGCTGCTCGGATTCGACGACGTGCAGATCGTCGCGGTCTGCGACGTCGATACGAACCGCCGCACGCTCGCGAAGAACAAGATCGACGCGAAGTACGGCGGCAAGAGCTGCGACGCGTACTCGGACTTCCGCAAGGTGGTCGAACGGGACGACGTCGACGCCGTGCTGATCGCGACGCCCGACCACTGGCACGCGATCCCCGTCGTCGAGGCGTGCAAGGCGGGCAAGGACGTCTACTGCGAGAAGCCGCTGACGCTGACGATCGGCGAGGCGAAGCGGTGCATCGACGCGGTCCGGAAGCACGAACGGGTGCTGCAGACCGGCAGCCAGCAGCGGAGCAGCGTGTTCGGCCCGTTCCGCAAGGCGTGCGAGTTCGTCCGCAGCGGCCGCATCGGCAAGGTGGAACGCGTGACGGTCGGCGTCGGCGGGCCCAGCAAGTGGTGCGACCTGCCGGGGGAGCCGCTCGAGCCGGGGCTCGACTGGGACACGTGGCTGGGGCCGGCGCCGGAGCGGCCGTACAACTCGATCCTGAGCGCTCGCGGCGGGATCTCGAAGCCGTGGCCGCAGTGGCGGGCCTACCGCGAGTACTCCGGCGGCGGCCACACGGACATCGGCGCCCACCACTACGACATCGCCCAGTGGGCGCTCGGCATGGACGAGTCCGGCCCTGTGAAGATCGTCCCGCCCGAGGACCCCAGCAAGGGGACCGGGGTGAAGTACGTCTACGAGAACGGCGTCGAGATGACGCACGGCGGGGCCGGCGGCTGCACGTTCTTCGGGACCGAGGGGACGCTCCGCGTCGACCGGGGTCACCTCAGCTGCGACCCGGCCGACGCGATCAAGGAGCCGCTCGCCGACGACGAGGTGCACCTCTACGAGTCGCCCGGCCACCACCGCGACTGGATCAACTGCATCCGCGAACGTCGCCGCCCGGTCGCCGACGTGGAGATCGGGGCCCGCAGCGCGACCGTCTGCCACCTCGGCAACCTCGCCTACTGGCACGGCCGCGAGTTGCACTGGGACCCGAAGAAGTGGACCTTCGGGGAGGACGCCGAGGCGAACGGCTGGCTCGACTACGACCGCCGCGGTCCTTGGCAGCTGCCCGAGGTTTGACGTCCGAAGTCGCTCCCGCGCTGGAGAGAGCCCATGAACTGCCGACTCGTCCTGCTGTCGTTCGCGCTCGCGGTGTCCTCGTCCTGCGTGTCCGAGTCCCCGGCCGAGGAGCCGGCCCGACCGGTGGCGATGCAGGTGATCGACACGCACATTCACCTGTACGACCCGCGACGCGAGGGGGGCGTTCCGTGGCCGCGGCCGAACGACGAGGTGCTCTACAAACCGCACCTGCCGAAGGAGTTCGAGCGGGTCGCCAAGCCGAGCGGCGTGACGGGGGTGATCGTCGTCGAGGCGAGCGACCGCCTCGTGGACAACCGCTGGGTGCTGGACCTCGTGAAGGGGAACGACTTCTTCGTCGGGCTCGTCGGCAACGTCGATCCGTACCGCGAGGACTTCGGCGAGCACGTCGACCGGCTGAGGAAGGACCGGCGGTTCGTCGGCGTGCGGGCGCGGATCCAGGGGAAGGCGATCGACTACCGGGACGAGCGCGTGCTGGCGAGTTTCGCCCATCTCTCCAAGTGCGGACTCACATTGGACGTGCTGATGAACGGCGAGACGGCCGAGACGGTGCTCGAGATCGACCGCGTGGCCCGGAAACTGCCGAAGCTGCGGATCGTCGTGAACCACGTGCTGGGCTACAACGTCGATGGCAAGCCGCCCGGTGACACTTGGAAGACGGCGGTCGCGAAGCTGGCCGAGAACGAGAACGTCTACTGCAAGGTCTCTGGCCTGTACCAACGGAGCGTGAAGCAGCCTGCTCCTCGAGACGTGGAGTACTACCGTTCCGTGCTGGACGTGTTGTGGGAGGAGTTCGGCAGTCGGCGGCTGGTGTATGGCAGCAACTGGCCGGTGACGAAGAAGTCCGGTGACTACGCGAGCTTCGTGCGGCTCGTCGGCGAGTACTTCGCGGAGAAGGGCGAGGAGTCGAGCGAGCGGTACTTCTGGCGGAACGCGGTGGAGGCGTACCGGCTGCCGGCCACTTCCGACTGAACACGTTGTGCACATCGTGGAGGCCCGGGTCCGTCGTCGAATCGGCGAGGCCCGTTCCGAGATCTGCGACAGGGCTCCGTGGGGGTATCCCGAAATCGAGAATCGGTGGCCCAGTGCTCGCGAGACGACGACTCTGCCCTAACATCACAAGCGAGGCCGATCACGCACGGGCGTCGCACCACGCCTCCGGTCTCGCCAAAAGATCAGGACGCCGTCCGCAACGCCCGCGCTCACCGGAGTGGACACGCATCCGACGGAAGCCATGCCGCAGATTTTCCACCCCAGTTTCAACACGATTTCCCGCGTGAGCATCTTCGGGTTCGTGTTCTTCGCCGGTCTGGCGGGGGGCATCGGCTGGTTGCTCGCGCGTTCGCCCTACCAGACCGAGCAGGGGGTGGTGAAACCCCAGCCGATCCCGTTCAGCCACGAACACCACGTCGGCGACATCGGGATCGACTGCCGCTTCTGCCACCACACGGTCGAGGAGAACGCGAGTGCGGGCATGCCCTCGACCGAGGTCTGCCTGAACTGCCACTCCATCCTCTTCCGGGACAGCCCAATTCTCGCCCAGGTTCACGAGAGCGAGAAGAACGGGGACCCGATCGAGTGGACCCGGGTGCACGACCTCGCGGACTACGCGTACTTCCACCACGGCGTCCACGTGAACGCGGGGATCGGCTGTACGACCTGCCACGGCGAGATCGCCGAGATGCCGCTGATGTACCAGGCCAACACCCTGCACATGCAGTGGTGCCTCGAGTGCCACCGCAATCCGGAGAAGTACGTTCGGCCCAAGGACGAGGTCTTCAACCCGTACTGGGAGCCGGAGTCGATCGACCAGCTGACGCGCGAAGAGCTGGTCGACGCGCACGATCTCCAGAGCCGCACGCAGTGCTCCTACTGCCACCGCTGACGACCCTCCCGCTCGTCACGCCGACCTGAGCCTCTCATGCCCACGACATCCCCCCCCGACCACGAGTCGCCGACCGTCGAGCCGCCGGAAGGCCGCCGCTACTGGCGGACCTTGGAGGCGTTGGCCGAGACGCCCGAGGCCCGGGCTCTCATCGCGCGGGAGTTCCCGAGCCAGGCCGACAAGTGGGACGACGAGCCCTCGCGGCGGGCCTTTCTGAAGGTGATGGGGGCGTCTCTCGCGCTCGCCGGCCTGCAGGGGTGTGCCGGCCAGCCCGAGGAGAAGATCGTCCCCTACGTCCGCACGCCGGAGGACACCGTTCCCGGCAAGGCGACCTACTACGCGACGGCGGCCACGATCGACGGGGTGGCAACGGGCGTTCTCGCGACCAGTCACGACGGGCGGCCGACCAAGGTGGACGGCAACCCGGACCACCCGGGCAGCCTCGGCACCAGCGGCGCGCTGCTGCAGGCCGAGATCCTGAACCTCTACGACCCGGACCGGGCCCAGGCGGTCAACACCGGCGGCACGCTCGCCAGCTGGCCCGAGTTCATCGCCGACCTGCAGACCGTGCTCGGCGAGCAGAAGGCGAAGAACGGCAGCGGCCTCCGCGTCGTCTCCTGCCCGACCTCGTCCCCCACGCTGTCGGCGCAGCGGGAGAAGTTCCTCGAGCTGTTCCCGGAGGCGAAGTGGGTCGAGTACTCGCCGATCGGTCGGAAGAACGTCCGGGACGGTCTGGAGCGGGCGTTCGGCAAGCCGCTCGAGCCCCGGTACGACCTCGCCCGTGCCGACGTCGTCCTCACGCTCGACGCCGACCCGTTCACCACGATGCCCGACCATCTGGTGATGACGCGAGGGCACTCGCGACGACGTCGTGACGACGTCGGTGACGAGCCGTGGATGACGCGGACCTACGCGGTCGAGACGACATTCACGCTCTTCGGGGCGTCGGCCGACCACCGCCGGGCGCTGGGGCCGGACGGCCTGCTCTCGTTCGCCAAGGCCGTGGCGAAGGAGGTCGGCGTCGAGGTCGAGCCCGACGCCGCCCTGCCGGAGGGCGTGACCAGCGAGTTCGTCTCCGCGGTGGCCGAGGACCTGCTGCGGTACCGGCGTCCCGAAGAGCCCGGTGGTGCCGTCGTCGTCGCGGGGGACACGCAGCCGCCGGAGGTGCACGCTCTCGCCCATGCGATGAACGTGGCGATCGGGGCGGTCGGGACGACCGTGGACTACGTTGCCCCGACAACGGACGAGGGTGGGTTCGAGGCTCTCGCCAGGCTGTGCGACGAGATGCAGGGCGGTTACGTCGATGCGGTGATGGTCCTGTCCGCGAACCCGGTCTACGACGCCCCCCCGGACGTCGGCTTCCTCGAGGCCTTCGAGAAGGTCGGCTGGCGGGCGGGCTACGGGCTCTACGAGGACGAGACCTCCGTCGTCTGCAACTGGCACCTGCCGGCCACGCACTTCCTGGAGGAGTGGAGCGACACGCGGTCGCTCGACGGGACGGTTTCGATCGTGCAGCCGCTGATCAAGCCGCTGTACGACGGCCGCAGCCTCCACGAACTGTTCTCGGCGATCGTCGACGAGGCCCCGCAGTCGGGGTACGACGTCGTGCGGGCACACTGGCGAGGCTTGCTGGACGGCGACTTCGAGACCGCCTGGCCGACCGCCGTCCACCGTGGCGTCGTGCCGGACACGGCGTTCGAGCCGGTCGAGGTGTCGCTCGTGGAAGGGGCCCTCGCGACGGACCCCGAGCCGGTGGAGGACGGCGAGTACACCGTCGTCATCCGGCCGGACCCGCAGACGCTCGACGGCCGCTTCGCCAACAACGGCTGGCTGCAGGAACTGCCCCGCCCGATGACGACGCTGACCTGGGACAATGCCGCCCTGCTGGCCCCGGCCGACGCAGACGACCTGGGCGTCCAGATCGGCGACCTCGTCTCCATCGAGGTGGACGGTGAGTCGGTCGAGCTGCCCGCCATGCGGTTGCCCGGCCTGCCGCGAGGCACGGTCACCCTGCACCTCGGGTTCGGGCGGGTGCGAGCGGGCCGCGTCGGCACGGGTGTCGGCAAGAGCGTCACACCGTTGCGGTCGATCGACCGGCCTTGGTTCGTCGGCGGGGCGACCGTCGCGAAGACGAAGGGGAACCGGAAACTCGCCCTGACCCAGTCGCACCACCTGATCGACGTCGAGCAGAACCCGGAGTTCGTCAACGCGAGCCTCGAGCACCGGAACGTCGTGCGGGAGGGGACGCTGGCCGAGCTGGTCGAGCACCCGGACGACCCGCACTTCATGCACGTCCACCACCACGACCACAACAGCTGGCGAGACAAACAGGCGAAAGGCGAGAAGGGCGACGGTCACGAGAAGGGCGGTGAGCACGGGAAGGGGGACGACCACCACCATGGTCACCACCACGAAGAGGCCCCGTCCTTCTATCCGATCGAGAAGCCGGAGGACTACGAGCCGCACGAGTGGGGGATGCAGATCGACCTCACCCGCTGCATCGGCTGCAACGCCTGCACCGTCGCCTGCCAGTCCGAGAACAACATCCCGGTCGTCGGACGGGAGCAGGTTCTCGTTGGCCGGGAGATGCACTGGATTCGGGTCGACACCTACTACGAAGGCTCGTCGGACGACCCGAACGTGGTGCACCAGCCGGTCCCGTGCATGCACTGCGAGCACGCCCCGTGCGAGCCGGTCTGCCCCGTCGCCGCGACGACGCACAGCGACGAGGGCCTGAACGAGATGACCTACAACCGCTGCGTCGGCACGCGGTACTGCGGGAACAACTGCCCGTACAAGGTCCGCAGGTTCAACTTCCTCGAGTACAACGAGTCGTACCTCAACGAACTGCCCGTGCTCGACCTGCTGCCCAACCCGAACGTCACGGTTCGCAGCCGCGGCGTGATGGAGAAGTGCACCTACTGCGTGCAGCGGATCAGTGCGGCCCGTATCGACGCGCAGGTCAAGGGCGACGGCGTGATTCCCGACGGCGGGGTCGTCACGGCGTGCCAGCAGTCCTGCCCGGCGGAGGCGATCGTGTTCGGCAACATCGCCGACCCGGAGTCGGCCGTCAGCAAGGCGAAGAAGAGCGCGCTCGACTACGGGCTGCTCGACGAACTCAACACCCGTCCCCGCACCACCTACGCGGCCCTGGTTCGGAACCCGAACCCGACGCTCGCGGAGGAGGAAGGGCACCACGAGGCCCACGGCAAGGAGGCATCCGGTGTCCACCACTGAGACCAAGCCGCCCGAGCGTTCGACCTCCGACATCGTCGGTCCGGGTCACGACATCGCGTCGGTCACCGACCAGATCAGCAGCATCGTGCTCACCCGCGGCACGCCCCGCGGCTGGTACCTCGGGTTCGCCGTCGGCTTCCTGCTGTTGAACCTGCTGCTGCTGTCGGTGACGTACCTGTTCGCGCAGGGCGTCGGCGTGTGGGGCGTGAACCAGCCGGTCGGCTGGGGCTTCGCGATCGTCAACTTCGTCTGGTGGGTCGGCATCGGCCACGCGGGAACGCTCATCTCGGCGATCCTGCTGCTCCTCCACCAGGAGTGGCGGACGTCGATCAACCGCTTCGCCGAGGCGATGACGCTGTTCGCCGTGGCGTGTGCCGGACTGTTCCCGCTGCTCCACGTCGGCCGGCCGTGGATGATCTACTACTTCGCCCCGTTGCCGATGACGACGGGGATGTGGCCGCAGTTCCGCAGCCCGCTGATGTGGGACGCGGTCGCGGTCGGCACGTACGCGACGGTCTCGCTGCTGTTCTGGTACGTCGGTCTCGTCCCGGACCTCGCGACGCTGCGGGACCGGGCGAAGCGGACGACGTCCCGCGTGGTGTACGGCGCCCTCGCCCTCGGCTGGCGCGGTTCGGCCATCCACTGGGAACGCTACCACCAGGCGTACGTCCTGCTCGCCGGGCTCGCGACGCCGCTCGTCATCAGCGTCCACACGATCGTGAGCTTCGACTTCGCCGTCTCGGTCATCCCGGGTTGGCACACGACGGTCTTCCCGCCCTACTTCGTGGCGGGGGCGATCTACTCCGGCTTCGCGATGGTGCTCACGCTCACCATCCCGCTGCGGAAGTTCTACGGGCTCGAGGACTTCGTCACCGACAAGCACCTCGACAACATGGCCCGCGTGATGCTGCTCAGCGGACTCATCGTGGGCTACGGCTACCTGATGGAGCACTTCGTCGCCTGGTACGGCGGGCACGACGCCGAGACCTTCATGATCCTGAACCGGATGTTCGGCCCCCTCGCCTGGTCCTACTGGGCCCTCATCGCGTGCAACGTCGTCACGCCGCAGTTCCTGTGGTTCAAGGGCGTCCGCCGACACGTCCCCACGCTGTTCGTGATCTCGATCATCGTGAACATCGGCATGTGGCTGGAGCGGTACGTGATCGTCGTCACCAGCCTGCACCGCGACTACCTGCCCTCTTCGTGGGGCGACTACGAGGCCACGTTCTGGGACTGGACACTGTATCTCGGAACGATCGGACTGTTCCTGTCGCTGCTGTTCATCTTCGTCCGGGCCCTGCCGGTCATCTCGATCTTCGAGATGCGGGAGCTCGTCGACGAGCACGAGGGGAACGGCGGCCACGGCGGTTCGACGGGAGGTGAGGCATGAGCACCGGTGTCGAGATTCGCGACGAGGTCGAGACCTTCGGCTATCTCGCCGAGTTCGAGACCCCCGACGAGCTCGTGGCGGCCAGCCACGCGGCCTACGAGGCGGGCTACAGGAAGATCAACGCCTACACGCCCTTCCCGGTCCACGGCCTCGCGAAGGCGGTCGGATTCGAGAAGAGCTACGTCCCGCTGGTCACGTTGATCGGCGGGATCGCCGGGATGATCGGCGGGTACGGGTTCCAGTTCTGGACGACGGTGATCGACTACCCGCTCGACGTGGGCGGCCGGCCGTTGCACAGCTGGGTGTCGTTCGTCCCGATCACGTTCGAGGCGACCATCCTCGGTGCGGCCGGTGCGGCCGTGCTCGGCATGCTGGCCCTCAACGGGCTGCCGCAGCCGTGGCACCCGCTCTACAACGTCCCGGCGTTCGACCGGGCGTCGCAGGACCGGTTCTTCCTGTCGATCCGTAGCGACGACCCCAAGTTCGACGCCGACGCGACCAACGAGTTCCTCATCGGCCTGAAACCGCTCGAAGTGCACGACGTTCCCCCGTACCCGGTGAAGGACTGACACCATGTCCGACTTTCGCCGCAACATCACGTGTCTGTTCGCCCTCGCAGCCGTCGTTCTCGTCGGCTGTTCGCAGCGGATGGACGACCAGCCGAAGCTCGAACCGTACGAGCAGAGTTCGTTCTTCTCCAACGGCCTCGGCATGCGAGAGCCGATCGAGGGGACGATTGCCCGGGGCGGGCTCCGTCTCGACACGCACTTCTTCGAGGGCCGCGTGGACGGCAAGCTGGCCCCCACCCTGCCCGAGCAGGTCGAACTGAACGAGGCGCTGCTCGAGCGGGGACGCGAACGGTACGACGCCTTCTGCTCGGCCTGCCACGGCCGCGCCGGCTACGGCGACGGCATGGTCGTCGCCCGCGGCTTCCCGGCCCCTCCCTCGTACCACTCCAACCGGCTCCAGAAGGTCCCGGTCGGCCACGTCTACGACGTGATCACCAACGGCCTCGGCCGCATGCCGCGTCTCTCCGACCGCATCCCGCCGGCCGACCGCTGGGCGATCGTCGCCTACACGCGGGCCCTGCAGCTGAGCCAGAACGTGCAGGCGACCCCCGAACTCCGGAAGAAGATCGAGGAGCAACTCGCCGCCGAGGAGAAGGCCGCCGAGCACTCTCACGAGGAGGGCGAGCACCATGAGTGACAACCGGACCGAACTCGAGCAACGCGTGTCGAAGCTCGCCCCGCTGGTGGGGGCCGGGCTGCTCGTCGCGGGTGGACTGTACGCCGTCGTCGCCCCCGGCGGCACGGGCGACGTCCTGCAGGCGTTCACGGTCGCGTTCGCCTACTGGTGGACGCTCGCCGTCGGCGGCCTCGCGCTCGCCGCACTGCACCAGCTCGTCTCCGGACGCTGGGGCCTGCTGGCGAGCCGCTCGTTCGAGGCGACGGCCCGCACGATTCCGTTCGTCGGGGTCGCGTTCCTGCCGATCGCCCTCGGGCTCGGACTGGTCTACCCGTGGGTCGGTGCCGGCGAGGAGTCCCTGGGTCAGAAGGCCCAGTGGTTGGAGCCCTCGTTCTTCACCGGCCGGGTGATCGCCTACTTCGCCGTCTGGACGCTCTTGGCCTACGTCATCACCAGCGGCTCCGTCGCCCGCGACAAGGAGCGGCGGAAGGGGCAGCGGGAGCGGCTCATCAAGATCGGGGCCGGCAGCCTGCTGCTGTTCGTCCTCACGGTCAGCTTCGCCGCCCTCGACTGGTTCATGTCGCTCGAGCCCGACTGGTACTCGACCATTTACGGCGCCCTGTTCGTCGTGGACGCCGGCCTGACGGCACTCGCGCTCGGCATCATCGTCGTCTGGCTGCGGTCCGGCGACGAGGAGAACGCCGAGTACGCGACGACCGCGATGTGGGGCGACCTCGGGAACCTGCTGCTCGCCCTGATCATGGTCTGGGCGTACTTCAACTTCTCGCAGTTCCTCATCATCTGGTCGGCCGACCTCCCCGTGGAGGGCGAGTGGTACTTCGTCCGGTCGGAGGGGGGCTGGCTGCTCTGGGCGAACGCCGTCGCCATCCTGCACTTCGTGGTGCCGTTCGTCGTGCTGCTGAACAACAACCTGCGGCGGTCGCCGAAGGGACTCGCCTGCGTCGCGGCCTACATGCTCGTCGCGCACTTCGTCGGCGTCTTCTGGACGGTCGCTCCCGCGTTCGGCGACGGCAAGTGGGCCGTCTGGATTCTCTCCTGGGTGCTGTGGATCGGCCTGGGCGGCGTCTGGCTGGGCCTGTTCTCCTGGCAGCTGGGGCGGTACCCGCTGCTGCCGGTGAACGATCCCGCGGCCGAGCGGCACCGCCGTCGGGCGGCCGGCGTGCACACCGACCACTCGATTCCCGCCGTTTCACCCCCGGAGGCGACGACGTGAGCGAATCGCACGAACCAGTCGACCCGGTCGCGGCCGGGCACGAGGGAAGCCAGGTCGGGGCGTCGGTCGCCGTCAACACGATCGTGTCGGTCGTCGTCCTGCTGGGTGGCGCGTTCTGGATGACGTCCCTGTTCATCGGCGGTCTCGAGCGCCAGCCCGACCCGCTGCAGAACGACCGCAGCGAACTGGCCCGCGTGAAGACGCCGACGGTCCGGCTCGACCCCGCCCAACCCGCCTCCCGCCGCAACCTCGAGGCCGCGCAGAACGAAATCCTGGACTCGTACGGCTGGGTGAAGGAGCCGGCCGGAGTCGCGCGAATTCCGATCGAGGTGGCGATGACACGGCTCGTCGAAGAGGGCCTGCCGGCGAACGATACCCCCGAGGAGGAGACGAACGACTCTGCCGAAGGGGGACAACCGTGAAGACGACCACCGTCGCCGTGACGCTCGGCCTGTTGCTGCCGACGCTCGTCTCGGCTCAGACACTCCCGACCGGGCGTGACGTGAAGTTCGGCGTCGACGTGACGATCGAACCGCATCTCGACACCCAGGTGCCCGCGGACCTCGAGTTCACCGACCAGGACGGACGGACGGTCCGGCTGGGCGAGTACTTCGACGGCGACAAGCCGATCGTTCTGCAGCTGGTCTATCTCCGCTGCCCGATGCTGTGCGGTGCCCAGCTCGACGGACTGAGCCGGACGTTGGCCGCGATGTCGATGACGGTCGGCGAGGACTTCGACGTGCTGACGGTCAGCTTCGACCCGGAGGAGCCGCCCGCGCTGGCACGGAGCAAACGCGAGAACTACCTGAAGCGGTACAACCGCGAGGCGGCCGAGGAGGGTTGGCACTTCCTGACCGGCCGGCCCGCCGCGATCCGGAAGCTGACGGACACGGTCGGCTTCCAGTACGTGAAGGACGAACAGACCGGACAGTACGCACACGCCGCAGGGCTGATGATCCTCACGCCCGACGGTCGGATCGCTCGCTACCTGTTCGGCGTGGACTACTCGCCCCGCGACCTGCGACTGGCGGTCGTCGAGGCGGCCCGGGGCGAGATCGCCACGGTGACGGACCAAGTACTTCTCTTCTGCTATCTCTACGACGCGACGTCGGGCAAGTACGGCCTGGCGATCCTGAACCTTCTCCGGGCGGGCGGCTTGCTCACCGTCGGGTTGATGTTCGGCTCGATCGTCTGGATGTCCCGCCGCTCGGCCCGCGCTACGGCCGAGGCAGACGGCGAGCCCGCTAAGGAGGCCGACGATGCTGGGTGAATTCCGACTGTGGCCCCGAGCCGCCTCCACGGTGGCCGAGAAGGTGGACACGCTCTACCTGTTCGAGGTGGCGGTCACGGTCTTCTTCACGATCCTGATCTGCGCTCTCGTCATCGGCATGGGCGTGATCTACCGCAAGGGGTCGCGAGCCGCCCGGGCCAACCCGCCCACGAGCAAGTGGCTCGAGGCGATCTGGGCGACGGTGCCGCTCGTCCTGGTGATGGTGATGTTCGCCTGGGGCGCGGCGGTCTTCTACGAGATCAAGACCGTTCCCGACGGGGCGATGAAGATCGACGTCGTCGGCAAGCAGTGGATGTGGAAGCTGCAGCACGCGAACGGGAAACGGGAGATCAACGAGCTGCACGTGCCGGTCGGCCGGCCCGTCGTGCTGCGGATGATCTCCGACGACGTGATCCACGACTTCTACGTCCCCGCCTTCCGGGTGAAGCAGGACGTCGTTCCCGGCCGGTACAGCCAGCTGTGGTTCGAGGCGACCGAGCCCGGAACCTACCACCTGTTCTGTGCCGAGTACTGCGGCACCGAGCACGCCCAGATGATCGGCAAGGTCGTCGTGATGGAGGAGCGGGCCTTCGCCGAGTGGCTGTCCGGAACGTCGTCCGACGACCCGCCGGCCGTCGCGGGCGAGAAGCTGTTCGAGCGGATGCGGTGCGGGACCTGCCACAAGCAGGGACCGGGCGGCCGCGGGCCCTCGCTCGTCGGCATCGCCGGCAAGCCCGTCCCGCTGAAGGGCGGGGGCAGCGTGCTGGCGGACGCGAACTACATCCGCGAGTCGATCGTCCGCCCGCAGGCGCGAATCGTGGCCGGATACCAGCCGCTGATGCCGGCCTACCCGCAGCTGACGACCGAGGAACTGAACCAACTCGTGGCGTACATCGAGAGCCTCGGTGCTCCGGGCGACGGTGACGCGGGCAGGTCCGACACGGGTCCGAGCACGCCCGTCGAGGACGCCACTCCTCCCGACGAGAACGAAGCTCCCTCCACGGAGGGCGAGAACGAATGATCGACGTTGCACGAAAAGAGCGGAACTACGTCGACGCGGACTACAGCGTCTGGTCGTGGTTCCTGACGACCGACCACAAGCGGGTCGCGATCCTGTACCTGATCTCGATCACGGTCTTCTTCATGCTGGGCGGAGCGGCCGCCGTGCTGTTCCGGCTGGAGTTGATGACCCCCCAGCCGGACTTCGTGATCCCGGAGACGTACAACAAGCTGTTCACGCTCCACGGGATCCTGATGGTCTTCTTCTACCTGATCCCGTCGATCCCGGCGGTGCTCGGGAACTTCCTGCTGCCGCTGATGATCGGGGCGAAGGACGTCGCCTTCCCGAAGCTGAACCTCGCCAGCTGGTACGTCTACATGGTGGGGGGCGTCCTCACCGTGGCGGCCATCGTGTTCGGCGGGGTCGACACCGGCTGGACGTTCTACACGCCCTACAGCAGCACCTACGGGAACTCCGCCGTGCTGCTCGCCGGGCTGGGCGTGTTCGTCGTCGGCTTCTCGTCGATCCTCACCGGCATCAACTTCCTCGCGACGATCCACACCATGCGGGCCCCGGGCCTGACGTGGTTCCGGCTGCCGCTGTTCGTGTGGGCCCACTACGCGACCAGCCTGATCATCATCCTCGGCACGCCGGTCGTCTCCATCACCGTGCTGCTGGTGGCGGTCGAACGACTATTCGGCGTGGGCATCTTCGACCCGACCCTCGGCGGCGACCCGCTGCTGTTCCAGCACCTGTTCTGGTTCTACAGCCACCCGGCCGTCTACATCATGATCCTCCCGTCGATGGGCGTGATCAGCGAGATCATCGCCTGCTTCGCACGGAAGAAGGTGTTCGGCTACCACTTCATCGCGTTCTCCAGCCTCGCCATCGCGTTGCTCGGCTTTCTCGTGTGGGGTCACCACATGTACGTCAGCGGGCAGTCGATGTACGCGGGCTTCGTCTTCAGCTTCCTGACGATGCTCGTCGGCGTCCCCTCGGCCATCAAGGTCTTCAACTGGACCGCCACGCTGTACAAGGGGCAGGTCAGCTGGACCACGCCGATGATGTACGCCCTCGGCTTCATCGGCCTGTTCACGATCGGCGGGCTGACGGGGCTGTTCCTCGCCACGCTCGGCATCGACGTGCACGTCCACGACACCTACTTCGTCGTCGCCCACTTCCACTACATCATGGTCGGCGGCGCCAGCATGGGGTACCTGGGCGGGCTGCACTTCTGGTGGCCCAAGATGACCGGCAAGATGTACCCGGAGACGTGGGGACGCTTCTCCGCGATCGTCGTCTTCGTCGGCTTCAACCTCACGTTCTTCCCGCAGTTCCTGCTGGGCTACATGGGCATGCCGCGGCGGTACCACATGTACCCCGAGGAGTTCCAGGTGCTGAACGTGATGTCGACCGCGGGGGCGTCCATCATGGGCGTCGGGTACCTGCTGCCGCTGGGCTACCTGCTGTGGTCGTTGTGGTACGGCAAGAACGCGACCTCGAACCCCTGGGACGCCCGTGGGCTGGAGTGGACGATCGAGTCGCCTCCCACGCCGCACAACTTCCACGAGAAGCCGGTGGTGACGACGGAGGTCTACGACTACGACCCCGAGCAGCCGCTGCCGCCGCCGTCGGAACGAGTCGTCTCGCCTGCCGAGTCGGAAACGGAGACCGTCCAGTGAGCGCGACCGTCGAACACGCCGACTCGTCGGCCGGATTCCTCGCCCACCACTTCGACGACCGCGCCCAGCAGAGGCAGGCGGCGGTGATCGGCATGTGGGCCTTCCTCGCCACCGAGGTGCTCTTCTTCGGCGGCCTTTTCGCCGGGTACTCCGTCTACCGGTTCCTGTACCCTGAGGCGTGGGTCGAGGGGAGCAAGCACCTCGACCACGTGTTGGGCACGATCAACACGGCCGTGCTGCTGACCAGCAGTTTCACCGTCGTTCTCGCGGTTCGCGCCGTGAAGCGTGGCGAGAAGGACCATCTCGTCCGCTACCTGCTGACGACGATCGCCCTCGCCTCCCTGTTCGTCGTCGTGAAGACGTACGAGTACTGGGTGAAGTTCTCGCACGGGACGGTCCCGGGGGCGGGTTTCGAGCTGCACGACCTGTACGATCCCTCCGTCTCGTTGAACCAAGTCGAGTTGTTCTACGGGTTCTACTTCGTGATGACCGGGCTGCACGCCTTTCACATGGTCGTCGGGATCGTGATCTTCGCCGTCTACACACGACTCGCCCAACTCGGTCGCTACGACGAGAACTACCACACGCCGATCGAGATGATCGGGCTGTACTGGCACCTCGTCGACCTGATCTGGGTCTTCCTGTTCCCGCTCCTCTACCTCATCGACCGGTGATGAACGAATCCCCCGACGCACACGGCCACGACGACGACGATCTCCGCACGATGCAGATCGTGTTCGCGGCGCTGATGGGGCTGCTGGTGCTCACCGTCGCCGTGGCCTACGTCGACTTCGGCGTGTTCACACTGCCGGTCGCGATGGGAATCGCAGTCGTCAAGGCGTTGATGATCATGGTGTACTTCATGCACCTGTCGCACGAGTCGATGCTGGTCCGCATCTTCGCGGTCTCGGGCTTCGTCTCGCTCGGGTGCCTGTTCGCGATCACCTTCGCCGACTACATCGCCCGCTACCCGGCGAGCTGAACCACAGGACGGGCACTCTCGCCCGTCCCCGCTGGCCATCTGGCGTCCGAGCCGTGCTCGCGACGGGCAGGAGTGCCCGTCGTACGAAGCGTCAGCTCGAGACGTCCATGACGTCGAGCAGGCCGGACTCGAAGACGAAGTTCTTCTGGTCGACGTGCCCCATCGCCGGGTCGTTGTCGTCGAGGTGGACGAAGACGATCTCGCACTCGGCGGCGAGCGACTCGGTTCCGTCGTGCTCGCGGACGTGGGCGGTGACCTCGGTGCTGCCCCCCTCGTCGCGGGCGTCGAGCAGCGTGGCCGTGTAGATGAGTTGGTCACCCGGCCGCACCCAGCGGTGGTAGGTGATCTTGGGCACCTTGGCGAGGATCACGATGTGCTCGAAGGCGTTCTTCTCGCCCAGCAGGATGCCGCCGGTCTGGGCCATCCCCTCGAGCATCAACGACCCCGGCATCACGGGGAAGCCGGGGTAGTGGTCGTGCAGGTGGTCCTCGGCCATCGTCACGTTCTTGACGGCCTTGGCCCGCACACCACTCTCGAACTCGACGAAACGGTCGATCCAGAACCAGCGCATGACGGTCTAGTGGGTAGTAGGTAGTGGGAGTAGGTAGCCAGGCGGGTGGGCGTGGAAACCTGAGGCTACCCACGACCCACCATCCACTACTCACTAGCCCAACTTGGACTCGACGAACTTCACGACCATCTCGACCGTGAACAGGTCCTGGATGTTCTCGACCTTGGGGTCATCGGCGAATGCGTCGATGTCGGCGTGGGGCATCTTCTCGCGCATCATGGCGACGCCCTCCTCGGTCACCTTGCCGTCGGCGACGTAACCGGAGTCGGCGGAGGCGAGGTTCTCGGGGAAGAGCTCGCCGCGGGGGATCTTCACGTCGAAGTTCTTCTCGAGGCGGAAGACGATGTCGAGGAAGTCGATCGACTCGGCCCCGAGGTCGCCGACGAGGGTCGCCTCGGGGGTGACCTCGTCGTCGTCGAGGCTGAGGGCGTCGATCAGCGTGTCCTTGACCTTCTCGTAGACCTCTTCACGCGTGGGCATGGTTCGCTCCGTGCCGGCTCGTCGGGCCGGTCGTCTCGCCGACGTTTCGATTCGGATCATCCGTCGCGCCGGCGAGGGGCTCGCGGTGATCAACCCGTTCTCCGTCCGCGGCCGCGCCCCAACGCGCGGCCGTGACTCCTGTCTCTAGATCTTCATCCCGCCGAGGGTCAGCCCGCCGTCCACCTGGAGGACCTGGCCCGTGACGTACCCCGCCTCCTCCTGCACGAGGAAGGAGACGGCGTTGGCGATGTCGTCCGGGGTCCCCAGCCTGCGGACGGGGATCGCCTTCTTGATCTGGTCGCCGGCCGCGTTGCGGACGGCCTCGGTCATGTCGGTCTCGATGAAGCCGGGGGCGACGGCGTTCACGGTCACGCCGCGGCGGGCCAGTTCGGTCGCCATGGTCCGGGTGAGCGCCTCGACGCCTCCCTTGCTGGCGGCGTAGTTCGCCTGGCCGGGGTTGGAGACCTGCGAGGCGACGCTGGACATGTTGACCACGCGGCCGTACCGGTTGGACATCATCGGCCGGGTGACGGCCTGGCAGAAGTTGAAGACGCTGGTCAGGTTCGTGTCGATGACGGCCTGCCACTGCTCGGCCGTCATCATGGCGAGCAGCGTGTCCTGCACGATGCCGGCGTTGTTGACGAGGATGTCGAGCTGTCCCCACTCGTCGACGACCTTTTCGACGAGGGCGTCGGCGGCGGCCTTGTCCCGCACGTCGCACTGGTGGGGGACCGCGACGTGCCCCTCGCCCTCGAGGGCCTTCGCGACCTCCTCGGCGGCGGTGGCGTTCGAGTTGTACACGAAGGCGACCTTCGCCCCCTGTCGCGCCAGCGACTCCACGATGGCGCGGCCGATGCCGCGGCTGCCGCCGGTGACGAGTGCCGTTCGTCCTTCCAGACCCATGTCGTTTCCTCGATGCCCCGAGCGTCGCGGGGTTCAGTTGCCGGCGTCGTCGGCCGGGGGGTTCCAAAGCAGTGCGAACTGCGACTTCAACTCGTTCACCAGTCGTTCGTCGTTCCCGGCGAGCTTCGGGTTGGTGTCACGCAGGTTGAACTGTTCCAGGGTGATGCGGGCGCTGACGGCCGATCCGCCGTCGACGGAGCTCTTCGCCTTCAGCGTGCACTGGTTCTCGTCCCAGCGGTGCACGTCGAGTTCGACGAGCAGCGTCCGACCGGGCGAGACGAAGTTGTTGAACTTCAGCCCCTTGGCCTCCTTCAGCAGGACGCCGCTGTACTCGAAGTTCGTGGTGTGCCGCATCAGCCAGGCCCCCGTCTGCACGATCGACTCGAGCATCAGGACGCCCGGCATCACCGGAAAACCGGGGAAGTGGTCCGCGAGGTACTCCTCGGCCATCGTCAGGTTCTTCGCAGCGGCGATCCGCTTGCCCGCTTCGAGGGCGGTGATCTTGTCGATCAGGGCGAACCGCATGGCCGGAGGATGCCTGTGGGGACCGGGGACTTCCGAATCGGCGAGTATAGGTGGGCCAAAACCCGGCCTCAACCCCCTCCCGCGGCGGCAGAACGGTGAGTCGACTCGCGGAGACCGCCGATTCCGATTGCAACGATTACGGCCGACCGTGACGGCAATCGCGGGCTCGGGCGGGAAACCGTTGAACCGGGACGCTCGATGGGGGTACGCTCGCGGTCTGACGTTCACCCTGTACCGTCGATCCGTTCGAGGTCGTCCGTACTCGGTCCGCGTGCCCACGTTCGGGGGGTTGCCGTGGCTATCAAGGTCGTCTGTGACATCTGTGGCGAACTGCACAAGGTCCGCGACGAGCGCCGCGGTGCCCAGATGTACTGCAAGACGTGCGACAACCCCTGCGTCGTGCCGAACGGCCCCTGGATTCCGGACGACGAGGAACTCGTCGAGGAGGAGTCGGAGGAGGACGAGCCGGCTGCCGACGAGGGCGTTCCCTGGTTCGACATGACGAAGAGCCTCGTCGGCGCCGCCTTCGGCCTGGTGCTGATGGGGTTCTACGTCAGCTTCACGGTCAGCTTCCTGACCGGGGCGGAGGGGTCCTCGACGCGTGCGGAGGTCGACCGGGGTCCGGGGGGGTCGATCTTCCGCCCGCCCAGCGTCGCCACCAACGACAACCGTCCGGCACCGCCGCTGCCCGGGACCGACCGCAGGCCACCGGGTGTGGGCGACTCGACACCGCCGGAACGAGTCGATCCGCCGGCGGTCACGCCTGACGCGGAGGACGAGAAGCCGACGCGGATTCACAAGCTGGTCGTCTCCCCCGCGGACGGGCTGGTGGCGACCGGCCACGACGACGGCGCGATTCGCATCTGGAACACGAGCGGGCGGCTGCGGAACACGCTCGACGGTCACGCGAACGCCGTCACGCACCTGCGGTTCACGCCCGAGGGAACGCGGCTGCTGAGCCTCGGCGGCGACAACGTGCTCCGCGTCTGGGACGTCGGCCGCGGGCGGCTGTTCGGCGAGGTTCCGGTCCCGAACGTCCGGCGGACGCCGATCGCCGTCACGGCGGGCGGACGCCGGGCGGCCGTCGCCGACACCCGCGGCGGCGTCCACTTCATCGACACGGTCGACCTGAAGGTGGTCGACCGGGTGAGCACGGGGGACCGGTCGCCGCGCGACTTCGTCGGCGAGGACCGCCTGCTGGTGCTGGGCCGGTCCGGGTCTTGGAAGCTGATCGGCGAGAAGGGGCTGTCGTTCGGGACGGGTCTCCTGGGGGGGAGGAAGTCGATGGCGACCGGGGCCGCCTCCTCGACGGGGCTGTTGGCCCTCACGGTGAACGGGGACGAGATGTTCCTGTGGGACTCGGAGGCGAAACGCCGGCGTGAGCCGATCGCGGTCGAGTTCCCCGTCTACTTCGCGCGGTTCTCGCCGACCGGGGCCTTCGTGGTGTTCTTCGGGGGGCAGCGTCGGCTCGCCGTGTACGACGTCTCGGTCGATCCCGCGCGGAAGGTCTTCGACGCGGAGAACGTGCACGTCGGGGCCGGCTTCCACGCGGAGAGTGAACTCGTCTACGCCGCCTTCGACCAGAACGACCCCGGCACGCCGCGGATCACGACGCACCGGCTGCCCCGACCGGCCGGGACGGTCGCCCGGTACGTCCGGCCCGACCCGCTGCCGAGCAGCCCGACCGTCTCGCCGACGCCGCCGGCCACGCCGACGACCCCCGTCGTCACGCCGCAGCGCCCGGAACTCGTGACCGACGTCACGCAGCCGATCGTCATCACGTCCCTCCAGCCGACGACGGTGCAGCCCGGCACGGAACTCGTCGTCCGCGGGAAGGGGTTCGAGAAGACCCAGGCGATCGCGTTCGGCAGCTTTCGGACCCGAACCGACCCGCAGATGGCCGTGCGGGACTTCCGCGTCGTCTCGGACCGCGAGATCCGCGTGACGGTCCCGCAGGTCGTCACCCGGCAGACGGGGGGGACGGTCGTCGAGATCTACACGCCCGAGGGGGTCGGCGTGACGTGGCCCGAGACCAGCCAGGTTCTGAAGAACGCGGACGACGAGCCCGAGAAGTACGGGTTCGTCTTCGTCTCCCGCGGCCTGAAGCTGTCCGAGCGACCCCGGCTCGCGAACGTGTTCCTCGACGAGGGGAGCTCGGTCGAGGGGCTCTCCTCCACGCGGGCCTACGTGCGGGAGCGGGCGAACGTGGGCAACACCGGTTCCTCGAACGGCATCGTCGCGTCGCAGGGCTCGACCGTGCGGGTCTCCTTCGAGCGCGACACCTCGGCCAACGCGCCGGACGTCTTCCCGTCGTTCCTGCCCAAGGTGCTCAACCAGAAGTGAGCCGGCGACCGGCCGACTCCCCCCTCCGGACCGACACGATGCCGAAGACCGCTGCCTCGAACTCGGGTTCCAAGTCCTCCTCGAAGAAGGCGACGGCACGTCGGCTGGTGCTCGAGGCGGTCGACTTCGAGATCGAGCCGGTCACGCGGACGGCGAGCTACAAGCTCGGGCTGTTCGTCGTGGCGGGCTTCATGATCATGATCCCGGTCGTCTACGTACTGCTCATCGTCTGCACTGCGGTCGGCACGTACTGGCACGCGACGCACAACGGGCAGCTGCTCGGGCAGGGTTTCTGGGGTGTCGTGCTGTACCTGGTGCCGTTGGTCGGCGGCGTCGTGCTGGTCCCCTTCATGATCAAGCCGATCTTCTCGCGGCGGGCCTACGCACAACGCCCGCGGCGGCTCAAGCGCGAGGTGCAGCCGCTGTTGCACGACTACGTGGACGAACTCTGCGACGCCGTTGGCGCCCCGCGGCCCAGCTCCATCCGCGTGATGTGCGACGTGAACGCCTCGGCCGGGTTCCGGAACGGGCTCGTCAGCTTCTTCAACGGCGAGGTCACGCTGTCGATCGGGCTGCCGCTCGTCCGCGGGCTGACGCTGCGACAGTTCTCGGGCGTGCTGGCCCACGAGTTCGGCCACTTCGCCCAGGGAACCGGCCGCCGCCTGCAGTACGTCATCTACATGGTCAACGGCTGGCTCGCCCGGGCGACGTACGAACGGGACTCGTGGGACATGTGGCTGTACGGCTACTCGAAGGGAGGGGACATCCGCCTGTGGCCGCTGTTCTACTCCATGCGGTTCTTCGTCTGGTGTCAGCGGCAGGTGGTGCACTGGCTGCTGTGGTGCGGGGCCGTGCTCAGCTACTACCTCAGCCGCGAGATGGAGTTCGACGCGGACCGGTACTCCGTCCGCGCGGTCGGCGTGCGGAGCGTGGAGCAGCTGCTCCGAAAGGTCCGCGAGCTGTCGGTCGCCCACCAGTTCGCGATGGCGGACCTCGGGGAGTTCGCCCGCGAAGGCCGCCTCGCGGACGACCTGCCCACGCTGATCGCCGCGAACAGCAAGAACCTGACCAAGGAGATGAAGAAGGCCCTCCGCGAGATGGCCCGCGAGGAGGAGACGTCGATGTTCTCCACCCACCCATCCGAGCGGGACCGCGTGCTCTCCGCCCGCGAGGAGGGGGCCGAGGGACTCTTCAAGCTGCCGGACGGCCGGAGCGACCTGCCGGCGTCGGTGCTGTTCGAGGACTTCGACCGCCTCTCCCGCCACGTGACGAGCCAGTTCTACGAGGAGGACATCGGCCTCGAGTTCGAGAAGCGGGACCTGCACCCCGTCGACGAGCTGCTCGCCCGGCAGGAGGCGGACGTGGAGGCGGCGAAGGCGCTGCACCGCTACTTCCAGGTTGAGATCCCGCCGCTGCACCCGCTGCCGATCGCCGAGGACGCGGCCGAGCGACCCGAGAGTCCGCAGGAGACGGGCGACCGCCTGAAGGCGGCCCGCAAGCGGATGCTCGAACTCGTCCCGGAGTACAAGCTGCTCGCCAAGCGGTACAACGCCGCCGAGGAGAAGCACTTCCTCGCGCTGACGGCCGTCACGCTGTGCGAGGGGGGGGCGAGTCCGGACCCCGCGGAGTTCGGCCTGAAGTCGCGAGGCATGAAGGCGGCCCGGGCCCGGTTCGAGGCGACACGCAGCTCGATCGGGACCCTCGCCTCCAAGCTGCTCCCCTTCGAGAACGTCGCCGGCGAGCGGCTCTCGTGTGCGCTGCAGCTGCTGCGGCTGAACCGCGTCTGCTCCCGCGTCGAGGGGGGCGAGGACCTGCGGTACGAGGTCGAGCGGATGATCGGCGAGGCGATGTTCGTCAGCGGCCTGATGGCCGAGCTCCCGTCGTTCCGCGTGATGTTCCGGCAGACCGTCACGCTGTTCCCGCTGCTCGGCAGCAACGACGAGGTGGTCGTCCCGCAGATCCTCGAGAAGTCGAAGAAGATCCGGTACCGGCTCAGCTCGTTGCAGGACGAGTTGGGGCTGCAGCTGTACCCCTTCGACCACGCGAAGGCCGACACGACGCTGCAGGAGTGGGCGCTGCCGTACGTGCCGCACGAACGGGACGTCGGCGAGATGCTCGAGGTGACCGGGCGGATGTTCGAGCGGCTGGTGAGCGTGCAGCTGCGGCTGTTCGCCCGACTGGCCCACGCGGCCGAGAAGGTCGAGACGGCCCTCGGCCTCGAACCGCTCCCCGACCCGGAGGAGGAGGCGAAGCGCGAACGGCAGCGGAAGGAGAAGGAGGACCGCGAACGGCGGCGGAAACCTCGGCCCGGCCGCGAGAAGGGGGCGAACGGGGACGCGTCCGGCGCGTCCGGAAAGCAGAAGGCCCGGCGACGACGGTGAGCCGCCGTCGCCGCGGGCGTGACCCGCGGAGCCGAACGAGCCTACGATGGCGGTTCGAGGCCGAGTGGCGGAATTGGCAGACGCACGGGACTTAAAATCC
>JANQQW010000175.1 GCA_028284885.1 Planctomycetaceae bacterium
TCGTCCGGGTTGTCGTCGAGTGGCTCGGACGAGTTGTCGGTGGGGACTTGGGCCGGGACCGGCGAGGGTTCCGGAGTGTGGGTCTCCGCCACGGGAGCAGCCGTGGGCCGTGGGGCTCCTTCGACGCCGAGGGTGCTGGCGAGCCAGCCGAGCCAGCCGGTTGTCGGGGGGCCGTAGGGGCGGAACTTCTCGGTGGTGCCGCGTTCGTCCCGGTACAGGAGGGCGCGGTTCGTGCCGAGTTTGGCGGCGGCGGGCGAGTCGATCAGGCTGCTGGAGTCGTTGCCCGACATCTGGAAGACGACCCGCATCTCGAACTCGCGGAGCAGGGCGCGGCCGAACCAGCGGTCGACGTTGTTGTACGAGTCGACCCAGACGACCAGGTGGATGCCGAGGGCCGGGCCGTCCTTCAGCAGGGTCTGCACCGAGGCCCCGGGGCTGGCCGGCTTGCTGCTCGTCTCGGTGCCGAAGCCGGCGAACGAGCCGAAGTCGTCGTCGGACTTGCGGAGGTCGCGGAAGCGGCTGAGGTCGTCGACGAAGACGAACACCGGCGGCCCGCCCCCCTCGCTCTGCCGCCGGGTCACCTCGTCGGCCAGCCGGTTGACCGCGTCGCCCGCCTCGTTCGGGCCGGCGACCGTCACGGGGTGCGGCAGCGAGTCGAGCACCGACTGCCAGCGGTCGGTGCGGCCCTCCTCGCCCGCGTTGCTGGTGAAGACGAAGTAGGACTCCTGCCCGCCCCCTTCGTCGTGGTGGGCGACGGCGGTCGCGAGCGTGGTCGCCAGGATGCCGAAGGCCTGCTCGCCCTGCTGGCCGACGACGAGCAGGTGGCTGCCCGACTGCTGGCGGAAGGCGATCGGCGTGGGGCCCGTGATGGCGACGGCGTCACCCAGCCAGCAGTTGACGGCCCGGTCGTTCGCCCGCGCGAGCGTTCCGGTTGCAGCGTCCTCGACGACCTTGACGAGGTGCACGTTGTGGGCCGGGTCGGCCGGAACGTTCCCCTCGAAGACGATCATCTCGCGGTCGGCGAAGCCGTGCTCGCGGGAGAGGGCGTCGACCTGCGCGAGTCGTTCGTCCCGGTCCTCGTCCTCCAGCCAGGCGACCTGGAACGGGTTGTTCCCCTCGACCATGCCGTTCGCGTCGTTGTAGATCGCCTCGCCCGGTCGGGTGAGGAGCTTGGCGGCCGAGTTCTCGTCGCTGAGGATCAGGTGGGCGTCGGCCTCGCTGCACTGCAGGGCGATGCGGACGGCCATCTGGCCGATGGTGGTGCGGGCCAGCGAGTACGCCCCGCCCAGCGTCTGCGAGCCCATCAGCACGTGCATGCCGAACGCACGGCCCTGCCGGACGAGTCGGTCGAGCAGTTGGGACGCCCGCTGCGTGAACTGGTCGTCCTCGGTGAAGAACTCCTGGAACTCGTCGACGATGAACAGGATCCGCGGCATCGGCTTGTCGGGGCAGGCCTTCCGGTAGGAGGCGACGTCGTGCACGTCGTACTCGCGGAACAGCTCGCCCCGCTCGTGCAGGATGGCGTCCAGCCGTTCGAGCACGCTGACGCCGAACTCCCGGTCGCTCTCCACGGCGACCACGCGGACGTGCGGCAGCCGGTGCGAGGCGTACGTCTTGAACTCGACGCCCTTCTTGAAGTCGATGAGGTACAGTTCCACCTCGTCCGGGCTGTACTTCAGGGCGAGGTTCGTGATGAGGATGTGCAGCAGCGTCGACTTGCCGGAACCGGTCTTACCGGCCATCAACACGTGCTGGCTGGTGCCGATGCCGAGCATCATGTTCTGGATCTTCGTCGCCCCGGCGCGGCCGAGCGGGACGTCGAGCGTCTTGCGGCTGTCGCCAGTCCAGTAGTCCTCGGCGACGGGGGCGATGCGACCGAACGGGACGACGACGCGGCGGCTGTCCTTCGAGAGCTCGCCCATCTTCCGGACGACGGCGGCGAACGTCTCGGCTGGTGGCGGGGCGTCGTGGACGAGCGGCAGCGTCGGCTCGTGGAGTTCCGGATTGACGAACGAGCCGTCGTTCCAGAGGAGCATCGTCCCCTCGGACTCGAGGTCCTTCAGGTCGAAGCCGTGCGGCTTGGGGGCGTTCCGGTCGACCGTGATGAGCGTGTAGACGCCGCACCGCGGGCCGCTGGAGGCGACGCTGACGAGCCGTTGGGCGGCCCGGTCGCTGAAGCCGGCGGGGAAGTTGTGGACGACGAGGAAGCGGTACGGCTCGGCGACCTCGCCCGCGTGCTCGTTGTACTCCTCGATCGTCTCGAATTCGTTCCGCAGGTACTTCTGGAAGACGTTCTCCATGTGCTCGGTCAGCCGGGCGAGCTGGGCGTCGATCTGTTGCGGCTCGGTCCAAATGCGGTTGGTGACGAGGAGTTCGTCGTAGTCGGCGAGGTGCATGAAGGCGGAGAAGTTCTCGCCGAGGCCGACCGGGTCGAACACGGTGTACCGCAGCTTGCCGGGCGGCAGCAGCGTTAGCAGCCGCAGCATGGCCGTCCGGAGCACGTCGGCCCCGGCGTTCCGGCCGGCCCCCTCGGCGTGGGCGAGGAGCGACGGCGTCGTGGGGAACGGCAGCACGGCCGGCAGCAGGTACTGCTCGGGCAGACGAGCGAGACGTTCTTCGGACGGCTGGGCCTGTTCGATCTTCTCGACGTCGAGCTGGTAGTCGCCGACGCGGACGGCGTGCGGGATCGTCTCGGCCGGCTCCCAGTCGTCGGAGAGAATCGTGTTCCACGCGGGAAACTTGGCTGCGTTCTCGTCCGTGATCGCCTGGACGACGCCGTCGAGTTCGCCGAGCCGGGCGTTCCAGTCGGCGTTCAGCTGGGAGAAGCGTTGCCGCTGGGCCGCGGTGCGGGCGTCGTGCGCCATGGCGGCGTTCGCCTCGGCGGCGGCGAGTCCGTGGTCGCGGACGGCGGCGGCCTCTCGCATCGCCTGCTGGCGGACGGCGCTCGCCTCGGTCGTCCGCCGTTCGCGTTCCTGCTGGACCTCGTCAAGGCTCGTCTTCCGGGACTGCTCGATCTCGGCGAGCATCTTCTCGCGGTTGCGGACGAGGTCGGTGTACTCCTTCTTGCTCTGCTGGGCGTGCTCCTTGAGCTTCGCCTGAGCCGTGTCGTTCCAGAGCTTGATCATCGCCTGGGCATCGACGGCCGCCTGCTGCACGCGGGTGTACGCGGCGGCGGTGTGCTTCTGGGCAACGACCTGCAGCGTGAGCACGACGGCCGCCGTGGGGAGCAGACCGCAGAGACCGGCGACGACGAGCCGAATCGCCGGGCCCGCGTCCGGCAGGCCGACGAGCGACGTGTCCAGCTGGAAGAAGGCGAGAGCGGAGAGTCCGCCGACGAGGGCGAACGACAACAGCAGCAGCTTGCCGCCGGAGAAGACGCGAGGCACGAACAGACCGCGGAGGTCGTCGAGGTGGCCCGGGACCTCGCGGGCGGCCGCCTCGAACTGCTCGGCCGCCTCGTCGAGCGACGAGGCCGTCCGCTTGGGCTTCAGGGTCTCGTCGGGAGTGACGCCCCGCTTGGCCGCGATCTCGATCGCCTTCTCGTTCGCCTCCTTGACCGGTTCCCAGTTCGTCGAGAGGGACTCGCGGGTCTGCTGGATCTTCTTCTTGAAGAGCTCGTGCCTTCGCTTGGGATTGTCGGGAGACTCGTCGTCGAGCGGGGCGTTGACGCGTTTGACGTTGTCCTCGTACTCGAACTCGATCGCCGAGGTCTCGTTGCCGGCCCAGGCGTCGGTCTCCCGGTTCGTGGCGGCGAGAGCGTCGTCGGCCGCGGCGACCGCCTGCCGGTAGGCGGCTCCGACGGCACGGGCGTCCTCGCCGGGGCCCGAGGGCCCGGGCCCCGCGGCGCGAATCAGCTCGGCCAGTTCGGCCTCGCCGCGAGCCCGCTCGGCCGCGGCGGCGCGAAGGTCCGCGATGAACCGTTGGTAGCGTTCGATGCTCAGTTCGGACACGACAGCCTCGGGAGTTCGTCAGGTCGGAGCCGACCGATTGTCAGGTTTCGGGGTCGCACTCGTGGCCCATCTGCCGCAGCACCTCCTGCATCTGCCGAACGGCCTGCAGGGCCCCGTTGATGTCGCGCGCGAGCGGCTCGAGGTAGGTCGCCTCGATGTTGCGGGCGTTCCCGTCGTTCCAGTGCGGCACGGTGTCGATCCACTTCAGCCGGAGCTGGTCGGCGGCTTCGAGGATCCGTTTCGTCGGAGCGGTGAGGTCGACGGCGATCATGGTGGAGTCGAGAGTCCAGAGTCGAGAGTCAAGAGCCAGACGCTGGCGCGGGTGGGTTAGTCTCGTGGGTCTTCGGTCGTCTCAGCCGTCTCGGCCTGCTCCTTGTCGAGGAAGGCTCCAGCGGCGGGGGCGGTGGAGGCTCCGCCGGCACCGACCTGGCGTTCGAGGTAGCGGTCGAGCGAGGCCCGCGTCCGGTCGAGCAAGGCGAGGGCCCGCGGCAGGTCGCCTTCGAGGTGGCGTTTGAGGGCGGCGATGCGACCGCGGAACTCGTCGATCTCGCGGCGGGCCTTGTTGCCCCACTTCTTGATCGTCTCGTACTTCTCGCGGGCGTGGTCGAGCCGCTTCTTGGCGAGGTCGAGGGCCTTCTTCTCGTCGTACATGGACGAGCCTTCGCCGTGGTCCATGCCGGCGTTCTTGATGCGGGCGGAGTCGAGCGCGGCCTGCGCCTCGGAGACCTTCTGCTCGCACTTGCGAATCCGCTGCTGGGCCTCGGACGGGGCGTCGTGCAGCACCCACTCGAGGGCGCGGTTCACCTGCTGCTCGATCGACGTGACGCCGGCGGTCGCCTCCTCCTGGAATGACATCATCTGGTTGCCGAAGTCGGTGATGACGTCGACGCGTTGGACGTTGGCGGAGCCGGACATGGCGAGGGCGACCGGGGAACGGAGTCGAACGAAGAAGAAGGCGAAGCGGTCAGCGTTGCGAGAGGTATTCGTCGATCCGCTGGGCCTTCCGCATCAGGAAGGGGATGTACTCGTTGTTCGACTCGACGAAGCGGGCGCAGAGCTTCATGTTCGAGGCGAACTCCTCGGTGAACTTCATGTTCTCCTGGTCGCGCCAGGTGGCCGAGAGGTTGTTGAGCTGCGTGTTGAGGGCGTTGAGCGACTCGGTGAGGCCCTCGTTGAACTTGTTGAGGGCGTGGGCGAACCGCCGGAGTTCCTCGGGGTTGGCGATGATCTGCGACACGGGCCGCGTCCTTCACGAAAGAGTCGAGTGGGTGCGAGGCGTCGCGTGGCGGGACGCTCCGGTCGCGGGGCGATTCCGCGAGCACGCCATCATGCACGATAGACGAGCGGGTGGCCAACGCAGCGTTCAGATTGCGCAAAGAGAACACGTGCGTTCCGCGAGGACTCACCCGCGGTCGTCGAGCGGGACGTACGCCCGTCGCTCGTCGCTCTCGTTCCCGATGGCGGCGAGCCGGCGACCGGTGCGGATTTCCTCCTGAGCGTGGGCCGACCAACCGGCGATCCGGGCGATCATCAGCAACGGCCCGAGCGCGTTCGGCCCCAGACCCGTGTACCGCAGCAGCCGGGCCAGCGGCCACAACAGCGTGGGGTGGGCGTCGATGCTCTCGGCGGCGAGCCGCTCCAACAGCTTGGCCCCCCGCTCCGTCTGCTCACGCTCGGCGTCTCCGGCGAGTGTCGTGCAGAGTGGATCGAGGGCGGCGGCACGGGCGTCGGGACCGGAGTCGGCCGAGAAGCCGGGGAGTTGGTCGGCGCTCGTCAGGTGACGTTCGAGCCACTCCTCGAGGTCGGCGACCTGCTCCATCTCGTCCAGCAGCGAGTCGATCCGCGTGCAGTGCCGCTCGGCGATGCGGACGTCGATCGCCGCGAGCGCGGCCGCGGCCGAGGCGAAGACGTCCCCGCCGTTCGACGCGACGACCCGGGCCGCGAGCGTGGAGGGATCCCGCGACTGTTCGGCGAGCACGATCAGCATCGCGTCCACGGCCGCCTCGACGTCGTGCGAGACCTCCGCGCCGGCGAGCGCGTGGGCGACACGGGCCGCGTACGAGTGATGGTCCCCGTCCCAGTGCTCGAGACCGTTGCGGGCGGCGACGAGGTCGGGGGCGGCGGCGAGCAGGCGAGTCGTCTTGCCGAAGTCGCTGTGCAGTTCGACGTCGTCGATCTGCGGGTCGAACGCGGCGAGCACGGTGAAGCCGACCCGGAGGACCTCGGCGTCGCAGGCGTGCATCGGCAGCTCGGCGACGACCCGCCGGACCGACTCCGGCAGCTCCGCCACCTCCTGCACCAGCAGCGTCTGGAAGTCGGCCAGGAACTCGACGTTCGGCAACTCCCCGTGCACCAGCAGCCAGGCAACCTCGGGGAAGCTCGACTCGGCAACGAGCTCGCCGACCGGGATGCCGGCGTAGGCGGGATCCGCTTCGCTGGAGACGAACGTCTCGCCCAGCGGCAGCAGTTCGAGTGCCCCCGTGCCGCGGGTGGCGTCGCTGAGCACGTTGGAGGCGAGCCGCTGCAACCCCAGCAGCATCAGCCGTGTGGTTTCCGGATTCCGTTCCACGCCTGCACTCCGTCGGGCGTACTTCCAAGGTCTGGGTCGAGAGGTCGGCACCTGCCGTGGGCTGGCCCCTCGCCCGCGGTCGCATCCTACCCGGACACCACGATGATGGGAAACGGTCGGCCGTGGCCGGACGGCCGGTGGGTCGAATGGCCTCGGTCGTTCTGCTAGATTCGGGGCTCGCACTCGACCGACGCGACGTCGTGACGTCCGTCGGCGTCGGCGAGTCGGAGTCGAAGACCCGGCTCCACTCCTCCGCTTCGCCCGCCGACTTCGTTTTCTTCCACCGAGGTTTCCGTGACCAGTCTCCCGGACGAGACCAAGCAGTCCAGCATCGACGCCCTGAAGGTGGCCGCCGCGTCCGGCGTGCCGTCGGCCTCCGCCGTGCAGAACGCGGCCCGGTACCTGACCGAACCGGCCTACGAGGAGTTCGCACCACGGGTCGTCGAACTGGTCGAGGCGGGCGAGTTCCAGAAGATCGACGACCTGTTCTGGGAGGTCATCCCGTTCGGGACGGGCGGCCGTCGCGGGAAGATGGGCGAGTTCGGCACCGCGACGATCAACCCGCGGACCGTCGCCGAGTCGGCTCACGGACTTGCCGTGCACGCCGTGAAGTCGAACGGCCAGCCCGGCAAGGCGGTCGTCGCGCACGACACCCGCAACCGCTCCCGCGAGTTCGCCGAGCTGACGGCCACCACGCTGGCCGCCCACGGCTTCGAGGTCTTCCTGTTCGACTCGCACCGGACCACGCCCGAACTCTCGTTCGCGGTCCGCCACCTCGGCTGCGACGTCGGCGTGATGATCACCGCCTCGCACAACCCGCCCGCCGACAACGGCTTCAAGGCGTACTGGAGCACCGGCGGCCAGGTGCTCGCCCCGCACGACAAGGGCATCATCGACGAGGTCCTCGCCGCCGAGGGGATCCCGGCGCTCGACCTCGACACCGCGACCGCCGACGGCAAGGTCAAGATCGTCGGGAAGGAGATCGACGAGGCGTACCTGCTCGAGGTCGGCAAGCAGACGCTCTCCCCCGCCCGCGACGTCGTCGGCATCTACAGCCCGCTGCACGGAGCCGGCGAGACCAACTGTTACGAGACGATCGTCCGGCTGGGCTTCTCGGGCGTCGAGATCTTCGAGCCGCACCGCGAGCCGGACGGCAACTTCCCCGGCGTGCCAAAGCAGTACCCCAACCCGGAGAACACGGCGGTCTACGACCCGCTGACGGACCGGGCGAAGGAGATCGACGCCGACCTGCTGCTCGCCAGCGACCCCGACGCCGACCGCGTGGGCGTCTGCGTGAAGAACGCCGCCGGCGAGTACGTTCCGCTGACCGGCAACCAGGTCGGGTCACTCGCCCTCGACCACGTGTTGCGGCACCGGGCGAAGGCCGGAACGCTGTCGTCCGAGCACTTCGCCGTGACGACCCTCGTCACCACGCCGCTCTTCTCGGCAGTCGCGAACGCCCACGAGATCCGCTGCATCGACGACCTGCTCGTCGGCTTCAAGTACATCGCCGAGGCGATGGACGCCAACGGGCCGGACAGGTTCGTGTTCGGCTCCGAGGAGTCGCTGGGCTACCTCGCCGGTGAGTACGCCCGGGACAAGGACGCCGCCGTCGGCGTTCTCTACACGCTGGAGCACGCAGCCGAACTCAAGGCCCAGGGGAAGACGCTGTTCGACCGGCTCGACGAGCTCTACTGCGAGCACGGCTACCACCTGGAAGGCCAGAAGAACGTCTTCTTCGAGGGGAGCGAGGGGAAGGCGAAGATCGACAAGCTGATGACGCTGCTCCGCGAGAACCCGCCGCTCGACCTCGGCCGCACCGTCGTCTCCCGGGTTCGCGACTACGAGACGCACGAGGTCCGAAAGATCCCCGGCGGACGCCAGATCGAGGAGCTGCCGTCGCCGTCCGGCGACCTGCTCGTCTTCGAGTCGCAGATCAGCCCGATCGAGTTCAAGATCGCCGTGCGGCCCTCCGGCACCGAACCGAAGATCAAGTTCTACTTCTTCGGCCACGCGGAGGTCGCCGGGCCGGACCGGCTCGACAAGATGAAGGAACTCGTCCACGACCGGTACGACGACCTGCTGCAGGCCCTCGACCGCTGGATCGAGAGCCAGTTCGAAGAGGACGACTCCTGACCACGACGGACCGCGACCCGGCGTCGGGCACCCCGGCCCCGACCTCGCGACGACCGTGAACGGACACGACGACGCACGGCGGCACCACGACGGACAACCTGACGAACGACGAGTGCGTGACATGCCGCGCGAGGACATCGGAATCTGGCTGATCGGGGCGTGGGGCGGCGTCTCCACGACGGTCGCCGTCGGGCTGGCTGCCCTGCGACACGGCCTGACGAACGAGGTCGGTCTCGTCACCGGCCGTCCTCCCTTCGACGGACTCGACCTTGCCGCGTGGGACCGCTTCACCGTCGGCGGCCACGAGATTCGCGAGACCGACTTCGCGACCGAGGCGAGGAAGCTGCACGACGACTCCCGCGTCTTCTCGCACTCCCTGCTCGAAGGCGTCGCGGAGTCGCTGGCCGAGTTCGACCGGAACGTCCGCCCCGGCACACTGGTCAACGTCGGCAGCACCATCGAGGGGCTCGCCGGGCCGAAGGCCGAGGCGACCCGTGGCGAGAAGCCGAGCGTCGCCGTCGAGCGAATCGTCGCCGACCTGGACGCCTTCCGCAGCGACAACGACCTGTCTCACGTGGTCGTCGTGAATCTCGCGTCGACGGAGCCGCCGCAGGCCGTCGACGTGCCCGAGTCGTGGGCCGAACTCTCGACGCTGATCGCCGACTCGAACGCGTCTCCCGTGCCGGCGAGTTCGCTGTACGCCGTCGCCGCCATGCAGGCCGGCTGCGACTACGTCAACTTCACTCCGTCCGTCGGCTCGGACCTGCCGGCGATCGACGAGTACGCGAGGCAGCAGGGCGTCGTCCACTGCGGCCGCGACGGCAAGACCGGCGAGACGCTGTTGAAGTCCGTCCTCGCCCCCATGTTCGCCGCCCGCAACCTCGAGGTCATGAGCTGGGTCGGCCACAACATCTTCGGCAACATGGACGGACAGGTCCTCGACGACCCGGTCAACAAGGCGACCAAGGTCCGCTCCAAGAGCCACCTGCTGGACGACATCCTCGGCTACTCGACCCAGTCGCACGTCAGCATCGAGTACATCAAGTCCCTCGGCGACTGGAAGACGGCGTGGGACCACGTGCACTTCCGCGGCTTCCTCGACACGCCGATGGTCATGTCCTTCACCTGGCAGGGCTGCGACTCGATCCTCGCCGCCCCGCTGGTGCTGGACCTCGTCCGACTGACCGAACTCGCCCACCGCCGCGGCGAGACCGGCACGCTCGACGCCCTCGCCAGCTTCTTCAAGAGCCCCATGGGCAGCGAGGAACCGAAGTTCGCCGAGCAGTTCGCGAAGCTGCTGGAGTGGGCGAGCCGCTAGGTCAGAACCGTTGAACCGCGGATCTCGCTGATAGCGCGGACTACTGACAGAACATCCGCGGTATCCGTGCTGTCCGCGGTTCAAGAGAACGCAGACTCAGAAAGCCGCTTCGATGGACGTCAAGCTCGTACTGCTGCCCGGGGACGGGATCGGACCGGAGATCGTCGCCGAGGCGCGGCGGGTGCTCGAGGCCGTGGCGACACGGTTCGGCCACGCGTTCACGTTCGAGGAACACCTGATGGGCGGGTGTGCCATCGACGCGACCGGCGACCCGCTCCCGCCCGAGACCCTGGCCGCCTGCCAGGCGTCTGATGGCGTGCTGCTGGGGGCGGTCGGCGGACCGAAGTGGGACGACCCGACCGCCAAGACCCGGCCCGAGAAGGGACTCCTTGCCATCCGCAAGGAAATGGGCCTGTTCGCGAACCTCCGACCCATCACGTCCTTCCCCGAGATGCTCGACGCCTCGCCGCTCAAACGGGAGATCGTCGAGGGGGTCGACGTCCTCTTCCTCCGCGAACTCACCGGCGGCATCTACTTCGGCGAGTCCGGCACCGGGGAACGGGACGGCCACGAGCTCGCCTACTCGACCATGGTCTACGACGAGTCCGAGATCGTCCGCATCGTCCGGCTCGCCGCGACGGCCGCCATGGGCCGCGGGAAGAAGCTCACGTCGGTCGACAAGGCGAACGTCCTCGAGTGCTCGCGGCTGTGGCGACGCGTCACCGAGAAGGTGGTGAAGGAGGAGTTCCCCGAGGTCACGCTGGAGCACGTCCTCGTCGACGCGATGGCGATGCACCTGATCTCGCGGCCGAAGGACTTCGACGTGGTCGTCACCGGCAACATGTTCGGCGACATCCTCACCGACGAGGCCTCGATGCTGCCCGGCTCGCTCGGCATGCTGCCGTCCGCGTCGCTCGGCTCGTCTGGCCCCGGTCTCTACGAGCCGATCCACGGTTCCGCTCCGGACATCGCCGGCAAGGGAGTCGCCAACCCGCTCGCCACCATCCTCGCCGCCGCCATGCTGCTCCGGCACTCGCTGCACCTCGAGGAGGAGGCGACCGCGGTCGAGGCGGCCGTCCGCGCGGTCGTCGCGGCCGGTCACCGCACGGCCGACGTCGCCGCCGGCGGGGCGAGCATCGGAACGGCCGAGATGGGCGAGAAAGTGCTGGAGGCGCTGGCGGCCTGAAGCCCGCCGCTTCCCTTTCCTCGTCGTTCCGTGTATCCCCTTGTTCCGCGTTCGGTCCGCCGAGCGTCCAACGAAGTCACCAGGTGAAGCGAGGACACGATGGCCATCGGATTCGGAATCGTCGGCTGTGGAATGATCAGCCGGTTTCACGCCAAGGCGATCGAGAGCATTCGCGGCGCGGAGATCGTCGCCTGCTTCGACAACTACGCCCCGGGCGCCGAGAAGTACGCCGAGGAGATCGGCTGCACGGCCTACACCGACCTCGACGAGATGCTGGCCGACGAACGGGTGAACGTCGTCAACGTCTGCACGCCGAGCGGCGCGCACATGGAGCCGGCCGTGGCCGCCGCGAACGCCGGGAAACACGTCGTCGTCGAGAAGCCGCTGGAGATCACGCTCAAGCGGTGCGACAAGATCATCGCCGCCTGCCGCAAGAACAAGGTGAAGCTCTGCACGATCTTCCCGTCGCGGTTCAACCCGACGATGATCGAGGTCAAGCGGGCGATCGACGAGGGCCGCTTCGGCCAACTCACCCTCGGCGACGCCTACGTGAAGTGGTGGCGGACCCAGGAGTACTACGACAGCGGGGCCTGGCGGGGCACGTGGGCACTCGACGGCGGCGGCGCCTACATGAACCAGGGTGTCCACAACGTCGACCTGCTGTACTCCTTCATGGGGGACGTCGAGGAGGTGACGGGACACGTCGGCACGCTGGCCCACACCGGCATCGAGGTCGAGGACACCGGCGTCGCGACGCTGAAGTTCAAGAACGGGGCCCTCGGCGTCATCGAGGCGACGACGTCCGCATGGCCGGGTCTGCTCAAGACGATCGAGATCCACGGCACCTGGGGAACGGTCGTCGTCGAGGAGGAGGAGATCCACAAGTGGGACTTCGCGAAGAAGTCGCCGCGCGACCGCAGCATCACGCAGAAGTACGGCAAGGGCAGCTCCACGAGCGGCGGCGCGGCCGATCCGTCCGCCATCTCGTTCGAGGGACACGCCCGGCAGCTGAAGGACTTCATCAAGGCGATCCAGAACAACACGAAGCCGGCCGTCGACGGCGAGGAGGGCCGCAAGTCGGTCGAGATCATCCTCGCCATCTACAAGGCCGCTTGGACGGGCAAGACCGTCAAGCTGCCGCTGAAGAGCGACCCGAAGATCCCGAACAAGAAGTGACGACGGCAGCTCTCGCCGAGCACGCCACCGCTGTACGGGCCGGACTCCGTGCCGGCCCTGCGGGTGGCCCGTGGAGAAGCGCTGGGTCGCTGAGACGCTGTTCACAACCGGACACGTGGCGCACGCTTCCAGCGTGCGATGACGCGTGCCACGCAGATCGACGCGGCACGCTGGAAGCGTGCCCCACGTTCTGAAGCAGCTTCTCGTTCGGATCCAACCGACGACGGCACCGCTTCAACTCGTGGGTGCCTGCTTTCCGCCGCAGCACGCAGGTACGGCACGGAGTCCGTCCCCTCCAGGTGGTCGCCGTCCTTCGCGCGCCAACCGCTCAAGTCCGGCCGCTCGGGTGGTCGATGATCGACGAGGGCTGCGCCGAGGGATCGGCGGAGCCGGATCTCGATACACTTCGCGACGAGACAGCATGGGTCAGGGACGGACGGAACGACTGCACCTCGGATTTCTCGCGGCCGTCGAACTGGAGGGCCGCGGCCATGTGGGAGGGTTGCTGGTCACCAACCACCTCGGGCGGCCGCTCGAGTTCCAGTGCACCACGCCGGTCAAGCCGAACCGCACGCAGGAGCTGCTCTACGGACCGACGCTGCGAGCGTACCTGCTGGGCGAGTTGCTCGGCGGCACACTCGTCGAACGAACCAGCGTGAAAGCCGACCTGCTGCTGGTCGAGGACGACGACCAGCTGGGCGTCGCCGAGACGACCGACGTGCCGGTCGCCCGACTGCTGACCGACGACGACCCGGTCGAGCCGTCCGAAACCGTCCGCCTCGGCAACCAGTTGCTCGTCCCGGCGAGCGGCGTCGATGCGGCCGCCCTCGAGAAGCTCGCCGGCCCACTCCCCGCCGAGGCCAGTCTCGCTGAACCGTTCGACCGAGTCCGCGAGGCCCTCAGGGAGACGATGCGCGCCGCCGCGTGACCGGCGAGCGGGGGGTATCAGCCCCCTGTTGGCCCGACCGAGCATTCAGCATTCCCATCAACGAACGAGTCACAACCCGGAACGCGGGCGTCTCGCCCGCGAACGCAGTCGATCGACGTTCGTGCGGGCGAGACGCCCGCGCTCCGAGTGAGGCGATCGTCGGGACAATTGGACCTCAACAGGGGGCTCACGCCCCCCGCTCGCCGGGAACACACATGGACGTGCCGACCCGATCGATCGACGTCGATCTGAGCCGCCCGGACGGAGCTGTGGTCGATCTCGCCGTCACGACGGCCGTCTACGCGAGCGGCCTGAACGGGGCGCTCCGTCGGCCGACGCGATTCGACACGTCGCCGACGCCGCTGCTCGGCAAGCCGGGTTTCGTACCGGCTTGGAAGCCGTACTTCCCGAAGCCGAAGGTCGTCGGCCTCGTCTTCCCGCCGGGCGTCGAGTTCCTGCCGCCCAAGGAGGAGAAGGAGGACCGGGAGAAGCCGGAACTCAAGTCGATCCGTCCCCCCGGCTCCGAGGACGAAACCGACGAGTCCGGCAGTCGGCCGAAGAAGAGGCCGACGCGAATCGCCCCGCCGCCGGACGCACTCTCGCTGGAGGACCGCCTCTTCTACCTGCTGCAGCCGCCGTTGCAGAGTTGGCTGCAAGGGCAGGAACTCGTCATGCCGTTCGAGCCGTTCCCCTACCAGTACGAGGGGATCGCGTGGATGTTCTCGCAGAAGTCCGCGCTGCTGGCCGACGAGATGGGGCTCGGCAAGACGATGCAGACCATCACGGCGGTCCGGCTGCTGCTGCGGAGCGGCCAGGTGCGCAGCATCCTGCTCGTCGCGCCGAAACCGCTGATCCCCAACTGGCAACGCGAGTTCGCCCTGTGGGCCCCGGAGCTGCCGATCACCACGCTGGAGGGGGACACGAAGCGGCGGAAGATGATCTGGTCGATGCCCGGCCTGCCGATCCTGCTCGCCAACTACGAACTCGTCGTCCGGGACTTCCAGAACCTCGACGAGGAGGACCGGCCGAAGTTCGATCTCGTGGTGCTCGACGAGGCCCAGCGGATCAAGAACCGCGACTCGCTGACGTCGGAGACCATCCGCGACATCGGCCGCAAGCGGAGTTGGGCCCTCACGGGGACGCCGATCGAGAACCGGCCCGAGGAACTCGCCTCGCTGTACGAGTACATGGGCGTCGTCCCGCCGCGCGGCACGCCGGACCTGCGTCAGCTTCGCCGACTCAGCGAGGTCTACGTGCTTCGTCGCACGAAGAACCTCGTGATGACCGACTTGCCGCCGCGGCTCGACCGGGACGAGTATCTCGAACTCAACCCGGCCCAGCAGCACGCCTACGAGCAGGCCGAGAAGGACGGCGTGATCCACCTCAACGAACTCGGCGAGTCGATCTCCGTCCAGCACGTGTTCGAACTCGTGCTGCGGCTGAAGCAGATCACGAACTTCGACCCGCTGACCGGCCAGTCGGCGAAGCTCGACCGCCTGGCCGCCGACATGGAGGAGATCGCGGCCTCCGGCGGGAAGGCGATCCTGTTCAGTCAGTGGACGAAGTGCATCGACTGGATCAAGAAGGAGATGGACGAACGCGTGCCCGACTGCGGCACCCTCGTCTACCACGGCGGCGTGCCGACCAGGAAACGCGAGCCGATCCTCAGTCAGTTCAAGGAGGACCCGAGCTCGAACCTGCTGCTGATGAGCTACGGCACCGGGGCCGTCGGCCTGAACCTGCAGTTCGCCGGGTACGTCTTCCTGTTCGACCGCTGGTGGAACCCGGCCGTCGAGGACCAGGCGATCAACCGCGCTCATCGCATCGGGGCGACCGCGTCGCAGATCATCGTCTCGAAGTTCATCTGCAAGAACACGATCGAGGAGCGGATCGACCGCGTCCTCGCACAGAAGCGGGAGCTGTTCGAGGCCGTGATGGGCGACCCCGACGACTCGAACGCGACGCTCAGCATGAACGCCAGCGAGATCTTCGGCCTGTTCGACATGAAGGCCCCGGCCGCGAAGGGGACCAAGTCGATCGGGCCGAAGGCCCCGGACCGAGAGGCCGCGTGATCCGCACCGGCCGTTCTCACGTTACACTGTCGAAGCGTCCTCTCGCGGAGCCTCCGATTGCAAGACGATCCGTCCTCGCCGCGACCAGCCGATCCCTCGACTCCCCCCACGCCAGCGGCGGCGCGATTCGTCGCGGGCACGTTCGGCTTCGCCTTCCTCGGGATCGGCGTGAGCGTGATCGTGTTCCTGTGGAGCCAGCCGTTCGGCGAGTTCGGCGCGCCGCCCCTGTTCTTCCGGGTGTTCGGATCACTCGTCGCGTTGCCGTTCGTCGCGATCGGCGGTACCGCGGCCTACAACGCGGTCACGGGGAAGTCGGTCGGTCTCGCTGGACCGGGGAAGGCCTCGGCGAAGGGCAGCCCGACCGGCGTCGGCTACCAGTGCCCCAGTTGCGGGGCCCCGCTGCCGTCCGATGCCGAAGTCTCGCCGCACGGCGACGTGAAGTGCAGTCACTGCAATCGCTGGTTCAACGTGCACGGGGCATCTCCTGTGTGAGGCCGGTCGCGTCGACTGCGAGTGAGTGGGCTCGACTCCGAGCGGGCTCCCGCGAGTGCGTTCGTCAGGACTCGGGCGGCGTCCAGATTGCTCCCTCGACGTCGCCCGTGCCCTCCATGCGTTCCAGCGAAGCGCGGTGTTGGTCCATCACGAGGGCCGAGACGGCGGCGTCGAAGGCGTCCTCCGAGCTGGCGGCGAGACCGCGGGCCTCGACGTCGCCGAGCCGTTTCCGGACGTAGGCCCGGCGGTCGAAGAAGCTGCTCTTGTTGACCGGGCCGGTCAGCAGTCGTGGGTAGATCTCGAAGGCCGTCCGGTCGCCCGACGCGTGGAAGGGCCAGATCGACCAGCCGGCCCCGCCGAGCCGTGCGAGCATCGGCATCCCCCGAATCGAACCCGTCCCCACGGCCCCCGCGCCACCAACCTGGAAGACCGACTTGGGTTGACGGGCGCAGACCGTCTCCATCGCTCGGAACGCCGGCCGGTCGGGGTCGTTGGGCGGTCGCTTCCGACCCGGGCGGCCCCAGAACGGAGGCGGGCACTCGGCGAGCCAACGCTCCCCCTCCTTCGCCGTGACCTCCCAGACGGCTTCGACACTGCGGGCTCCGTGTTCGTCCGTGAACCACCGCGGGAACGAGAAGGCGAAGTCGAGTCCGACGACGACCGGCCCGTCCATCGCCAGCAACTCCCGCTCGACGTCAGCCCGGGTGATCGGCTCGAGTCGGACGATCTCGCCGTCGCGTGCCTCGGCGATCCACGTCTTGTCGACGGGGTCGCGCGCGTCCCCGGACCAGTCGATCGCGATGGTACGGAGCGTCGGAGCGGTCACTTCTCGCCGATGCACACGAGGTGCTCCACGCCGCGGAACAGCAGTCGGCCGTCGTCGACGGCGGGGGAGGCGTAGGTCCGCTCGCCGAGTCGGTTCTCCGCCACCAGTTCGTACTCCGGCCCGACCTTCAGCACCTTGGTGACGCCGTCGTCGTCCGTGAAGTAGACGTGGCGGCCGTCGGTGAGCAGGCTGCCGGAGTAGTGGCGGCCCATGCGTTCCTTCCACAGAACCTCGCCGGACTTCGCGTCGAAGGCGTAGCCCACGCCGGAGTCGTTGGCGAGGTAGAACCACTTGCCGGCCGCGACGGGAGAGGGGACGTAGCTGGCGATGCCCCGTTCGTGGTGCCACTTCACGTGGGTCTCGGTGACGTTGCCAGAGCCCGTCGGATCGATGCCGATGACGTGCCGCTCGGGGAAGCCGCCGGTGCAGAAGACCATCCCCTCGGTCTCGACGAGCGACGCGACGAACTGCTCGGTCGGGCCGTCGACGATCCAGTGCCGTTTGCCCGTGCGGGGGTCGTAACTGCAGACGGAGAGGCTCCCGGAGAGGAGCATCTGCGTGCGACCGCCCAGTTCGCGGACGATGGGCGTGCAGTAGCTGCGAGTCTTGTTCTCCCGCTCGGTCTTCCAGATCGTCTCCCCGGTCCTGCGGTCGAGTGCGACGAGGTAGGCGGGGCCGTCGTGGTCGCCGTTGACGATCACCATGTTCTCGAACAGCACGGGCGACGAGCAGTACCCGTGCTTGCTGGCGAAGACGCCCGGCCGCTGCTCCCACACCTTCTCGCCGTCGTGCGTGTAGGCGGCAACGTACATCTGATTGCCGTCGAGGAAACTGACGTAGACGTGGTCGTCGTCCGCCGCGGGCGTGCTGCTCGCCCGGCTGTTGAGCTTGTGAATCTGCTCTAGCGGCGACTCCAGGACGACCCGGTGCCACAGCGGCTTGCCGGTCGCCCGCTCGAAGCACATCAGCACGCGCGGCTTCGGCTCGTCCGACTTGATCTTCGGAACGCCGGTCGGGTCGTCGACGCCGAGGAGGAAGATGCGGTCCCCCTTCACGACGGGCGACCCGTGCCCCTGGAACTCGAGCTTGGTCCGCCAGACGACGTTCTTCTCGCCGTCCGCCTCGCCCGACCACTCGAGCGGCAGCTTCGCCGTTGTACTCCCGTCCCCCAACGGCCCCCGCCACATCGGCCAGTCACCGGCCACCACGGAGGCAGCGAACGCGAGTGTGAGCAGCGTCGTCGGCAGGAGGCGTCGCACGGCAGGACTCCGCGGGTGAGGGAACCGCTGGAGCCTACGGCAGCGAAGCAGACGGATCAACGGCCGCCGGTCTGTAGGCTGGGGCTCGAAGCCCCGACGTGTCGCGTCCGTAGACGCTTGGGTTCGAGAGGACCGTCGAATCGGACGGTCTTGTACCCGGTGTCGCTCGCGGCCCGCTCCTCGCGGTGGTCAGTCCTTCGTCCGGATCCGTAGCACGTTGGAGCAGCGCTCGCGGCCGCCGCGGTTCACGTCCTCTTTCTCCATCCAGACGTGGACGGGGCCTTCGACGTCTCGCGGAGCGCCGAAGCGGCCAAAGTGAAGGGTGCCGCGGGCGTTGAGCATCCCGTGGACGTTCTGGTCGAGGACCGTGCCGTCGGCGGACTCGACGACGATGAAGTACGCGTGGAAGCGGGACGTTTGGCCCTTGATGAGGTAGTCGAACCGGACGTTCATCGGCGACCCGCCCATGTGCTCGCCGTTGCTCAACTCCCAGTTCTTGACCGTGGAGGCCCACAGCAGCAGGGCGACGAGACCGACGACAGGCAGCATGGCGAGACCGCACCCCCACTTCGCCGCCGTCGCACAGCCGTTGCCGGATCGCGGTGGTGGCTGGGTGGTCTCAACCCCCGCCAGATCGACTTGGACCTCTTCGTCGTCGTGCACGCGGCCAGCCCCCGAGCGGTGGTGACGCTCCTAGAGTCATTCAACCGCGGGATCGCGGGGCTTGCCAGTCGCAATTCTCCGACTGTGCCATTGCCCGTGCGGGAGTTCTGCGCGGGCGTTGGCGGGAGTCGCGTCGGTCACCGCACCGAGCGTGCAACCTGCCGGACCGAAGTCCCGCTGCCTTGATCTGCAGGGCTTTCGGAGAGTTCGCTGCAGCCCGTTGCCTCCCGGCCCAGCAGGTCGAGTAGCGCGAGCATCAGCAGCACGCTCAGCTGCAGGCCGGTCGCGGCGGCGAGACGGGGCGACAGGCCGACGGCGACGTACAGCAGCACTCCGACCGCCGGGAGAGTTCGCCCGAGCGAGTGCCGCGGGTCGAGCGCGACGCTCGCCACGAGGAACAGCGGCAGCAGCAGCAGGGTCAGGTCGTAGGTGTAGAGGTGCGGACTCGTGACCAGCGTCGCCACGACGAGCGACGCGAACTGCAGGGCGAACGTCGGACTGCCGTACGCGAACGGGCGGCGGGCGACGCGGACGACGAGGGCCAGCGTCCACAGCGTGAGCGCGACGACCACGCCCTTGACCACGCCGTCCGGCCAGCCGCCGAGCAGCAGCTGCGTCGATCCCCACCAGCAGTGGGCCTCGGCAAGGTCGTACCCGCCGGTCTGGACGTAGTTCCCCATGCCGGCGACGAGGGCGAAGTAGTCGCCGCAGAGGTCGGCCCCGGCGAGGAACGACAGCCCAACCAGCACGGCTCCCGTCGTGACGCCCCCCGCGAGGAACCGCCACTGCCGCTTGAACAGCATCGTGAAGCCGACGACGAGCGTGAGCTGCGGCTTGAAGGCGACCAGTCCGAACACCAGCCCCGCGAGAAACGGCCGCTTCCGGTCTAGCAGCACGAACGTCGAGCCGAACAACAGCAGCAGCAGCGTTCCCTTCTGCCCGCTGGAGAGCGACAGGATGACCGGGGCGAACGCGGCCGCCGCGAGCAGCGCCCACTCCGCCCGCAGCGTCCCGGGCTGTTCTCCCTGCCACCGCAGAAGCACGAAGGCCGCCCCGACGAGGCACGTCGTCGTCAGCAGCGTCCAGACGACGGCCGCGACCGGCAACGGCAGCGAGCCGAGCGGCGAGAGCACCAGGTACCAGAACGGCGGGTAGACCATCGGAAGGTACGCGTTCCGGTCCCACTCGAACCCGACGACCGCCGGGTCGTGCTGGACGCTGCGGACGTAGTCGAGGTCGTACAGCCGCGACCGCTCGCCGTGCGTCAGCACCCAGGCCCCGGTCCACTCGTGCAACACGTCCCCGCCGAACGGCTCCGCCTCCGGCCCGGAAACGAGCCGGAAGTTCGGCGAGACCGCGAGAATCCCGGCGACCAGCACGAGCGGCACCCCGACCGCCGCGAGGACCGTGCGGTCGCGGGTGACAGGGGCGTCGAATCCGGTCGAGACGTGCGACATCGGCGAGGATGAGAGGGACACGAGACAACGGCTGAAACATAGCTCGTGCTCCGGCGGTCACCGCCGCTGCGCGTTCGGTCTCCGGTCCCGTCGAGGTCAGTTGACGGCCGGCCTTTCGAACTGCCGGAGCACGTAGATCAGCACGAAGCTCAGCTGCATCAGCAGGAACCACGCGGTCAGCTTGCCGAGGCCGACCATCGTCCAGCCCTGTTCCTGTTCCGGGTAGACCCAGATGCGGGCGAACGTGCTCGCGTTCTCGGCGATCCAGATGAAGAAGGCGATGAGCACGAAGCTGAGCAGCAGCGGCATCCGCCGGTCGACGAGGTGCGGCCGGAAGACGACCGTCGTCCGCCGGTACGCCACCGCGATCCCGGCCAGCAGGACCCACCGCAAGTCCCAGACGTAGTGGTGGGTGAAGAAGTTGACGTACGACAGCACCGCCAGCGTCGAGGCGACGAGGACGTGCGGGAAGTGCTCGAACCGCAGGTCGAGCTGCCGCCAGCTGCGGGCGATGTAGCTGCCGACCGCGCTGTACATGAACCCGGTGAACAACGGCACGTTGCCGATCCGGAAGACCGCCTCGCCGGGGTAGGACCACGAGCCGATCGCGTCGGACGTCTTGAAGACCTCCATCGCCGTCGCGAGCACGTGGTACAGCACGACCACCCCGCACTCCCGCAGGCTCTCCATTCGCAGCGCGAGCAACGCGACCTGGATGGCGACGGCGTACAGGAACAGGAAGTCGTACCGCGCCAACGGGACGTCCGGGTACCAGAACTTCGTCCCGACGAACGCCGCGAGCAGCAGACCGCCGAAGATCGACGCCCACGCCTGCTTCAGGCCGAAGTGGAGGAACTCGGTCACGCGGCCGATCCGTGCCGGAGGAGAGCGGAGCCTTTCTCAGCGTCGATCGTGGCAACCGGTCGCCGAGCGGCGTGACTGCCGGTGGACACAGCCTACACGACTCCGCTCGGCCGAGTCGGCTTCCGGGTCGGCTCAGTAGAAGAAGTTCAACGAGAGAATGTGGTTCATCCCGTCGATACCGCCGCGACGCTCGATGAACTGGTTCAGGTAGCCCATCTCCACGCGATGGCCGGCACACTTCCAGGGCTCGAAGCCGACTCCGACGAACGCCCGGTTCTGGTCGAGGCCCGACTGGGCGCCCCAGTCCGTGTCGTTCAGGTGGAAGAAGACCTCGTCCCACGTCACCAGCGACCACCGCGGCCGCTGCGGGAGCACGTACTGGGCCCGGGCGAACTGCCGCCACCGCAGCCCCACGTCGTCCCCCCGCTGCACCCACCGCTGCTCGAACCGGCTCCGGTGGAGGAACCTCCACTGCCCGACCGACGGGGAGTACGTCCACTGCTGCCAGAAGCGGTGCTCGTCGAAGTCGCGGCCGGTGACGGGCGAGGTGTGAATCCACGCGTGCCCCACCCACAGCGTGTTGTCGGCGTCGACGGCGTAGCCGAGGCCGGGGCGGACGATGCTCTGGCTGAACCCGTCGGCGTCGTCCCGCAGCCGGTAGTGCGAGTCGAACCACCACCGCAACGGTGACTCGTCGTCCAGCGACTCGAACCGCCCGTTTCCGAACGCGGCGAACCACAGCCCGGCGTCGTCGACCGTCTGGGCGCTCGCCCGGCCTGGCCACACCCCGAGAAGGAGCATTCCGACGAAGAGTCCCCACGTCCACCGAGCCGTCGTTCGCTGCATGTCCCCTCCTGGATTCTCGAACGGTCTCGACTTCCATCGACCGTTCCGACGCACGCTTCCCGTTCCAATCGGGCGGCAGTCCCGTTGGTCCGGTTGGGGGGACCCTGCGGGCGGCGATCCAGTCACCCCGTCGGTTGAGGCCGAACGCACCAACGACTCGGGGCCTCCGTTGTCGGACCCCAGGCACCCGTCGCTGCCGAGTGGAGTAGGCCTCCGAGGATCGCTACGGTGCTTCGAGCCTGCGCACGTACGGACTCAGCGAAAGAGCGTCCGGATCGACGTTGAGTCAGGTGTTCGACTCGATCTCGGCGATCAACTGCCTGATCAGTGGTAGCAGATTCTCTCGGAGGGTCGCGGCGAACACGTCGTCCTCTTCAGAGGGGACCAGGAACGCCTGGTCCATCGCAGGAGTACCGGGCAACTCCGAGCCCTCGTGCTTCAGTCGAAAACTCGCGACGAGTCGACGCATGAGATTCGACTTTCGCTCCCACTCGTCCCAGAGCTCGTCGTTCGGATCGTGAGGCAGTGGAGCCCGCGCCACCAAGTACGCGTCCTGGTGATGCGGACGTTTCGCTGCCGGCGGACATACCGCCTCCAACCTCGATATCGTCAGGCTCTGGTCGAAGTCCGTCGTTATCGATCCCCGTAGGTCCGGCATACCGAACAAGTAGAGGTACGAGCTCTTTGCGGTCGGGTCGGAGGTCGCGAACGACACGGCAGTCGGAAGCGAGCGAGTCACGTCGAGAAACGGGGTGGGCCACAACTCGTAGTGCTGCAGGATCGATGCGGTTGCCGATGGCAACGACTTGATGATGAACTCACGCGGTGTTCTGATCCTGCGAACGACTTCGTAGACCTCGCGGCGAAGAACACCTTGCAGGTGTTCGTAGTAGCGTCGCCGCCGCTCTGGCGTGAGCTCGTGCTCTTCTCCGTCGAGAGACCACTTCGGTCGGAACAGAACCGGAACGCACTTTGCGAAGTGCGCGCGCTGTCCGCGAAAGTAGAGCACTTGTCGCTTGTTCATCATGGAGAGGAACGAGACGGCCTCGCGAAGCTCGTCCCAGTTCGAGACCTCGAGTGGCGCAGCAGACTTGATCTCCTTCCGCGGTTGCCGCCGGACAGCGCTTTGCCCGCCCTTCCAGTCCTCGTACGCCTTCTTGGAGTACGCACGCTTGAGAGGGTACATCGAGTCCGACTCCGTGTGGGTTCGCTGCTGGCCATGGCCGGGCTTGCGCGCGGCACCTACTTCCGCTTCGGCCGCGCGTAGTGGGTCGCCTGGCCGAAGGTGGCCTCGGCGGACTCCATCATGGTCTCGCTGAGGGTCGGGTGGGCGTGGACGGTCTCGGCGAGGTCGCGGCCGGTGGCGCCCATCTCGATGGCGAGGACCCCCTCGGCGATCAGCTCGCCGGCGTTCGGGCCGACGATGCCCACGCCGAGCACGCGCTCGGTGTCCGGCTCGACGATCAGCTTCGTCAGCCCCTCGGTCCGGCTGATCGTCTGGGCGCGGCCGCTGGCGGCCCAGGGGAAGCGGATCACGTTCACGTCGATCCCCTCCTCCTTCGCCTCCTGCTCGGTGAGGCCGCACCACGCGACCTCGGGGTCGGTGAAGACGACGGCCGGGATGGCGCGGTTGTCGAACGCGGACGGCTCGCCGAGGATCGCCTCGACCGCCACCTTCGCCTCGCGAGTCGCCTTGTGGGCCAGCATCGGGTCGCCCGCCACGTCGCCGATGGCGTAGATGCTGGGCTCCGCCGTCCGCCGCTGGTCGTCGACCTCCACGAAGCCGCGGTCGGTCACCACGACGGCCGTGTTCTCCAGCCCGACGTTCCGGCTGGTGGGGACGCGGCCGACGGAGACGAGGACGCGGTCGAACGTCATCTCCGGATCGACCCCTTCCCCCTCCAGCTTGGCGACGATGCCGTCGTCGGTCGCGGTGAGCGAGAGGACCTTGGTGTTGGTGTGGATGGCGGCGAACTCCGCCTCGAGTTTCTTCTTCAGCGGCCGGGCGAGGTCACGGTCGGCCCCCATGAGGACGTCGTCGAGCATCTCCACGACGGTCACCTCCGAACCGAGGGCGGCGTAGACGCTGCCCATCTCCAGGCCGATGTAGCCGCCGCCGATGACGAGCAGCCGGCCGGGGACGTCGGCGAGGGCGAGGGCACCGGTGGAGTCCATCACGCGGTCGTCGCCGATGTTGAAGATGCCCGGCATGGCGGGCGTGCTGCCGGTCGCGAGGATGGCGTGCTGGAACGTGAGCTGGTCCGTGCTGCCGTCCGGCTTGTCGAGCTTGAGGGTGTGGGCGTCGAGGAAGCTGCCGCGGGCGTGCACGAGGTTCACGCCGCGGGACTTGCAGAGCTGGGCGACGCCCCCGGTAAGTCCGCCGACGACCTGCTCCTTGAAGCCGCGGAGCTTGTCGAGGTCGATCTCGGGCTCGCCGTAGGTCAGCCCCCACTGGCTGGCGGAGCGGGTCTCGTGCAGCAGCTTGGCGACGTGTAGCAGGGCCTTCGACGGGATGCAGCCGCGGTGCAGGCAGACGCCGCCGGGGATCTCCTCGTCGGAGACGAGCGTGACGTTCAGTCCGTGGTCGGCGGCGTCGAACGCGGCCGGGTACCCGCCGGGGCCTCCGCCGATGACGACGAGATCGACGTCGTAGTCGCCTGACGGGACGGACGCCGCGGGTTGCGGGGCCGACGCCGGGGCGGCGGCTTGGGCGGGCGAAGCGCTCGGTTCGGACGTCGCCTTCGCTTCACCGTCGTCGGCCTTCGCCTCTTCGCTCTCCGCCTTCGACGCTCCGCCTTCGTCTGCGTCGATGCTCAACAAGGTCGCGCCGATCGCGACGGTGTCCCCTTCGGCGACGTGGACCTTCGTGACGACTCCGGAATGGGGGCACGGGAGTTCGACGACGGCCTTCTCCGTCTCGATCTCCATGACGACCTGCTCGGCGGCAACGGTGTCCCCCGCGGCGACGAGAACGCGGGCCACGTCGGCCGACTCGACGCCTTCGGAGACTTCGGGGAGCGTGAATTCCATGGGACTTCGCCTCGGTTTCGTGTCGAGCCGTGCGGGCTCGTTCGTCTACGGTGGCTTCGGATGCGCGAACCCAGAGTATGTCGCCCGGCGGGACGGTTTCGCCAGCGTGACCGCGAGAGAGTTCGTGGGATCGGCGAACACGCCCGTGTTGCGTGCCGGTGTCGCCGGCTGGATGATGACGGCACACCTTGCCCCCGCCTCACGAGGAGTCGTCCGTGTTCCGTCAGGTCGTCGCCGCGTCGCTCGTTCTCGCCGGTCTGGTCGCCTCGTCGTTCGGGCAGGGGAAGATCAAGATTCCCCGCCGGCACGACAAGCCGCCGGGGCCGGCGCTCACGCCGGAGCAGGCGGTTGCGAAGATGACCGTGCCAGACGGGTTCCACGTGGACCTCGTCGCGGCCGAGCCGCAACTCGTCAACCCGACCGCGATGTGCTTCGACGACCGCGGTCGCATCTGGGTCTGCGAGTCGGTCGAGTACCCCCGCCGTTCGCCCGGAAAGGGGAAGGACCGCATCCGCATCCTCGAGGACACCGACCGCGACGGCCGCATCGACGAGTCGACCGTCTTCATGGACGGCCTAAACATCCCCTGTGGCATCGCACTGGGGCACGGAGGCGTGTGGATCTCGAACGCCCCGGACATCCTCTTCGTGAAGGACACCGACGGTGACGACAGGGCGGACGAGGTGCAGACGGTCGTCACCGGCTGGGGGCGGACCGACACGCACGAGCTGCCGAACTCGCTGACCTGGGGACCGGACGGCTGGCTGTACGGGTTGAACGGCGTCTTCAACCACAGCCACGTGCGGTACGCGAAGGACAACCCGAACTTCGACGAGAAGCACCCCGGCTGGAAGACGACCTGTTGCATGTGGCGAGTCCACCCGCGGACGTGGGAGTTCGAGCTGTACGCCGAGGGGACCAGCAACCCGTGGGGCATCGCCTTCGATCCGGAGGGTGAGGCGTTCGTCTCCGCCTGCGTGATCGACCACCTGTGGCACATCGCCGAGACCGGCTACTACCACCGGCAGGGCGGCCCCTACCCGCCGCACACCTGGAAGATCGAGTCGATCGTCGACCACAAGCACCAGAAGGCGGCCTACTGCGGCCTCGAGTACTTCGACAGCCCCGCCTACCCGGACGAGTACCGCGACCGGCTCTACATGGGGAACATCCACGGCGGCTGCATCAACGTCGACGTGCTGGAGAAGCGAGGCAGCACCTACCACGCCAAGCCGGCCCCGGACTTCCTCACGGCGAACGACGCCTGGTTCATGCCGATCGACCAACGCGTCGGCCCGGACGGCTTCCTGTACGTCCTCGACTGGTACGACCGGTACCACTGCTACCAGGACGCCAACGCCGACCCGGCCGGCATCGACCGCCTCCACGGCCGCATCTACCGCGTGCGGTACGGCGACGAGAAGCAGCCGCTTCCGACGTTCGACCTGACGAAGAAGACGGACGACGAACTGATCGAAATGCTGGGCGATCCAAATGTGTTCTACCGGCGGAAGGCACAGCGGATCCTGCAGGAGCGGAACACGAAGGCGAACGCCGAGCGGTTGCTGGAAGTCGTGCTTGCGAAGGAGACGTCCGAGAAGCAGCGGCGGCACGCGTTGTTCGTCCTGATGGGGCACGACCTGCACGACCACGACATTGCGTGGAAGGTTGCCCGAGCGATCGACGACCCCGCCGACCCGTTCCTCGCGACGTGGTCGATTCGCTGCCTCGGTCTGCACGTCGTGCGTCCGTTCGCGTTCGAGGACGGATGGGACGACACGTACGACCTCAACCTCGGCACCCCACTCATCGACGGCCTCTCGGAACCGGACGTGCATTCCGACGTCCGGCGGGCCGCGGTCCAGGTCGTCGGCCAACTCGCCCGCAAGGACGCTCCGTACACCGCGTACTCCGAAGCGCTCGCGAGGGCGGCCGTCCATGGCGGCGACGACCCGCTGCTCGGGCGACTCGTCTGGGCGAACCTAGTGCCCTATCTCGAGCACTTCCCGAGACAGGCCGGTGACTTCGTCGCGACGGACGGTCTCGTCGAATCGCCCGTGGGCCGCGAGATCACCCCTCGCCTCGTCGCGTGGCTGCTCGACCGCCCGCGGCTTCCGAGGGCAGCAGTCGGTGAGATCCTCCGCGAGGCGATCAACCGGGGGGCGAAGTCCGGGGCCGCCGGTCGCACGCTGAACGAGATCGCCGATCGCGTGCAGTCCGGGGAGCTCAAGGGGGACCGACTCGCCGCGGTCCGCACGCAGGTCGCACCGGTTCTGACCGAGGTGCTCCGGCAACAGGGGCATCCACTGGCGAGCGAGGCCGCGTTTCTGGCCGTCGCCTGGAAAGACGAGTCCGCGCTCGGCGTCGTCCGCGGCATCCTCGTCGACGGCACGGCCAACGCCTCCAAACGTCTCGCCGCCCTCGAGGCTCTCGTCGCCGCGAAGGACAACGGCGTTCTCGAGAGCGTCCGCACGCTGCTCGCCGATCCGAAGTCGAACTCCGCCGACCTCCGCGCCAAGGTCGTCGCCGCGCTCGGTCGTCTCGACCAACCCGAGGTCGCCGACGTCCTGCTCTCGGCGTACCCGTCACTCGAAGCGGAGCTGCAACCGCGGGCCGTCGACCTGCTGACGCAGCGCACCCCGTGGGCGAAGTCCCTGTTGAATGCGATCGGGAGGAAACGCGTCCCGGCGAACGCCCTCAACCTGAACCAGGTTCGTAGTCTGCTCGCGACCGGGGACGAGGAACTCGCGGCGGCCGTCAATCAGCACTGGGGGACGGTGCGGACCGGAAGGGACCCGGAGCGGGCGAAGAAGATCGCCGAGTGGAAGACGTTCGTCCGCGAGCACCCCGGCGACCCGTTCGTCGGCGAGAAGGTGTTCGCGAAGCTGTGCGGGCAGTGTCACACGATGCACGGCAAGGGGGCGAAGGTCGGGCCGGACATCACGCTCAACGGCCGCAACTCGTTCGACCAACTCCTCTCGAACGTCTTCGACCCCAGCCTCGTCATCGGCCGGGCGTACCAGGCACGGACGGTCGTCACGACCGAGGGCCGTGTGCTGAACGGGCTGCTGCTTGAGGAGAACGACCAGCGGGTCGTCCTCAACATGCAGGGGGGGAAGCAGGAGACGATTCCCCGCGACGAGATCGAGGTGCTGAAGGTGAGCGACGTCTCGCTGATGCCCGAGGACCTCGAGAAGCAGTTGAAGCCGGCGGAGATCGCGGACCTGTTCGCGTACCTCGTGCTCGACAAGCACCCCACCGACCCGGAGGCCCGCATGCTGCCCGGCGTGCGGGTCGTCGAGCCACGATCGACGACCAAGCCCGAGGAGTTCCCCGAGATTCTCACCGAGGTCGCTCCGGGCTTCGCGACGAAGGCGGTCGGCGAAGGGGGCCTCGCGCTGCTGGCAGAACACCTGGGTCGTTCCACCGTCGTCCGCACGCACCCGCTCGACCGCGGCAAGCCGTGCGTGCTGACGGGGACTTTCGAGTTGCCGAAGGAGAAGCGGTCGAAGCTGCTGCTCTCCGTCGCCCACCATCCGGAGGGGGACTGGCGGCTCGTCGTGAAGATCGACGGCAAGCCGGTCGCGACGCACGTCGTCGGCAAGAAGACGACGACCGACGGCTGGGCCGAGCACGTGGTCGATCTGCAGCCGTATGCCGGGCGGACGGTGCGGATCGACCTGCTCAACGACCCGAACGACTGGGCGTGGGAGTTCGCCTACTGGGGCCGGGCCGCGGTCGTCAGCGAGTAGTCCCCGGGCGGAACCGGGTCAGCCGAGCTCCGCTCGTACACGCGGCTTTCGACGCCGAGATCTCCTCTTTACCCACCGCGGCGATTCGGCTAAATCTGCCGGTCCCGTCGCGGGGTGGCGTCCGCCGTCCCGCTCCCACTGCTCTCCCCGTCTTCCGCCGACCCACCATGACCACCCGCTCCACGCAAACTGCGCTCGTCGTCTCGCTGCTCGCGTTCACCACCACTGGCTGCGGCCTGTTCTGCGGGATCGAACAGTGGAAGTGCGACACGTTCGGCACCTGCGGCTTCGGCACGCAGCCGAGCTACGGCCGCTTCGCTCCTCCGGGACCGATGCCGCCCGCGACGATCAACCAACAGCCGCAGCTCGGCGCCCCCGGGGGCACCTTCGCCCCGGGTCCGGTCCTCGGTCCGCCGCAGGATCTCACGCCCTCCTCACCGCAGCCGGTCCCGTCGTTCTGACGCGTGCCGCCGCGCGACTCCGTTCCGAGAAACTCGTGGAGATCCACGACCGATCCCGTTACGTTCCCTGAAGGCGTGTTCGACGAAGCGGTCGGCCGCCATCTGCGCCGAGTCCGGCGCCTGCCAACGGGGACGAGTCGATGTCGTTCGAGATCGAGCGTCGTGTACTGCCGGGAGCGTCGGCTCCGGAGAAACCTCTGCAGCGGTGGCGGCGACTGTGGCGTTGGCTGCCGCTCGTGCTGCTGGCCGCCGCGTTCTGGTTCGGCCGCGGGGCCTTTCGCGGCTCGCCGTCCGAGACCGTCCTCGAACTCGGTCGTGAGACCTTCGAGCACGTCTGGACGGAGAACGACCCGCTCGCCGACGACGGGGACGGACTCGGTCCGGTCTTCAACGAGCGGTCCTGCGTGGCCTGCCACTTCCAGGGAGGCGTGGGCGGCGGCGGGACGAACGAGTTCAACGTGACGTCCTTCGAGGTCGTCGCCACGGAGACCCGACCGACGCGGGCCTCCGGCGTGATCCACGCGGACGCCGTCCGTCCGGAGGACAAGGAGACCTTCGCCGACCTCCGCCGCGAGTACCCGGTCGAGAACGGCAACTTCAGCACGGCGCTCGACCCGCTCCGCGTGGCCGAGATCAACTCGCCGCCGCTGTTCGGGCTGGGTCTGGTCGAGGACATCTCCGACTGGACGATTCGGCAGAACGCCATGTCGCGGAGCTTCGGCCGGATCGGCAAGGAGTTCCGCGGCGACTTCGAGGGGACGCCGTCCGGGCGGGCCCTCGAGGTGCGGGGCGGCGTCGGCAAGTTCGGCTGGAAGAGCCAGTTCGCGTCGCTCGACGAGTTCGTCGCGACGGCCTGTGCCGTGGAACTCGGCCTCTCGAACCCGGTCCGCCGCCAGGACGAACCGCACGCACACGCCGAGGACACGGACGCAGCGTACGACATCGACCACCGTCGGCTGCGGGCCCTCGTCGCCTTCGTCCGCTCGCTGCCGCGGCCGGAGCAGATTCTGCCGACGAGCCCGAACGAGCGGGCGATTGTCGAACAGGGGGAGCGGATCTTCGCATCGGTCGGCTGTGCGGACTGCCACACGCCGGATCTCGGTGGCGTGGAGGGGCTGTACAGCGACCTGCTGCTGCACTCCTTGATCGACCCGGACGAGTCGGTCCCGCCGTACTACGGCCCGGTACCGCTGCCGCCGCCGCCGTACGTGGCGGAGCTGAAGGAGTGGAAGACGCCGCCGTTGTGGGGCGTTGCCGACTCCGCCCCGTACATGCACGACGGCAGCGCGGCGACACTCGAGGCCGCCGTCCAGCAGCACGGCGGCAACGCCCGCCACGTGCGGGCGCGGTTCAACAACCTCTCACAGGACGACCGGCAAAGGGTCTTCGCGTTCCTGAAGACGCTGCGAGCCCCGCAGTCGGCATTGCCGGTGGTGAAGCCACAGCTGGCCGCGAGGTGACCCGCCTGCGGCAGGCGTTCAGCGGCCGGAGAAGAACTTGCTGAACGGGTTGTTGTGGTCGTCGGGCTCGTACTGGCCTTGGCCGTCTTGGTAGCGGCGGCCGTGGAACCACTGCAGGCGGACGCGGGACCACGGCGGGTCGTAGTCCACGCCGAACGTGCCTTCGTGCATGTACCGCTGCTCGCCGCGGAGAGCCGTCGGGTACGGGCCGTAGAGGGCCGCACCGCCGCCCACCTGGTAGCCAGCGTAGCGGCGGTTGTAGCTACAGCGGGCGAACTTGTGGATGCAGTCGGGGTGGCCGGCCCGGTCGAAGTCGTGCTGGCCCGGGTTGTACCAGGGGTAGCAACGCACATCGAGAATCTTCTCGAAGATGCCCCCCTCGCCGGTCGGGATTCCGAGGATTCCCGCCTGGGCCGTTCCGGCCGAACCGAGAACCCCGGCCAGCAGGACGACGGCAGCGAGTCGGCGGGCGACGGACGTCGGACGTGTGCGCACGGCTTCCCTCCCTGGAACGGTGGGCGTGCGCGTCCGGCGGTGGTCTGGCCCGGGATCAGCTGAACGGGGTCACGCTGCCCTCGGGATTCCGCAGGAACTTCTGGTACGGGAGCCGCACGCCGTTCACGAAGACGTTATCGGCCCGTAGCACGGGCGACTGCGGAAGGAAGCCCTGAGCGGCCACAAAGGTTACCACGTCGTCCTGGTCCACCCCGTCACCGCTGACCCCGAGCCCGCCGATGAGCTGGGTCCCGTTGCGGTAGACGGGCGTGCTGCCCGGGAAGAAGACGACGCCGTTCTGGTTCTCCGGGTTGTTGGCGTCCTGGAAGTTGTTGCCGGGGAAGAAGGTATCGTACCCGACGACGGTCGCCGTGTTCGGGTTGGACGACGGGTCGAAGTTGCCGGCGGGGGCCGGGCCGAAGATGTTCTCCGCGTTGGCGACCTCGATGGAGGGCTGGTTCAGGATGGAGAACTGCGGCGGCCGGGTCCCGTCGATGCCCGACGGGAAGCGGGGCTCGGCGAGGAACCGGAATGTTCGCGCGGTGAAGGCGGTCGCGTTCGGCACGCCGTTCACCTGGTCGAACGCGTTGAGTTCGTTCCCGTTGGCGTAGTAGGCGACGTTCCGGGCCTTGGCGACGGCGACGTCGATCGAGAAGACGGTTGCGTCCTTCTCGCGGAACAGTCCCACGATCTGCCCGTCGATGTCGGCGACGGCGAGCACCATCTGCGTCTGGCTGCTGAGCGGCAACCGCACGGCGGCCCGGGTCCGCTCGGTCTGGCGGAGTCCCTGGGAGATGATTTTCTGGACCTCGGCAGCCGTGATGCCGTTGCCGTCCTTGGGCGGGACCAGCCAGCCTTCGGCAACCGCCTGGCCGGCGAGCGTCTGGTTGGCGTCGCCGCCGACCAACGTCTGGTTGGCGCCGTTGTCCGTTCCCTCGCCGAGTCGCTGGCCGAGCTCGATGATCGTGTTCAACCCGTTCTTTCCGGCGTACGGGCCGAGGACCGGCAGCGTGATGCCGACGAGGTCGAGTCGTCCGAACGGCAGGTCGAGTCCGGCCACCGGGGCGATTCCGGCGATGTTGCCGATCTTGGTGCCGGCCTCCTCGAAGAGCGCCCCGGCCAGCAGGCTGCCCCCGGCTGCGGCGAAGGCGATGTACTCCGCCTCGAGCACGCGGTCGGCGTTGACCCGCTGCGTTTGCGTCTGTCCGATCCCCTGGACGAAGCCCTGTTCGTGGGTGGCGAAGCCGTCCGGACCGGGGAAGAAGACGCCGATGCCGCCGACGAGCGTGTCGCCGATGCCGTCGCCGTTCGAGTCCCGGTAGAGCGGGATGCCGCCGGGCAGGGTGGCGATGCCGCGTCCCTGAGCCGTGGGCAGCAGGCCGGACGCCACGCCGTAGGAGTCCGGCGTGAAGATGACGTCGTCGGCCGTGCCGGCGATGCCGTCCGCGCCGGCGAGTTCCGGAGAGTTGAAGCGACCGAGCAGGTTGCCCGGGTCGTCCGCCGTGCCGATGATGCCGTCGGCCCCGCGGTCGCGAACGGTGTCCCGGTTCGTGTTCTCGATCTCGAACAGGTCGACGGGCGGGGTGAACATGATCTCCGGCGGGAAGTGGCCGCCGACGCCGATCGGCCCGACGGTGCCGGGGCCGAAGACCGTGGAGGCGTAGACTTCCGCGGCTGTTCGAGTGCCGGCCGGGTTGGCCGACGTCAAACCGACGTTCGGGTTCGACTCGACCTCACGCTGCGTGTTGGTGGACTGGCTGAGGAACTGCACGAGCCGCGACGTCAGCGGGGCGAGCGTGCCGTTGTTCGGGTCGCCGTTCGAGAAGAAGGCGGCCGTGCGAGCCTTCGCGACGGCCCCGTCGATGGCGAAGATCAGCGTGTCGGTGTCGGTGATCGGCACGCCCGACTCGACGCGGACGCCGAGGATGCGGCCGTTGCGGTCGACGACGGCGATGATCGCGTCGTTCGAGGCGGTCGCCGCCGAGGCCCGCCGCAGCAGCGTGTTCACCTCGCTCTGCACGAGCTGCGACGGGTCGGTCATCGGCCGCATGACGAGGTCCTCCGAGAGGAGGTCGCCCGACCGCGGCTGGGTGTAGAACGTGCCGCCGAGCGCCGACGAGCGGACGGACTCGAAGAGCCGCTCGCCGCGGTAGGCACCGTTCATGACGTCGGTGGCGTCGCCGCTGTACGAGTCGTCGTAGCCGAGGACGTGACCGGTCTCGTGGGCTGCGACGGTGAAGAAGTCGTACTTGCCCTCGACGTCGCCGTTCCCGACGACGAGGTCGAACTCGTCGGCTCCGTCGAGCCAGATCGCTCCTGTGACGTCGACGGTCTCGCCCTCGAGCAGTTCGAGCTGCCCGCCGCCGAGGCCGAGGACGCCGCCGGACTCGCTGGTGTAGCCGTAGGCAGCGAGGTCGCCGACGCCGACGTTGACGATCTCGTCGTCGGCCGCGGCGGTGTCGCGCACGAACACGACCTTGCCGTCGGTCGCCTCGCTCCACGCCTCGAACGCCTCGACGAAGACGGCCTGCTCCTCCTCGCTGACGAGGTTCTGGTAGCCGTTCTGGTCCCGGAAGTCGTACTTCACGGTCACGTTCTGTTCGACGGACATCCACCACGGCATCTCGCCGGCCGGCATCTGCTCGTTCCCCTCGGCGAGGGACGCCGTCCCGCCCAGCGACTCCTCCGCACTGCGGTCCGGGCCGGTCACGCCGTCGCCGCCGCCGCCCGTGTTGTGGAGCGACTGGACGCTGCCTCCGCCGGTCGTCTGCGTGTCGTTCGTGTTCGTCGGCAGGACGGCCTGCACCTGGCCCCCTTCACCGGCGTCGGTCTCGTCGCTGGCGAACACGTCGGTGAACGAGGGCTCGACGGACTTCGTGAGGTCGGTCGCCGTCGGGGACGCGGACCCGGTCGTGGGCTCGGACACGCTCGTCTCGGTCGTTCCCGGCTCGAGAGCCGAGACGCTCGACTCGAACGACTCGCCGAGAGACGGGGAGACCGGTGCGACCTCGGCCGGCAACGGTCCGGGCGACGTGCTCTCCGGTGCGGCCGGCGGCGCGGTCAGGCCACCCAGGCAGAGACGGGGCTCCAACTCCTCGACCGCGACATGGTCGAAGCGGTTCGTGGTCCGGCGTTCGCGATGCTTGGTGGCAGAGCGAGTGGTCCAGTCTCGAACGGTTCGCACCCAGGACATGGTTCCGGATTCCGTCGGCGGAGAGATGAGGCGCAGAGAGGTCGGGCGGACCGTCGTGCGGCACGCCGTCGCTCTCTTCATCGGACTTCTCGCGACGATTCGTGAAACCGATTCAACCGGAAGAATCCGCATTTTCGGCAAACGTCACCCAAGTTGCCTCAACCACCACTCGGCGCGCAACCGATCAAGAGGGACGAGTGGACCGGTCTCCATCGGTCCGCTGCACGTCTCGACACACCTCAGCGAATCACACCGGCTGCCCCTCTCACGGCTGGTGAACGCGGCCGACTCCCATCTGTCGCTCTCCGACACCCGGTCCTCGGACTCGCCAAGTGCACGCATCGCCCCCCAACAACCCGGGCCTCCCGGGGCAACGGCACGAACGCTCCGCAGCAAAACCGACGACGAATCGGGAGGCGGACGACCGTCCCGTCCCGGTCTCGGCACGCCGCACGCGGACCCACTGGGACGCGGTGCTGCGCAAGCTGGGCGCTCTGGTGGTCCTGGTGGGCGTGTTCGCGTCGGTCGAAGGCCTCGCCGCCGAACCGTCCGCCGGCCCCCAGCGGATGCAGCAGCTGTTCGCCGAACTCCACTCCGAGGACGCGAACGTCGCGAAGGCTGCGGAGAAGGCGCTGCGGGACGTCGGCGTCGACGAGGTGCAACTCGCCCTCGGAAAGGCCCTGGCCGACCCCAGCGAGCAGGCTCGCGTCCAACTCGCCGGCACTTTGGCACGCGTTCGCCCCGACTTGCGGGACACGGTCGTCGTCCAGCTGGCGAGCGACGAGTCCCCGACGGTTCGCGTCGCCCTGCTGGAGAACGTCCGCGGTGTCGGGATCGGCCCGAAGTCGCTGACCGCGATCCGCCAGCTCGCCGACGGAGACGAGGACGCTCGCGTTCGAGGCTACGCCCGTCTGCTCGTCGCCGACTGGGACGCTAGCATGCCGGAGCCGGTCGCGGCCCTCCCGACCGTCCCGACGGCCCCGGCCACGCGGCCTCCCCGGTCTCGCCCGGTTCCTCCGATCGACTTCGCTCCGCCGAGCGGGCCGTCCGTCGTGCAGACCGCGGCTCCGTTTCCGGGCATCGCCCCGATCGAGATGCCGACCGTCGACGCGATCCGACCCGCCGAGCCGGCGTTCGCCGGCTACCCGGCCGAGGCGATCCCCCCGTTCGAGGACCCGGCCGCTGCGACGCACGACCGCCCGGCGAGCGGACTGCGGTCGTACTGGATCGACGAGGAGTCCGAGGACCTGATCACGCAGGCCGGTTACGACGACGAGACCGCCGAGGACCGTCCGGGCGTTCTGGGGCGTCCGCTGGGCGACGAGCCGACCGAGCAGCCGTTCGTCGATCCGCTGCCGCCCGACTACACGAACGAGTTCATCGTCACCGAGCAGAACGCGCCGTGGGGCTTCACGGGGCCGTCCGGGGTTCTGCCGACCGAGTTCCAGACGAGCCCGCACTTCGTCCCGGTCGAGGACCGCTGGCGACTGGGGCTGGAGCCGTGGGACCGGTACGGCAAGGAGCACGCCGGCATCGACGACTACCCCGGCCAGGAAGGCCACTGGTGGGACCCGTTCAACCAGAACGTGCTGAAGGGAGACTACCCGATCGTCGGGCAGCACACGTTCCTGAACGTCACGGCCCAGAGCTTCACCACGCTGGAGTGGCGTGAGGTCCCGACCGGCACCACGCCGTTCGAGAGCACGAAGAACGCCAACCAGGAGGAGTTCTTCGGCGACCCGGCCCAGACGTTCGTCAACCAGAACCTGATGCTGCAGATGACGCTGTTCCACGGGAACGCGGCGTTCAAGCCGATCGACTGGCAGGTGCGGCTGACGCCGATCGTGAACTTCAACTACCTGGACGTGAACGAGTTGGCGGTCGTCAACCCGGACGTGACCAAGGGGACGCGACGTTCGCGGGACCACGTCACCCTGCAGGAGTACTTCCTCGAGGCGAAGATCGCCGACCTCGGGCCGGACTACGACTTCGTCTCCGCCCGGGCCGGCAACCAGTTCTTCAACAGCGACTTCCGCGGCCACATCTTCTTCGACACCAACCGCGGCATCCGCCTGTTCGGCAGCCGCTTCGGCAACCGCGACCAGTTCAACCTCGCCTTTTTCGACATGGTCGAGAAGGAGACGAACAGCGAGTTGAACACGTTCGACGACCGTCACCAGAACGTGTTCATCGCCAACTACTACCGGCAGGACTTCATCTTCCCCGGGTACACCGCCCAGGCGAGCCTGCACTACAACCGGGACACGGGCAGCACCCTGTTCGACCGCAACGACTTCCTCGTCCGGCCGGACCCGGCGGGCATCTTCAAGGAGCACGAGGTGGACGCCGTCTACCTCGGCTTCGCGGGCGAGGGGCACATCGAGCGGTTCAACTACTCGAACGTCCTCTACTGGGTGGTCGGCAAGGACTCGAACAACCCGATCGCCGGCCGCTCGCAGGACATCGACGCCTACATGGGCGCGATCGAGCTCTCCTACGACCGGGACTGGATCCGGTTCCGCGCCTCGTTCTTCTACGCCAGCGGCGACGACGACCTGTTCGACAACAAGGCCGAGGGTTTCGACACGATCATCGACGACGTGAACTTCGCGGGCGGCAACTTCAGCTACTGGCAGCGGAACGCCATTCGGCTGTTCGGCGTGAACGTCACCCAGCGGAAGAGCCTCGTGGCGAACCTCCGCTCCAGCAAGATCCAGGGCCAGAGCAACTTCGTGAACCCCGGTCTCGTGCTCGTCAACGGCGGCATGGACTTCGAGATCACGCCGAAGACACGCGTCATCACCAACGTCAACTACCTCTGGTTCGACTCCACCACGCCGCTCGAGGTCTTCAGTTTCCAGGACCGGATCGACCCGGAGATCGGCGTGGACATGAGTTTGGGAATCGAGTACAGACCCCTCCTCAGCGACAACGTGATCATGCTCTTCGGCATCTCCAGTCTCGTGCCGGGGAGCGGGTTCACGGACCTCTTCGGCAAGACCGTCCCCTTCGAGATCGAGAACACCGGCAACGTCAAGGCCGACCCCCTCTACGCCGCGTTCTTCGAACTCGTGATGACCTACTGAGCGTTCAGCGGTCGGCTGTCGGCACTCAGCCAGTTGGAAGACGTTCCAACCGTGTGGCTGAATGCCGAGAGTTCACCGCACTCCTCGCACGGATGCGAGTCCCGCCATGTCCCGAAAGAACTCCGCCCGTCTCGGCATCGCGGCCCTGGTCGTTGCCTGGATCACGGTCTCGGTCCTGTTCGCCCCGCCGGAGACGGCCGACGAGAGCCTGACCGCGGGCGAGGATCCCCGCGTTCCGGGGCTCGTCGGTCCGGACGGCGCGACTCCCGTGCCTCGCGTTCCCCGGGTCTCGTCCCGGCCTGCCCCCGCGCCCAAGCCGCTTCCGGCCGGCCGAGTCGGCGTTCCGGCGTCGCCCGCACCGGCTCCGTCCGCCCCCGGCGGGCACCACGGGTTGCCGCCCGCGGGGAAGAACGTCGAGTTCGAGGAGCCCTACCCGCTCCCGCCCGGCATGCAGAACGTGGACCTCTCCAAGCAGTCCGCCGAGGAGGCCGCCGCGAAGAGCCACGGCTGCATCAAGTGCCACAAGACCGTCCACGACCCACACTACAAGAAGTCGATCAACATCGGCTGCACCGACTGCCACGGCGGCAACGCGAACACGCTCGACAAGGACCTCGCCCACGTCCAGCCGCGACTGGCCGGCGCCTGGCCCCCCTCGCAGAACCCGGTCCGCTCCTACACCCTGCTGAACCACGAGGACCCCGAGTTCATCCGCTTCGTGAACCCGGGTGACCTCCGCATCGCCCACATCTCCTGCGGCAACGCCGGCTGCCACCCGGAGGAGACCCTGCAGGTTCGCAAGAGCATGATGACCCACGGCTGCATGCTGTGGGGGGCCGCCCTCTACAACAACGGAGCCGTGCCGCACAAGTGGTCCCGCTACGGCGAGAGCTACAGCATGAACGGCAAGCCGCAACGGCTCGTCACCGTGCCCCCGCCCACGCCCGAGGAGACCGACAGGAAGGGCGTCCTCCCGTACCTCGACCCGCTCCCGCGGTTCCAGATCACCCACCCGGGCAACGTGCTTCGCATCTTCGAGCGCGGCGGGCGGTTCAACCCGCCGGAGGTCGGCATCCCCGAGCGACTCGAGGAACCCGGCCGGCCCCGACAACGACTCAGCAACCGCGGCCTCGGCACGCAGAACCGGACCGACCCCGTCTACATCGGCCTCCAGAAGACCCGACTGCTGGACCCCACGCTCAACTTCATGGGGACCAACGACCACGCGGGCGACTACCGGAGCAGCGGCTGCACCGCCTGCCACGTCATCTACGCCAACGACCGCTCGCCCATCAACTCCGGCCCGTACTCCGTCTACGGGAACCGGGGCCAGGCCGCTCCCGTTCCGGACCGCGACTACACCGGCCCGGAGAAACGCGTCTACGAGATCGTCGAACACGTCGATCCGACGATCCCCAAGGGGGAGTCCGGGCATCCCATCCAGCACCGCTTCGTCACGGGCGTCCCCACGAGCCAGTGCATCGTCTGCCACATCCACCCCGGCACGACGGTCATGAACAGCTACACCGGCTACCTGTGGTGGGACCAGGAGACCGACGGCGAACTCCTCTACCCGCCGTACCAGAAGGACCCCACCGCCGAGGAGTTCACCCAGAGCGAGATGTCCAACCCGAACGACATCGCCGCCAAGGGACTCTGGACGGATCCCGAGTTCCTCTCCAACGTCACCGACCTCAACGACCGGCTGAAGCACTCGCAGTTCGCCGACTACCACGGCCACGGCTGGATCTTCCGCGCCGTCTACAACAAGGACCGCGAGGGACGACTGCTCGACAACCGCGGCCAGGTCGTCCCCAAGAAGTCGAACAAGCTGCTGCGTGAGTCGGTCGCATTCCCCGAGCAGCAGCGGAAACTGTTCGCCGAACGGAGCTGGACCGACGAGGACCTCGTCCGCGTGCTGCTGCAGGAGGAGTCGCTTCGCGAGAAGTACGAGGGCGTGCCCGTCCACCTGCTCGACATCCACCTCGCCAAGGGGATGCACTGCGTCGACTGCCACTTCGTGCAGGACATGCACGGCAACACCAAGCTGTACGGCGAGGTCCGCGCGGCGATCGAGATCACCTGCCGCGACTGCCACGGCGACACCGACCAGTACGCCCACCACGACGCCGGTCCGCCGGACGTCAGCCGGCCGGTCATGCGGACGTCGGGTCCCGCCGCGAAGGAGGACCCGCTCGACCGGCCCGACCGCGAGGGCCGCGACCTGCTCGCCATGCGGACGCCGTTCGGCAAGCGACGCTTCGAACTGCGTGGCGACAAGCTCGTGCAGAACTCGATGGTCGAGCCGGGCCTCAGCTGGGAGGTCCCGCAGACCCGGGACACGATCGACCCCAGCCACCCCCGGTTCAACGCCCGGGCCGCGCTCGCGAAGACGGTCCGCTTCGAGGGGAACGACTTCGCCTGGGGCGACGTCCCGCCGAACAAGGAGCAGTGCGCCCACGACAGCAGCCGCATGAGCTGCATCGCCTGCCACTCCTCCTGGAACCCGAGCTGCTTCGGCTGCCACCTGCCGCAGAAGGCCGACAAGAAGATGCCCGACCTCCACAACGAGGGGGACATCACCAAGAACTACGTCTCGTACAACTTCCAGACGCTCCGCGACGACGTCTTCATGCTGGGACACGACGGCAACGTCACCGGCAACCGCATCGGCCCGACACGCTCCTCCTGTGCGATCCACGTCGGCTCGTACAACGCCAACCGCGAGTCGATCTACGTCCAGCAGCAGACCGTCTCCGCCGAGGGACCGTCCGGCATCGCGTTCAGCTCCAACGTGCCACACACCGTCGGCGACAAGGAGTCGACCAAGAACTGCTCTGCCTGCCACGTCTCCGCGGCGAACGACAACAACGCGATCATGGCGCAGCTGATGATGCACGGCACCGGCCAGATGAACTTCATCGGCCGTTGGGCGTGGGTCGCCAGCAAGGACCACGGCCTCTGGGGCGTCGAGGTGACCGAGCGGTCCGAACCGCAGTCGGTCATCGGCAGCACCATGCACGAACTCGCGTACCCGAAGGACTTCGGCGAGCACGTCGAGCACGGTCGCAAGCTGGAGTGGGCCCACGAGCACCCCGGCGTCGACATCGGCCGCGAGCTGGTCGACCTGATCAACCCGTTCTCCGAGGAACACGAGGTCCTCGACGTCCAGCTCCGCGGCGAGTTCCTGTACGCCGCCTGCGGCAAGGCGGGCGTCCGGCTGTACGACGTCGCCTTCATCGACAACAAGGCCTTCTCCGAGCGGATCACCAGCGCCCCGGTCTCGCCGGTCGGCCAGCGGTTCTACGTGAAGACCAAGTACGCGACCTCGGTCACCGCACCGACCACGATCGTCCCGGACCCGACACGGAAGCAACGACCGGAGAACCACGAGCCGGCCATCCCGCTGATGTACGCCTTCCTGTACGTCACCGACAAGTACGAGGGGCTCGTGATGGTCAACCTCGCGACCGCCCTGGACGGCAACCCGACGAACCGCTTCCTCAAGAAGGACATCGCCTACAACCCGGGCGGCCTGCTGAACGGGGCCCGCGGCTGCACCATCGTCGGCCACTACGCCTACGTCCTGTGCGACGCCGGACTCGTCGTCGTCAACCTCGAGGACACCGACAACCTGGTCGTCACCGAGGTGGTCGGGAAGGACTTCCTGCACCACCCGCACGCCGTGCAGGCCCAGTTCCGGTACGCCTTCGTCGCGGACGAGGACGGGCTGAAAGTGCTCGACACGACCGACATCGCCCATCCGAAGCCGGTCGGCAAGCTGAAGCTCCCGGGCGAGGTGCACAACGTCTACGTCGCCCGCACGTACGCCTACGTCTCCTGCGGCCACGCCGGCATGGCGATCGTGAACATCGAGAACCCCGAGAAGCCGTACGTCGACCAGATCTACGACGCCGACGGCCGCATGTGCGACGTCCACGACGTCCAACTCGGCATCACCTACAACAGCCTGTTCGCCTACGTCGCGGACGGCAAGAACGGCATGCGAGTCGTCCAGCTGACCTCCCCGGAGACACCCGGGAACAACGGGTTCGCCCCGCGGCCACAGCCGCACCTGATCGCCACGTTCGAGATTCCGCACGGCGGCCACGCCTACGCGATCTCCCGCGGCGTCGACCGGGACCGGGCCGTCGACGAGTCCGGCAACCACATCGCCGTCTTCGGCCGTGTGGGAGCCCGGCCACTCGCACTCGAGGAACAGAAGCGGCTCTACACCCGCGAGGGCCTCGGGGTCTGGCGGGTGATCGACGGACAACGGGACTACGAGAAGTTCCGCATCAAGCCGGAGCACATCAGCGCGTGGCGGGCCGGGCGAACGACGCCGCAGGACGTCCACAACGCCGTCCTCCGGGCCCGCGAGTTCGACCTCGCCCGGCAGTTCGAGGACTACTACGGCCGGGCGTACCCGTTCCGCGACCGTGGTGACGGCGGACGGCGCCTGCCGAACCCGCGTGGAGCAGGCGTCCCGATTCGCCCGAGCGGGCCCGAGGTTCGACAGGCGCCGTCCGCCGTCACCACGGTCGCGGAACGGGTACGCCCGGCCGTAGTAGTCCTCGAACTGCCGGGCGAGGTCGGACTCCCGGGCCCCGTGGAC
>JANQQW010000245.1 GCA_028284885.1 Planctomycetaceae bacterium
CGGTCGTCGGGGCCTTCCACGCCCCGGTCCTCGGCGACGACCACCCGCCGATGGCCGACGAGGAACTCGACTCGCTCGCCCGCCGGCCCAGCCAGCTGACGTTGATGCCGTACTCCTACCACCGGCTCTCCTCGCAGTCCGGCTACGGGGCCGGCAACAACGCCCCCGCCTACTACGAACTCCTCTGGGAGGCCCTGCAGGAAGACGAACTGCACGCCCTGCCGGCCCGGTACCTGTCCCTCGTCACCCGCGACCTTCGCAGCCGCGGCACGCACCGCTCGACGGCCGAGGTCATCGAGGGGGTCCGCCTCGCTCGGACGCTCTCGGCCCTCAAGGACGGCAGCGCCCCCACGCTCGCCGACCTGCACGACGCCGCCGTCACGCTCATCGGGCAGGGGCAGCCGACGATGGTCACCGAGTCGCTCGCCCGCGTCGACGTCGGCACGGCGATCGGCCGGCTCCCCAAGGGCGTCAGCCGGACGTCGATCCAAGACGACTTCGACCGCGAGCTCGAACGGCTGAAGCTGGAGAAGTACCGCACCGGCGAGAAGCAGGAACTGGGGCTGGACCTGCGGGAGAACCGCCGCGTGAAGAGCGAGGAGGCCGCGTACCTCGACCTGCACCGCTCGTCCTTCCTCAACAAGCTGCGGGTGCTCGGCATCACGTTCGCCGAGCGGGTCCCGCGGTCGCAGGACGCGGCGACGTGGGCCGAGTCGTGGATGCTCCGCTGGACGCCGGAGAGCGAGATCGAACTCGTCGAGGCCGTGCTGCTCGGGGAGACGGTCGAACTCGCCTGCGGCTACCGGTTCGCGACCGAACTCGCGAAGTGCACGTCGGTCGGGGAGGCGGCCGAGTGGGTTCGCGTCGGCTGCGAGTGCGGCATGCTGGCGGCGATGGAAGCCGCCCGCCGGCGTTTGCAGGAACTCGCCGCCGGCACGAGCGACTTCCCGGCCGTCGCCCACGCCGCGAACGAACTCGGGATGATCGTCCGCTACGGCGACGTCCGCCGCTTCGACTCGTCACCGCTGCTGCCGCTGATCGAGGAACTGTTCGTGCAGGGGGCACTGTCGCTGGTCCCGTCGGCCAACTGCGACGACGACTCGGCGAAGACGATGCTCGTCGGCATGGACGAACTCGACCGCGTCTCGCAGGAGTACGACGATCTCGCGGACGAGTACCTTTGGACCGACCGGCTCCGCGTGCTGTCCGACGCCGACGACAAGAACCCGCTCCTCTCCGGCTACGCGTGCGCCATCCTGCTGGAACGGGGCCTGCTCGCGACCGAGGACCTGTCGCGCGAGGTCTCCCGCCGCCTGTCGCCCGGCATCGACGCGGACCTCGGGGCGGGTTGGTTCGAGGGGCTCTCGAAGCGGAACCGGTACGCCCTCCTCGCGCGGCAGCCGTTGTGGGAGCAACTCGCCGAGTACGTTTCCTCGCTCGACGATGAGGAGTTCAAGCGGGCGCTCGTCTTCCTCCGTCGTGCGTTCGGCGACTTCAGCCCACGCGAGAAACGGCACATCGCCGAGAACCTCGCCGAACACTGGGGCCTCCACGCGGACGAAACGGCCGACCTCCTCGAGAAGCCGCTCGACGACGAGGAGGAGAAGTCACTGGAAGACCTGGCCGACTTCGACTTCGACGGGATCTGAAAACCACGGAGGCACGGAGAACGAGTTTGAGAACCACGAAATACACGAACGACACGAAAGTGCTCCGGTAGCACTACGCAGGGACATCCGAAAGCAATTCCTTTCGTGTGTTTCGTGTATTTCGTGGTTCCACTCTCCGTGACTCCGTGTCTCCGTGGTTCGAACAAGTAGGGCATCATGGCTGAACCGGACATCGAACAGATCAAGCGGTGGCGGCTCGTGCTGGGGAAGAGTGCGCACGACGACCTGGCCGGGATGTGCGGCGGCGGGTTGTCGCTGAGCGAGTCCGAGTGCGGGATGGACGAGGCGCTCGATGCGATCTACGGGGCGGAGGGGGACTCGGAGCTGAGCCGGAAGGAGTGGGAGGGAGACACGAAGGGGCGAAAGCACGGGGCGGTGAAGGGGCGGTCGACGCCGCGGGTCGCCCGGTGGCTCGACCAGATTCGGAACTTCTTCCCGAAGGACGTCGTGGTGCTGCTGCAGCACGACGCGATCGAGCGACGGGGCATGACCGAGCTGTTGTTCGAGCCGGAGATCATGGCGGAGGTCGAGCCGTCGGTCGACATCGCCGCGACGGTGCTGGAGCTGAAGAACCTCGTGCCGGAGAAGGCGAAGGCGGCCGCTCGCGACCTGGTGCAGCGGGTCGTCGACGAGTTGCGGAAGCGGCTGGAGTCCCGGTTCGCGATGGCGATTCGCGGGGCCCTCAACCGCAGCGAGCACAGCCCGTTCCGGTCGCTCCCCAACCTCGACTTCCCGCGGACCATCCGGCAGAACCTCAAGAACTACGACCCGTCGATCGGCACGCTCGTCCCGGAGCGGATCTCGTTCTTCAGCCGGCAGCAGCGGCGGAACGACTGGAACGTGATCATCGCGATGGACCAGTCCGGTTCGATGGCGACCTCGCTGATCTACGGCGGCATCATGGGGGCGATCCTCGCGACGATGCCGGCCGTCGAGACGCACGTCGTCGCCTTCAACCACGACACCGTCGTCGACCTCACCGAGCAGTGCGACGACCCGGTGGACCTGTTGTTCGGCGTGCAGCTCGGCGGGGCCGAGGACTACTGGATGGCGACGAACTACTGCGAACGGTTCATGCACACGCCGGCGAAGACGTTGTACATCCTGCTGGCGGACCTGTACGACACGAGCCCGAACGAGCGGCGGTTCGTGTCGAAGATGGAGTTCCTGCTGGAGAGCGGCGTGAAGGCGGTCGGGTTGTTGGCCGTCTCCGACCAGGGGCAGCCGTCGTACAACAAGGACCTCGCGAAGAAGCTGCTTCGCATCGGCATGCCGTGCTTCGGATGCACGCCGGACCACCTGCCGGACCTGCTGGAGGCGGTGTTGAAGGGAAGCGACCTCGGTCAGTTCGGCGAGACTGTACGGCTCGACTGAGACGGCGGCCGAGGAGTCCGTACGACGGGCACTCCTGCCCGTCGCCACTGCGTTTCGGTCCCTTCACGGAGTGCGTCGACGGGCAGGATGCCCGCCGTACACGTCGAAGTCTGCGTTGCGGACAGCCACGGGGTGTCCGGCCGACGTTGCACTTCGCGGCCGCGCCCTCCAAGCTGAACGCGACCCCCAATCCCGAGAGGCCCACCATGCTCCGATCGCTCTGCTTGACCGTCTGTCTCCTCGCCGTCGCCGCGACCTGCCGTGCCGAGGAGACCGTGAAGGTGTTCGTCCTCGCCGGGCAGTCGAACATGCAGGGGCACGGCGTCGTCGAGGCGAACCCCAAGCGGAACGAGGGCAAGGGGTCGCTGGCGTGGCTCGCGGAGAACGACGAGAAGGGGGGGCGATTCGCGAAGCTGCGAGACGGCAAGGGCGAGTGGGTGTCGCGGCCGGACGTCCACGTCTCGTACTTCGACCGACGGGGGCCTCTGCAACCCGGCTACGGACACAAGGAGGGGTTCATCGGGCCGGAACTCGGTTTCGGCCAGGTGGTCGGCGACGCGTTCGACGAGCCGGTGCTGCTCGTCAAGATCTGCTGGGGCGGCAAGAGCCTTGCGAAGGACTTCCGGCCGCCGTCGTCCGGCGGCGAGTTGGGGCCGTACTACAAGGAGGTGACGGCCGGCACGAAGGAGGCACTCGCGAAGGCCGGCGAGTGGTTCCCGGAACTCGCTGACCGGAAGCTGGAGCTCGTCGGCTTCGGCTGGCACCAGGGTTGGAACGACCGCGTGAACCAGGCCCACAACGACGAGTACGAGGCGAACCTCGCGAACTTCATCCGTGACGTGCGGAAGGACCTCGACGCGCCGGGTCTGCCGTTCGTCGTCGCCGAGACCGGCATGAGCGGCCGCGAGGAGAAGCACCCGCGGGCGCTCTCGTTGATGAAGGCCCAGGCGGCGGTCGCCGAGTACGACGAGTTCGAGGGGAACGTCGCGTTCGTCGGCACGAAGGACTTCTTCCGGCCGCGGGAGCAGTCCCCCTCCGGTCAGGCGTACCACTGGAACAACAACGCCGAGACGTACTACCTCATCGGCGAGGGGATGGGGAAGGCGATGGTGGGGCTGTTGAAGGAGAAGTGAGTCGGGGGGGATTGGGTGATGGGGAGACAGGGTCAGAGGGGGCGAGTCGTGCGAGCGGTCGTGTTGCAGGAGTTGAAGTCGCCGTTGGTGGTCGAGGAGCGGGCGTCGCTCGAGCCGTCGGCGGGGCAGGTCGTCGTGTCGTTGCGGGCGGCGGCGCTCAACCGGCGGGACCACTGGATCACGCAGGGGCTGTATCCGGGGATCACGCTGCCGGTCGTGCTCGGGTCGGACGGGGCGGGCGTCGTCACGAAGCTCGGTGAGGGTGTCGACCGTTCGTGGGACGGGGCCGAGGTGGTCGTCAATCCCGGATGGAACTGGGGGAACGACCCGGCCGTGCAGGCGAACGAGTTCACGATCCTCGGCCTCCCGGACGACGGGACGTTGGCGGACGAGGTCGTCGTCCCGGCCGAGTCGCTGCACGCGAAGCCGGAGCGGCTCGACTGGCGGGCGGCCGCGGCGATCCCACTCGCCGGCGTGACGGCCTACCGCGCGCTCGTCACGCGGGGCCGGGCGACGGCGGACGACCGGGTTCTCGTCACGGGAGTCGGCGGGGGCGTGGCGACGTTCCTCCTGCAGTTCGCACTCGCCCTCGGGGATACGGTCTTCGTGACCTCGTCGTCCGAGGAGAAACGCCGTCGGGCGGTCGAGGCCGGCGCAACGGCGGCGTTCGACTACACCGCCGACGGCTGGGCAAAGCAGCTGTCGAAGGAACACGGACCGGTCACGCTCGTCGTGGACGGGGCCGGCGGCGACGGGTACGCCGACTTGCTGAACCTCGTCGCCCCCGGCGGACGGATCGTGAACTACGGCGCAACGGCCGGCCCGCCGAAGAAATTCGACCCGTTCAAGCTGTTCTGGAAGCAGCTGGATCTGCGCGGTTCGACGATGGGCTCGCCGGCGGACTTCGCGGCGATGCTGTCCCTCGTCGAGGAGCACGCGCTGCAGCCGTTCGTCGACGAGGTGTACCCGCTCGAGCAGGCGAACACGGCCCTCGCCCGCATGCGGGACTCGAACCAGTTCGGCAAGATCGTCGTCGACCACGGGCTGTCGAGCTGAGCCGCCCGTCGTCAGGCGACCACCTCGTTCACCACCCGGGCCTCCTCGACGCCGGTGAGGCGGAAGTCGAGACCTTGGAAGCGGTAGGTCGTCCGCTGGTGGTCCATGCCGAGCAGGTGGAGCAGGGTGGCGTGCAGGTCGCGGACGTGGACGGGGTTCTCGGCGACGTTGTAGCTGAAGTCGTCGGTCGCCCCGAAGGTCGTGCCGGGGCGGACACCCCCGCCGGCCATCCAGATCGTGAAGCAGCGAGGGTGGTGGTCGCGGCCCGCCTCGGGACTCTTCCAGTCCCCCTGTCCGGCGACGCCCCGCCCGAACTCGCCGCCCCAGACGACCAGCGTGTCTTCGAGCAGCCCTCGTTGCTTCAGGTCCTGGACGAGCGCGGCCGACGCCTGGTCCGTGTCCCGGCAGCGAGCGGTGCACCAGCTGCGGAGTCGGCTGTGGTGGTCCCAGTCCGGGTGGAACAGCTGGACGAACCGGACGCCCCGTTCGGCGAGACGGCGGGCCAGGATGCAGTTGGCGGCGTAGCTGCCGGGGCGGCGGGAGTCGGCTCCGTACAACTCGAACGTCGACTCCGGCTCGTCGGCGAGGTCGTTCAGTTCCGGAATGCTGGTCTGCATCCGGAACGCCATCTCGTACTGTTCGATGCGGGTCGCGATCTCCGGGTCGCCGGTGGCGTCGAGTCGACGGCGGTTGAGGTCGGCGAGTCCGTCGAGCATGTCGCGGCGGAGCCGACGGGGCAGGCCCTCGGGGTCGCGGAGGTACAGGACCGGTTCGCGGGCGCTGCGGAGCTTCACGCCCTGGTAGGTGGAGGGAAGGAAGCCGCTGCCCCAGTAGTGGTCGTACAACGGCTGGTCGCTGGGCCGCTTCATGCGGGAGATGAGGACGAGGTAGTCCGGCAGGTTGCGGTTGCCGCTGCCGAGACCGTAACTGGTCCACGCGCCGACGCTGGGGCGACCGGGGAGCTGGTGGCCGGTGAGGAACTTGGTCATCGCCGGGGCGTGGTTGATCTGGTCGGTCACCATCGACTTGACGAAGCAGAGGTCGTCGGCGACGCGGGCCGTGTGCGGCAGCCACTCGCCGACGGTCGCCCCACTCTCGCCGCAGCGGGCGAAACGGGTGACGGCGGGCATCACGAGCTGCTGCTTGCCGGCCGTCATGGTCGTGAGCCGCTGGCCCATGCGGACGCTGTCCGGGAGCTCCTTCCCGGCCCACTGGGCGAGGTCCGGCTTGTGGTCGAACAGCTCGATCTGCGAGGGGCCGCCCGACTGCGTCAGGAAGATGACCCGCTTCGCCTTCGGCGCGAAGTGCGGTGCCACCGGTTCGCCTCCGCGTGCGTCCCGTTCGAGAAGCGAGCCGAGGGCCAGCGCGCCGAGTCCGACGGAGGACTCGCCGAGGAAGGCGCGGCGTGCGAGTTGGCGAGTCTGGTCAGTCACGGGTCATCGCCTCGTCGAGGTTGAAGAGCAGGCTGGCGACCACCGTCCAAGCGGCGGTCGCCGCCGCGTCGTCCGGCTTCGGCCGGGACTGCTGGCCGACCGTCGCGAACCGGGCGGCGTCGTTCGGATGTTCGGAGAAGTAGGCGCGCGCCGCGTCGAGCCGTTCCTGCAGGACGGCGGCCTCCTCGGGGGCGGGCCCGCGTCCGAGGACTCGTGTCACGAGTTCGCTCAGTCGACGGCCGTCGTCGCCCGGCGTGTCCAGAACGTGGTCGGCGAGGACTCGGGACGCCTCGAGAACCGTCGTGTCGTTCAGTAGCGTGAGTGCGTGCAGCGGCGTGTTGGTCCGTCGCTGTCGAACCTCGCAGACGCGTCGCTGGGCGCTGTCGAACAGGAACGTCGGGGCGCTCGATCGTCGCCAGAAGGCGTAGAGCGTTCGGCGGTACTGGGCGGGACCGACGGTCGGGCGGTAGGTGAACCGGCCCATGAAGATCTCCCGCCAGACGCCGTCCGGCTGGTACGGCCGAATCGGCGGCCCCCCGAGCGTCGCGTTCATCAGCCCGGACGATCGCAGCGCGGCGTCCCGCAGCATCCACGCAGGGCGGCGGTGTCGGGGCGAGCGTGCGAGCAGTCGGTTCTCCGGATCCCGTTCGAGCAGTTCCGGGACGACGACGCTCTGCTGGCGGTACGTCTCGCTGGTGACGATCAGCCGCAGAACGTGCTTCAGGTCCCAGCCGCTCTCGACGAGTTCGACGGCGAGCCAGTCGAGAAGCTCGGGGTGGGTCGGGTGTTCGCCCTGCAGTCCGAAGTCGCCCGGCGTGCGGACGAGCCCTGCACCGTAGACGACCTGCCAAAGGTGGTTGACGACGACCCGTGGCGTGAGCGGGTTCTCAGGCGACACCAGCCAGCGAGCGAGGTCGAGCCGCGACTCGGGCGGCGTTTCTGCGTTCCAAGGGAGAACGGACGGGATCACGTCCGGTTCGACGACCTCTCCCTTCGCGTCCCACACGCCGCGTTCGAGCACGTGAGTCGTCCGCGGTTCCGGCCGTTCCTCGAGCACCATCACGCCGAGTTCGCCGGCGGCCTTCCGGAGTTCGGCCAGCTGCCGGTTCGCGGCGTCGAGCCGTTCGCGCGCCGCGGTGTACGGTTCGTCGTCCAGCAGAAACTGCTCGAACAGCCGCTTCCGCAGTGGTTCGGGCACGTCGTCGGCCGAGTCGAGGCGGGCGAGGGCCTCGCGCGGCGAACCGTCGATCTTCCGGGTCGTCTCGCCGACCTCGTCGGTCAACGCGATCCGGAAGCGGCCGAGGTTCGCGTCGCCGTTGGTCGAGCGGTGGAACAGGACGAGCTCGAGTTGCTCGTCGCCACGCAGCGGGAGCGGCTCGGCGAGTGCGAAGACGGCCGCGTGGGGTTGGCCGGGCTCGGCCCCGGCGGTCGTCCAGCCGTTCCGGGGGTCGTCGTCGAGAGTCCCCTGCACGCGACCGTAGGCCCGGCCCTTGGCCGACTTCTCGACGTCCGCCACCGCGCTGGACAGCTCGACCTCTCGCACCTGCGGGTCGCCCGGCACGTGGAGGAGCAGCTTGACGTTCGTGAGGACGAACTCGCCCGACCGGCCGCGGGAGAGCCGGGTTCCGTCGGCGATT
>JANQQW010000291.1 GCA_028284885.1 Planctomycetaceae bacterium
GTCATCTCGGCCGCCGGCCTCTTCTTCCGCGTCCGGCTCGTGCTCTACACCACGTTGCTGTCGGCCGTCTGCTACACGGTCTTCGTCGTCTCGCGGCACGGCCAGTACGGCGAGTGGCCGCACTACGCCGTCATCTTCGCCGCCGTGCTGGCCGTGCAGGGACTGATCGTCGCCTACCAGGTCCACCGCGTCCGCATCCTCAGCCGCTACTACGGCTCCGCGGAGCCGTGACCCACTGAACTCGTCTCGCCGATTCGCACGACTTGGCCCCGTGCGAATGTGGAGATCGAACGGCAGGCCGCGAGCCGCCCCGCGTCTCTTCTGGAATCTCGCGAACTTCGCGGATCCGGGCAGACGGATCGCACGCACGGCGGCATCTTGACGGTGACCATGCCGTTGCACGCGAGACTCCGATGGAATGCTGGGAGAACTGGTTCCAAGACTTCGGGCCGGCCCTCCAGCTGTACGCGCGGCAGTTGACCGGCTCGGCCGCGGACGCCGAGGACGCCGTGCAGGAGGCGTTCGCGAGCTGCGTGCGGACCCGTCCCGCGGCCGACGACCCGCGGGCGTTCCTCTTCACGTGCGTGCGGAACGCCGTGAGACAGCAACACCGGTCCGAGCAGCGGAGACGGACGCGGGAACAGACGGTCGCCGCGGACGCCGAGTGGTTCGTGCGGCCGGAGGACTCCGTCCAGAGCGACGAACGAGTGCGGCGCATCGAGCAGGCGGTCGCAGGACTTCCCGAGACACAACGCGAGATCGTGGTCCTGCGAATCTGGGGCGAGCTCACGTTCCCACAGATCGGACGAACGCTGTCGATCTCCTCGAACACCGCGGCCTCCCGGTTCCGCTACGCCGTCGAACGGCTGCGGCACGTGCTGGAGCCCGAACACGAACCCGTGAGGACCTCCCGTGACTGAGCACGACGATCCGATCGACGACCCGCTGCTCGAGGAACTCCGGTCCCTGCGGCCGGCACCGCTCCCCCCGGCGTTCCGGAAACGACTTTCACGCCCGCTCGAGCCGCGACGCGACGGTGGAAGTCGTTCGACGGCGAAGGCGTTCGGGGTGGTCGCCGCGGCCGCCGCGTGCGGACTGGCAGCTCTCGTCACTTGGTGGACGCTGCCGAGACCGCTCCCGATCGACGAGGAGATCGCCGACCGACCGCCTCGTCCCGCGCCGGCGGACGACGCGCCGGCGGAGCCGCGACACGTCCGGGCCTCGGTCTGGTCGTACCACCTCGCGGTGGGGACGTCGATGGACGAGTTCGAGTCCCTGCTGACCGACGACGCCGACCGACTTCTCCCTGGCGTCGGTTCGGTCGAGATCGCCGACGTTCGCTCGATCGACCACTGACCTCTGTTTCCACGAAAGGAGCCCCCGTGTTCTCTCGACTGCTGCCACTCGTTCTGTTCGCCGTTCCGTCCGTCTGTCTTGCGCAGGGCGAGGCGGCTCCTCCAGCGGACCGTCCGCTCGCGAAGAACGCCGCACTGCAGTACTGGCTGGCGTTCTCCATGCTGCCGGAGCTGACGGAAGAGGAGACGGAACGGTTCGGCCGGTCCGGCTACACCGAGGCTCCGCTCGACGCGACCGCCCGCGGCCTCGTCGAACGGAGTAAGGTCTCCCTGCAGTTCCTGGCCCGCGGGGCCGCCGTTCGCGACTGCGACTGGGGGCAGGACCTGCTCACGGACGGCCCCCAGCTGCTGCTGCCGCAACTCTCGAAGGCACGCCGGCTCGCTGGACTGGCCTGCCTGCGTGCCCGGGTCCGGTTCGCCGACGGCGACGTCCCGGGCGCACTCGACGACCTGCACCACGGTCGCGTCCTCGCGCGGCACTGCACCGGTTCCGAAGGGCTGCTCGTCTCGTTGCTCGTGCAGATCGCCATCGAGTCGTGGATCGACGACGTGCTGGAGTCGCATCTCGACGACCTTGACCCGGCAACTCGCCGCCAGACCGCCGACCGGCTCGCGACGGTTCCGAAAGGGGGCAGTTTCGAGCAGGCCATTCTCGCGGAGCGGCGTGGCATCGCCGACTGGATGATTCGGCAGGCGAAGGCGGATCCGGGGGCCTTCCGGAAGAACCTCGCGGGATTCGGTCTCGAAGTGCCGGACGCCGGGAAGCCCGAGGCCGTCGCGGCGAAGCTGCGAGAGTTCCAAGGGCACTACGACGAGATCATCGAGATCGCCAAGGGGCCGGAAGAGGAGTTCGCGGCCAAGTGGAACGCCCTGTCGCAACGTGCCGTGAAGGAGAACGTGTTTGCCGCGGTCGCGCTGCCAGCCGTTGGCCGCGTGTACGAGCGGGTGGCCCGGCACGAACGGGACGTGGCCGACCTGGTCGCCAAGCTGCGGGGCGAGGAGTAGTCGGACTCCTCGGGAACGCTCTGGAATTCCCGGTCGTGTCATCCGATGATGAATCGAGGCCAGCCGTCGGCGAGTGAGGCCGTCGTCGCGGAGGCCGCACAACCCGAGTGCGAGGCACGATCCGCACGACCGCGTCGAGCGACAGGAGGCACGCGTGCACGTGACGTCGAGACATGTCCGTCGAGCCCTCGTCTTGGCCTTGGTCCTCGGGCTGCCCGCGGACGCCGGCGAGGTCGAACTGACCAACGGTCTCGTGCTCGAGGGCTCGGTCGTCCCCGTCGCCGGGTTGTCCGAGTCGGCCCTGAAGCCGCAACGGGGGCCGGTGGCGAGCTTCCCGATGCTGATGGTGGACGCCGGCTACAAGCGGTACGTCTTCTCGTCGTCGCGTCGCCGGGTGGCTCGCGTCGACGAGGCCGCCGTCCTCGCCTCGGACGTGTCGTTCGACTTCGAGCACAAGCGGATCGGCAGCAACTTCGCCGTGACGACGCTCGGGGCCGTCGAGGCGCGCGACCACTTCGACGCGTTCGGCCGACGCACGGTCACCGTGCAGACGCCGAAGGGGCCGAAGCCGATCATCCAGGGCATCAAGCGGATCACGCCGAAGCAGATCGAGGTCGAGGGACTGAACGTCGTGTGGGAACACGGGCTCGCGACCAGCTCCGTCGAACCGGCCGTTCTGGACCCGATCCTCCGGGGCCGCATCGACCCCGACGACCCGAACGACCGGATGTCGATCGCGCTGTTCTACCTGCAAGCGGACCGCTACCCCGAGTGTGGCCGCGAGCTCGACGCGATCCGCGAGCGGTTCCCGGAGCTCGAAGGACGCGTCGACGAGATCTCCCAGCGGCTGCGGCAGCTGCTCGCTCGTCAGTTGCTCGGAGAGATTCGGCTCCGCCAGCGGGCCGGTCAGCATCGCCTCGCCTACCAGGCGGCTCGTCAGTTTCCCCGGAAGGACATGGCGGCCGCCGTCATCCGGCAGGTGGACGAGTTGACCGACGAGTACGACCAGTCCCGTATGCAGGCGCTGCAGGCGTCGTCGCTGCTGGGGCGGTTCCAGTCCGAGATGGAGGACGCCGAGAAGGCCGCGGAGCTCGGCCCGCTGCGAACGGCCGTCAAGCGGGACCTCGACCCCGAGTCGCTCGTGAAGCTCGTCCCGTTCCTGAACCTCGCCGAGGACGAGACGCTCTCGCCGGAGAAGAAGCTGGCGCTCGCGTACTCCGGCTGGGTGCTCGGCGCGGAGAGCGCGGTCACCGACCTCGACGCGGCGCTGCGGTACTGGCGGGCCCGGTTCCTGCTGCTCGAGTACCTTCGAGGCGCCCCCGAGCGGCGTCCCGGGGCGCGGCTCGAAGAGCTGCTGGGGCTCGAGGGGATCGACCTGCCGCGGCTGAGGCAGATGATCGCCGAGCTGCCGCCGATCTTCGACACCGACGGCATCACGCCGGGCGTTCCCAGCCGCGTCGTCGTCCCATCGACGTCCGGCGACGACGACGAGCTCGTCTACCACGTGCTGCTGCCGACCGAGTACTCACCGCACCACCGTTACCCGATGATCGTCGCCCTGCACGACGGCGGACTGACGCCGCAGGCCGAGCTGGAGTGGTGGGGCGTGGTCCGCAAGTTCGCCGGCGACATGCCGCAGCCGGGTCAGTCGCAGCGGCGGGGGTACGTCGTCGTCGCTCCCGAGTACCTGGGGCCCGACCGGAAGTACGACTACGGAATCCGGACCCACGAGATCGTCGTCGACGCCGTCCGCGACGCCCGCAAGCGGTTCCGCATCGACTCCGACCGCGTGTTCCTCTCCGGCCACGGGCAGGGGGGGAACGCCACGTTCGACATCGCGATGTCCCGCCCGGACCTCTTCGCCGGGGCGATCCCGGTCAACGGGGTCAGCGACAAGTACTGCCAGTGGTACTGGCCCAACTCGGTCCACGTGCCGATGTTCGTCGTCGGCGGCGAGCTCGACCGCGACACGCCGGCCAAGAACGCCAAAGAGCTCACGCGACTCGTGCGGAACTACCACGACGTGCTGTACTGCGAGTACGTCGGCCGCGGGTACGAGTCGTTCTACGAGGAGATCCATGTCCTGTTCGACTGGATGGACCTGCACCGCCGCGTGAAGACGCCCGACGAGCTCGACCTCAAGGTCCTCCGGCCCAGCGACAACCGCTTCTACTGGCTGGAGGCGTACGGCCTGCCGGCGAGCGTGCTGCAGTCGAACGCCGCGCTGCTGAACGCGAACGGCCGCGGTCGCGTCGTGCCGGCCACGCTCGAGGCCCGCTTCAGCGAGGCGAACGGGCTCGACGTGCGGCGGTCGGGGGCGAGCCAGCACGTCGTCTGGCTGAACGAGGATCTCGTCGACTTCGAGCAGCGGTTCACCGCGAAGGTGAAGGGCCGCCAGAAGTTCAACGACTTCCTATCGCCGAGCGCCGAGACGATGCTCGAGGACCTTCGCGTCCGTGGAGACCGCGAGAAGCTGTTCACGGTCCGGCTCGTCCTGGACTGAGCCGCGGGCAAGAGGTCACTGGTCGAGTTGCTGCCGCTGGATGCGGACCGAGTGCTGTAGAAACGTGTCGCGGTCCATCTCGTCCGGGATGACGACGCCACCGGACTCGAGCAACCCCTTGGTCGCGTCGTCGAGTTCTCTGCGGGTGATCTTCCCGTCGGTCGGGTTCTTGTCGAGTCGGGTGAAGGTCCGCTCGGCGACGAGAAGTTCGTAGCCGCTCAGCTTCACCGGCTCGAAAACCTGCGGTTTGACCGGTTGGCCGTTTCCCGTTCTTGGTCGGCCCGACGACGCGGAACCTGCGACGAATCGACGTGACGCACCGACGCTGAACTGTCCTGCACGCAGATCCGACAGCATTCTGCGCAGGATCGGCATGAACTCGCTGTTCGGCACGCCAGACGACACGTCGATGGCGTTCTCCCCCATCCAGCGTCGCATGGGAACGGGAAAACGATCCCGTTCGACGGCGTCGATTCGATCGTCCTGATTCTGGTCGAGGAAGGTGAGCAGACGCCGCTCGGCCGCCGTCGGCGTCGCGTCGTCGGCCTGCACCGGGGTCACAACCGACACGAACACCCCGAAACCCAGCAATGCCGTCGTTCGAACCATCTCCCCAACTCCGTGCGAGACTTCGGTCCCCGGAACGGTGTTTGATGGACCGTGCACTCGGGCGCACTGCGCCGACAACACCGATCCCCTGAATCTATAATGCCTTTCGGGGGGTACTCACCCCAACACGTCCTCGCGACCTGCGGGGCGGATTCGCCACAAGCCCCTTCGTCAGAGCCACTTGCGAAGGCGAACCTGCCGAACCCCGCTCTCGCCGCAAGATGTTCAGAACGAGGCCTTCGATGACAGCTCGCTCGACCGTCGGACTTCTGTTGGTCGCATGGGTGCTCTCGAACACCGCCACGGCGCAGCCGGGTCGCGGATTTCGGGGCACGCCGAGCATTTTCGACTCGCTGCGAAAGCCCGAGATCGCAGCCACTTTGGCGATCACCGACGAGGAACGGCAGAAGCTCGAGGCCCTGGAAGAGGCCCCTCGGCCGAGTTTCACCGAGACGTTCCGGGCCGTCTCCGAGGAGAATCCCGACGCCTCCGGCGACGAACTCCGTGAGTTGACGGCCGAGAAGCTCGCCGAGGCGAAAGTGGCGACCGAGCAGAAGGTGGCCGAGCTTCTCGGCAAAGAGCGGGCGGCGAAGCTGAAGCCCCTCGTCTGGAAGGTCAACGGCCCGGCCGCCCTGTTCGGGCGAGACGCCGCCGACTTTCTCGAGCTCGACGACGAGACGCGCGACGAATTGCGTGGCATGTCCCGCGAGTACCTCGGTGCCCGCTTCCGCTTGGGACGCGATGCCTCCGACGAGCAGCGGAGCGAGCTCGACGAGGAGTGGGCCGGCAAACTGACGGCCATCCTCAGCGACGAGCAACGGCAGAAGTGGACCTCGACACTCGCAAGCGTCGAGGTCGCCGCCGTCGACGAGAGCAATTCCGCCCCTGCGACGACCGACGACACCGAGTCCGCGTCCAAGCCGCCGACCGAGCCACCAGCGGAAACGCCGCGAACGACCGAGGTGAAGCCGCCGTTCGACCCGGCGGCGGCCGTCGTCTCGTTCGGATCGGCCAGCCAGCAGAAGCGAGACCCGAACGCCCCCTTCTCGTTCAACTTCCGGCGAGCCCCATGGGCTGAGGTCCTCGAATTGTTCGCCGAACAGGCCAACCTCACGCTCGACCCGGAGGTCGTCCCGGCCGGCGAGTTCAGCTACGTCGACGACAAGTCGTACGACGCGACCGGCGCCCTCGACGTGCTCAACGGCTACCTGCTGCCGAAGGGCTTCGTGCTGGTTCGCCGCGACGACTTCCTCGTCTGCGTCGATCTCTCGCAACCGGTTCCGCCCAACATGGTCCCCAACGTCTCGCTGGAGGAACTCGGCAAGCGGGGCCGCAACGAGCTGGTCAGCGTCGTCATCCCGCTCGCCGAGAGCGCGGACCCGAAGAACACGGCCGAGGAGGTGAAGGCGGTCCTCGGTGCGTACGGCAAGGCCGACCCGCTCAGCGTCGCGTCCGCCATCGTCGTCCGGGACACGGCCGGCAACGCCGAGCGCATCGCCCGCTGGCTCACGGGGGTCGAGGACGTCGACCTGCAGGCGACCGAGTTCCAGCGGTTCGTGCTGGAGCACATCTCGGCGACCGACGCCGAGCCGATCATCCGCGAGCAACTCGGTGCCGGCTCCGGCGTCCGCAA
>JANQQW010000191.1 GCA_028284885.1 Planctomycetaceae bacterium
GACTTCGCCGCCGCCCCGCGGTCCGACGGAGCGGCCGCCGCGTCACGTCGGAGGACGTCCGCCAGCGACAACCCGAACGCCCCGGCGACCCCCGCCTTCAAGAAGTTGCGGCGCGAAGGACCGAACGTGCGACGATGACCGGTGCAGGCAGACGGATTCACGGAGCGACCTCGGCAGGAGTGGTGGTGAAGCCGCCTGGCACGGCCTCGGTGTGCGAACCTTCATTCTCTCATCGGCGAACCGTCGAATCAAGATTCGTCGATGTCGCGCGTGGTGGACCGTGGAACGAGGCGGATCGCCCGAAAACCTCGTGGTAGCGACGGACACGTTTGCGGTGTGGACTCATGGACGGCAGCCTACGCCCGTTCCGCTCGGGTCGCCAACACTGTCACGTCCGTGCAGGCCTCCGATGCTCAAAGCACTGGCGAAACGGCAGTGGCACCCGGCGCGCGGCCGGTCGTGCCGGCGATGAGCCGCGAGCGGTGACGGGGAGTGTCCGCGATCCTCGTTGGTAGCCTTGGCCACCGGCATGGTGACACGAGAGTGGCACTCGGGAGGTGCGGTTCGTCGAATTCCGCCCTGAAGTGGACGCGGGACCGTTGTGTAAACTCCAGTATACTGTTCCCATGCGCCCTGCACCCGTCAGCACGGGGCACCAGTGCGATGAATGGCTCGGCGTTCATCAATCGGGCCACCTAGGAATTCGCCGAGCCAAGGGGGATGACCATGGGAGTACTTCAGGCCGTGCGAGATGCACTGGACACGTCCAAGGCAGACCAGGAGAAGGCGCAGGAACAGCTGGACTTCCTGCTCGACATGGCGAAATCCCAGCTCGCACTCTTCAAGACGCAGTTGATCGAGGAGCTCTCCGGCGTCGCAACCGGCGACGACCCGGTGAAGATCGTGGGTGAGCCGGTTGCATGGACGGAACGATACAACTGCAACGTGTCGAAGGACGTCAGCAAGGGGATCTCCGACGCGGTCGACGACTTCTTCGGGGGGAGCTCGGACGATGTGAAGAACGGCTTCAAGCACCTGATTCAGGTGGGGCTGAAGACGATCCTGGGAAGCGACCAAATGGGCCAACAAGAGCAACAGCAGACGTTCATCACCATGCAGAACAACGCGATCGTGCGTCTCGACACAAAGGTCTGGAGGTACAACTTCAAGGACAACTCGATCATCGGAACCATCGAGAATGCGATGTGTTACACCTTCTGCACCTCCGTCGTGGACTACACGAAGGTGTCTGAAGCGGTCTTGGTCTACGAGATCTCGCAGATGTTGGGCGGAGACCTCTCGGCGGTCGAGTCCTACATCGAGAAGCTGAAGGAAGTCTACAAGGTCGTCTCCGACAAGACTCCCGACGTCGCGCGTGCCGAGTTTGCGAGCGCGGTCGGAGTAGGCTGAGTTCGGCTTGCGATTGAGCCCGCCGACGACGATTCGGCGGGCTCTCGGTTCGGTAGCAGGACGCAACCTCCCACGTCCGCCCATCGGCGGAGGGGTGGCTGGGGTCAGGTTGTCGCCGTTTCGGTTCAGAGCTCGGGGGAGGCGACCTCGACAACCTGCCCCCAGTTCGTGACCGGCACGACGAGCCGCCCGTCTGGGGGCAAGTCGTCGATGGAGGCTCGCGTTGAAGCGACACGTCTTCCGACGACTTGACCCCAGATGGTATGAGAGGCCCGTTGCCCCGAGACTGGGACTTGTACAGGGTCCCCGGACTTCCAGGAGCAACGAGCCGTGTCGAACGTAACCGTTTTCG